>NZ_JBALSS010000056.1:2315-2962 GCF_036967045.1 Bacillus sp. JJ1609 | reverse complement strand
TTTTAGCATTTTAAATGGTGCTATAATAGTTTCTTAATATCCAAAATCGTTTGCAAATGCATTCCTTCATGAAAAATAGTTCTGGTTAGTACCTGTTCTATCGTGTGCATTCCCATTTCTGTAGGTGGAAATTCCTCTTCAAGCCTATCACCGTAATCCTCTTTGATCTTTGAAGGCTGCTCTTTTAGCAGAATCCTTAGTTCTTCTAACGAAGGCGTCTCTGATGTAAAGTTTGCAGGTGAACTGCCATATCCAAACCACTCGTGAAATTGCTCAGCAACAGGCACCTTTTCTTTCGTTACAGCTTGAATCCACATGAATTGGTCTAGATAAATATGCCCCAGGTTCCAACGGATATTATTGTTGAAGCCAGCTGGGATGAATTCTGCTTCTTGTTCTGACAAGTTTTCTACTACACCTAAAATATAATTCCTATAAGATTCTAATTGATTAAATAAGACTTCATGACGTTTTTTCATTCTCGTATTCTCCCTAAATTTTTTACTAGATAATAAGATTCAATAACAACTAGTATTATCCTGCATAAGTTAAACGAAAATCATTCTGTTTAATAATTGAAGTGAACCAGGATTTTTGGAGTATCCTAACGAATAGACTTTATTAAAGAATGGCTCTGTTAAAGCCCA
>NZ_JBALSS010000056.1:0-2259 GCF_036967045.1 Bacillus sp. JJ1609 | reverse complement strand
TCCTGCGGGCTTAGCTGGTCAGGTGAGGCCCCGCAGAAGCGAAGCGACGAGAAGGCTCAGCGCCCCGGGGAGAGCGAAGCGCCTGGAACGAGAATCAACAGCCTTGTTTAACAGAGCCTAAAGAAACAGATTGAAGTATTATAAATTTTTCAATCGAGAGTCAATAAATCTTCATTTTAAACAAGTGCAATTTTTAAACAGATTGCCCAAATATAATAACTTGAAGAATGGGGGATGGTATGTGTGGGTTATTTCCTTATAGCCGTCGTATTATTGGTAGTGTTTTACTCAGTTTTTAAAATCATAAAAAAAGGTAAATTGCCAAGCAATGAATATACGCCTTTTGATGACCTGACCGAGGGTAAATCAGACAAGGATTAATTCGGACGTTTACTAACTAACTTATGTTTATAAAAGATCATTTACAATAAAGTAATTAATTGGTAATATATTTAAAAATTAAATATTTATAGACGCTGAAGAGATAAGTAGTTAAGTAATGATTTTTAATAGAGAGCTCCTATCCGGTGAAAGGGAGTAAAAATCTGCTTAACGAATAAAACCTCGGAGTTTCTTACTAAGCTAATTTAATTAGGGATTGTAGGACGGCTTCTCCCGATAGAGAGATAGGGTATTGATGTACCCGAAAAGGCTGATATAGTGATGTATCGGCAAACTGAGGTGGTACCACGAAGTTTCAACTCTCGTCCTCAAGATTTGATTATCTTGGGGGTGGGAGTTTTTTATTGTTCTTTTTTCAGTTAATGTAATCAAAATGGAGGAGAAATTCAATGAACCCTATGCTAATTGATGTCCCATCTCAGTTGGAAACCGAAAGATTAATATTGAGATCGCCATTTCAAAGAGGCGATGGCCAAATTGTTAATAAAGCAATAAAGGATTCATTTAACGAGTTAAAGCCATGGATGCCATTTGCACAGAGCATCCCAGCCGTTGAAGAGACAGAAGAAAATTTGAGAAACGCATATAGTAAGTTTCAAAAAAGAGACAGTTTTCGTTTTCTTATTTTCCATAAAGAAACGAATGAATTTATCGGAACAGCAAGCCTGCAGGGGATCAATTGGGAAGTACCAAAAGGTGAAATTGGCTACTGGATCAACACCAAATTCAGTGGAAACGGGTATATTACCGAAGCGGTCAGAGAAGTCTTAAACCTTGGCATAAAGGAACTTAATTTTAACAGAATAGAAATTAGAGTAGAATCTACTAATATAAAAAGTCGAAGAATACCTGAAAAATTAGGCTTTACTTTAGAAGGAATCCATAAAAATGATGACCTTTCAGCAGACGGGTAAAGATTAACGGACACCTATATTTATGCAAAAATAAATCAATAAACAAGGTTATGTTTATTAAACTTGGAAAGTGAGAATATTATGGGAAAAATCATTGCAATTGGCGGCGGTTATAATGGAGGAGATTTTGATTGGAAGCTAGAGGAGAAGATTCGGAGATTTATAATTAAGGAAAAACCAAAGGTTATTTTTATCCCGTATGGATCAACTGATGATGAAGAAAATTATCATCAGTTCAGTAATTTTTATGAATTACAAGGATGTGAAGTAGAATTACTTCAACCTGGAATGGAATATCTGCTGCTTGAAGCAGATCTCATTTATTTTGGCAGAGGATCGACGATTCAATTAATTGAGAAACTAAAAGAAACAAAAACAATACCATTTTTGAAACAAGCATTTGAAAAGGATTCTATTTTAGTTGGGTTTAGTGCAGGTGCTCATGCATTGTTTGCTTTTGCAGGAAGTTATGAAATGGAGATAGGCTATACAATAGTAGAGGGATTGGGATTTGTTGATGGTTGTATCATTTCTCACTACAATTATCAAGATCGAGCAGAAGCTTATCATAATTTGCTGAAAGAAAGAGATTTTAGTGGGATCGGTTTAGATGACCACACTATGATGGTGGTAGAAAACAATGTTGGTACTTTGTATTCTTCGAACGTGGAATCGGATGGTTACTTAATCCAAAATCTAGATTCAAATCTTTCCATTCGCCCTATTAATGGAGAGAAAATTGCTATTCCTTTTTAAAAAGTTTTAATACTTGATAGAAAAGATAACGAACTCTATCATTAAAAGATTTAATTATTGAACGAAAGAATGCATTATTTTTTAAGTGGAGGACCTAAAAAAGATAGTCACAGTTTGTCGTCAAAAATACAGTTCACCGATCATTTATTGAAACCCTGTTGATTGGAGTGGAAGGCGCGAAGACTCC
>NZ_JBALSS010000055.1:0-1092 GCF_036967045.1 Bacillus sp. JJ1609 | reverse complement strand
AGCCGGGGTGGCGGAACTGGCAGACGCACAGGACTTAAAATCCTGCGGTAGGTGACTACCGTACCGGTTCGATTCCGGTCCTCGGCACCAAGTTTTTTTGTCAAAGTAAAATAAACAAAGTTTTTTGCGCTAGCGAAATAACTTCCCTTTACATCATATGCGCCCGTAGCTCAATTGGATAGAGCGTCTGACTACGGATCAGAAGGTTATGGGTTCGACTCCTTTCGGGCGCGCCATTATATTTTACTCTATATCGGGGAGTAGCTCAGCTTGGTAGAGCACTTGGTTTGGGACCAAGGGGTCGCAGGTTCGAATCCTGTCTTCCCGACCATTCTACTGATATAATATGGGGCCTTAGCTCAGCTGGGAGAGCGCCTGCCTTGCACGCAGGAGGTCAGCGGTTCGATCCCGCTAGGCTCCACCATATGTTTTTGAAAATTTAATTTGGCGGTGTAGCTCAGCTGGCTAGAGCGTACGGTTCATACCCGTAAGGTCGGGGGTTCGATCCCCTCCGCCGCTACCAATTTTACAATCTGGTTGAACCTATTCAATCTAGGCTAAACATGGACCTTTAGCTCAGCTGGTTAGAGCAGACGGCTCATAACCGTCCGGTCGTAGGTTCGAGTCCTACAAGGTCCACCATTATATTGTTGTTATTTTACGGAGGTATACCCAAGTCCGGCTGAAGGGATCGGTCTTGAAAACCGACAGGCGGGTAACACCGCGCGGGGGTTCGAATCCCTCTACCTCCTCCATAATTTCATTTGCATTTTTTATCGTCGCGGGGTGGAGCAGCCCGGTAGCTCGTCGGGCTCATAACCCGAAGGTCGCAGGTTCAAATCCTGCCCCCGCAATTAATTTTTTTCAAGTAATACACTTGAAAAAACTTTGGTCCCGTGGTGTAGCGGTTAACATGCCTGCCTGTCACGCAGGAGATCGCCGGTTCGATCCCGGTCGGGACCGCCATTTTTATTAAGCTCAGTAACTCAGTCGGTAAAGCAAAATGCTCACATTCCGATTAAGCTTTAGAGCAAAGGGTCCTAACCCTTTCAGAATTTAGGATAAATATTATAGTGGCTCAGTAGCTCAGTC
>NZ_JBALSS010000054.1:1609-2568 GCF_036967045.1 Bacillus sp. JJ1609 | reverse complement strand
GAGATCTACACAGGTACTATTTATGAGATATTCTTATCTGACCAATCTATAAAGTCAAGTATTGGGAGTGGCGGAAGGTACGATAATGCAATCGGTGGGTTGATAGGTACAAATGAAAACTTCTCAACAGTAGGAATATCATTCGGCTTAGATGTAATTTATACGGCTATGAGTACATCTGAGAAGAAATTAAGAGAGAATCCGAATATAGATTATTATATAGTTCCACTAGGTACTCAAAAAGAATCCTTGTTGGTAGCAAATTATTTAAGAAATAAAGGCTATAAAGTTGAATATGAAATGAGCAACAAAAAATTAGGCAAGGCTCTTGATAAAGCAAACAAAGAGAAGATTCCTAACGTGATAATTATTGGCGAGAATGAGGTGAAAAATAATCAATTCAAAATAAAAGATATGTTTTCAGGTGACGAAAGGGTTGAATCATATCATTTTAAAATGATTTAAAAATTCTTATTCAAGTAGCCTGTACCTATTTTCAGAATCAGCTGCCAAACCAGGTGGCTTTTTCTTATTCAACAAATGGGGCAGGATAGTTGAAGAAGGAATTGTTATGGTTTGGTCTAATAAGTTATTATAATAACCAATATGAAGTCATGGGGTGATTTTATTGGGTTGGGAAACAGCACAAATCGTCCAAGTGGTCGGAGGTATATTAGGAGCTATCTCTATGTTCGCTTTTTTTGCTTTTTGGGGCAAATATGAGAAGAGTAAGGGAAAGTCAAAATTCGAAATAGGAGCTGTCGCTTAGACAGCTTTTTTTATTGAGCTAACGAGGCAGTATAGTTGAACAACCATAATGCAAATGAGGGAAATAGATGAAGACAAACGAACAAAGTATATGGGAAATAATAAAGGAAGTTTTTGCTTATATTAAGTACCTCTTCCTTTCAAAGGAAGCAAAGTTTGAAAGTAATATAAAATTAGTAAGAGAAAAATTT
>NZ_JBALSS010000054.1:365-1454 GCF_036967045.1 Bacillus sp. JJ1609 | reverse complement strand
AGCTAAAGGGGCAGGTTAGTGTAAGAAGAAAATATAACCTATAGGTAGAGAAAGAGGATTCAAATAAGATGGTAAAAGGTAATAAGGAGAGCTCATATGAAAAAGAATTTGAAAGAAAACTATAGTACCTTAATAACAACAGCCATTATATTTTTACTTATTAATCTTATTTTTCGATTTCCAATAGAACGGATGTATCAGGCTCTACTATCTGTATTATTGTTGCTTGTAGTGAATCGATTGGTTATTCTAATCGAAACTGTTACTGGAGAATTTGGGCAAAAAAGAATAAATAAGTTTGTCTTTTGGGTAGTGTTCGGTTTAATAGTATGGAGTTCGTTTACCTAGGTTAGTGGAAGAAGGATTTATGGTTCTATGAAGCGAATACCTTTTTATGGAAAATAAACATTGAGGGGTGAAATCAATGAATAAAGCTCCAGTTATAAAAGGCAAAAATGTCTTACTAAGACAGCCGATTGAAAGTGATGTTATAGACTATTTTAATATGGCAATAAATCCATTAACTGTTAATCTTGCCTGGCCAACAAAACGGTCTTGATATTCTATACACCATTCGAGTTTGAATGAGGTCTATGAATTTAGTTGCCTCTTCCATAGTTTTTGGTTACATATTTCTTGAATCGCCACCATACATACGGATAAGCTCCTCGCTGACAATCGGGCACGATATGCGGTGGGTTTCTTTGATCCTTCTGTATGGAATAGGGGTCTAGGAACCGAAGTAACCCAACTTGTTCTAAAGTATGCTTTTGAACAATTAAATCTTCATAGGGTGGACTTAAGGGTTCTCGAATATAATAAGCGTGCGATAAGATGCTATGAAAAATGCGGCTTTGTCCAGGAAGGGACTGAAAGGGAAGGGGCACTAATTGAAGGTAAATACGAAACTGATGTTTTTATGAGTATTCTCGATAGGGAATATAACTCATTGAAAGAGAAGTTTCAGGAAAGCATCTCTTCATAATATGTTATGGCTGCCAGTTGGCAGCTTATTCTTGTTTCACTAACGATGCAGTAATGTTTAAGAAAATAATAATGCTTTTTGTTCTTTTTATACCATTTAGGGGG
>NZ_JBALSS010000054.1:0-347 GCF_036967045.1 Bacillus sp. JJ1609 | reverse complement strand
AATTGTGTTGAACGACAAGAAACCAAGATTATCATTGACGGGTGCCATAATTATTTTAAGTCTCTGCTTACTTATTACTGGCTTTAATATTACGAGTGCTATAAGGAATACGATAAATTTTCTTAGCCCAGAACCAGAGGAGCAATATAGATATGAATTTATTTCAGCAAATGAACAAAATTTGATCATATTTGATAAGAAAACTGGTGACTATTGGAGGAAGTATATTGAGGTAAACGAAGGACCATCTGAATGGGAAAAGCAACAGTCGCCAGTTCCGCCAGAATAACTCCACTTCTTATTTAACAAAAGGGTGCCTTGGTCAAGTAGGATTAACGGCCTTTTTT
>NZ_JBALSS010000053.1:0-2852 GCF_036967045.1 Bacillus sp. JJ1609 | reverse complement strand
CTACTAAATAAGTATTATAACTTATCATCAAATAAAACAGTTATGTATTAATTATAAAGGAGCAGCAGCCAAATCTGGCTGCTGCTCCTATTTTTTGCAATCAACAAGATATTTATATTCAATTCATATGTTTGATATGAAAACTTTTTTGATAGTCGATTCGATTTCATCGGAGGATATGAATCCTTTATAATAGTTTTTCCCCAAACAAAGAACCCATTAAGGCTACTGCTGCGATTGCGGTCTTGTTCTTTTCATCAAGAATCGGGTTGACCTCAACAAACTCCGCGGAAGTGATAATGCCTGCCTCTTCGAGCATCTCCATTGCTAAATGACTCTCTCGGTAGCTGATGCCTCCGAAAACCGGTGTACCAACACCTGGTGCATCGGTTGGATCCAAACCGTCAAGATCCAGAGAAAGATGGACACCATCGGTTTTATCTTTTAAATAGTTGATTGTTTCTTCCATAACCTTCGCCATTCCCAGTCTATCAATTTCATGCATCGTGAACACCTTGATGCCGAGTTCTTTTATTAAATCTTTTTCACCATCGTCAAGAGCACGCGCGCCGATGATGACGATATTTTCAGGCTTTACTTTAGGCGCAAATCCCCCTAATTGAGTCAATGATTCATGTCCAAGGCCCAAGCTGGCAGCAAGAGGCATTCCGTGGATATTCCCTGATGGTGATGTATCAGCAGTATTTAAATCACCGTGCGCGTCATACCATATGACGCCCAGGTTCTTGTAATGTTTAGAAACTCCAGCCAATGTTCCAATCGCAATACTATGGTCCCCACCTAAAACGAGCGGGAAAGAACCAGATTCGATGATTTTATCGACTTCCTCCGCAAGCAGGTTATTTTTCTCTGCCACTAACTCAAGATTTCTCAAATTACTGTTTGGATCAATCTTAACTTCGGGCCGGCCAACAGCGATATCTCCTAAATCTTCAATCTCATCAAATAATTCTTTTAATCTTTCATTGATGCCAGCATAACGGATAGCGCTGGGCCCCATGTCGACGCCCCTTCTCATCTGCCCCAAATCCATAGGCATACCAATTATTGAAAGCTTTCTCATACCAACCCCTACTTTCTCCCCTTTTACACCATTTTAACCGCTTTCATTTCAATGACTCAACTGGACAATTTTATGAATATATATACGGTTTGGAATTTAATGAATAATATAATCGACAATGTTTTAATATGGACAATAAAAAAAGCCATAAACCCTATTGGATTTATGGCTGAAATGGTATTTATGTAGTGTAATGGTGGAGCCTAGCGGGATCGAACCGCTGACCTCCTGCGTGCAAGGCAGGCGCTCTCCCAGCTGAGCTAAGGCCCCATTTGGAGCGGAAGACGGGATTCGAACCCGCGACCCCAACCTTGGCAAGGTTGTATTCTACCACTGAACTACTTCCGCATAATTATATTATATAAATAAGACCCCTAAAAATAAAGGATAAAGTTTATTCTTAGGGGCCTTAACATGAGTGAGCCATGAAGGACTCGAACCTTCGACCCTCTGATTAAAAGTCAGATGCTCTACCGACTGAGCTAATGGCTCGTAAAGTATAGATTAATTCAAAGTTAAACTCACCCAATCAGGCTTCACTGTCGCATCTAAGATGCTCGAAAGTCCTCACGGTCTTTCTCGCAAGTTGCCGCAGAAGTTGGCCAAGGTAGTGAGCAACTTGCTCTACCGACTGAGCTAATGGCTCATAGGCTTAATCTACCCTATTTATCGTCCGTTAAGCATCAAATGCAAAAAGAAAATAAATGGCTGGGCTAGCTGGATTCGAACCAACGCATGACGGAGTCAAAGTCCGTTGCCTTACCGCTTGGCTATAGCCCAATGGGAAAAATAAAAAGGACATCAGTTACTTGTCCAATTTTAATATGTATTAAAATGGTGGAGGGGGACGGATTCGAACCGCCGAACCCTGAGGGAGCGGATTTACAGTCCGCCGCGTTTAGCCACTTCGCTACCCCTCCACAAATCTTACTGCTGATTAAGACCAGTTAAGTAAGAAAATGGTGCCGGCGAGAGGACTTGAACCCCCAACCTACTGATTACAAGTCAGTTGCTCTACCAATTGAGCTACACCGGCATTTAATGAAGATTTTTTTCACTACGTGAAAAAATAATGGTGGAGGATGACGGGATCGAACCGCCGACCCTCTGCTTGTAAGGCAGATGCTCTCCCAGCTGAGCTAATCCTCCATTTGTTATCGTTAGTACGATTTTAAGGAAGTTTATTTTCGCTAGCGCGAAAAAAACTAAGTGACCCCTACGGGATTCGAACCCGTGTTACCGCCGTGAAAGGGCGGTGTCTTAACCGCTTGACCAAGGGGCCATATTATTAATATTTTCAGAGCTTCCAAGCGGGCTCGAACCGCTGACCTCTTCCTTACCATGGAAGTGCTCTACCTGCTGAGCTATGGAAGCATTTTGCTGCCAGCTCAAATGATCAATGTCATTTAGAGATAATGGCTCCGCAGGTAGGATTCGAACCTACGACCGCTCGGTTAACAGCCGAGTGCTCTACCACTGAGCTACTGCGGAATAATGGTATTTTTCATAACTCTATGCAGTTGATTCGAATGCCTCATCCAGGAAGTTTGTCCAGGATGAAAATGCATCTTGCCCGGCGGCGTCCTACTCTCACAGGGGGAAACCCCCAACTACCATCGGCGCTGAGAAGCTTAACTTCCGTGTTCGGTATGGGAACGGGTGTGACCTTCTCGCCATCGCCACCAGACATTTTTCCAAAGACAATTTCTATTATACTGTCTTTAATGCATTTTGCAAGAGAAAATTTTCATTCCCTCAAAACTAGATA
>NZ_JBALSS010000052.1:16960-29428 GCF_036967045.1 Bacillus sp. JJ1609 | reverse complement strand
AGTTTTCAAAGAGCAATTTGTTTGCGCCGCTCAGAAGCGACTTTAATAATTTAACACGTTACAGCATCGAATGTCAACAGCTTTTTTAATTTCTTTTTTTCAAGATTAAAATGTTGTTAACTTGTTCGCGACTGTTTCTATATACTATCATCGCCCATCTCCAGAGTCAACATGTTTAAACATTGTAAAAAATGGAAAATGAATTGTTCTTTCAAGCACACACTTCATTCTTACCCTACAACAAATCTTTTACATACAAAAACAGCCTCCCATACAGGGAGGCTGGCAGAACTGCTTCTTATTTAGAAATAGTGATGATGTTTTCTTCCTTCACGTCTACATTGCCTTGCTTGTTAATAACGATGCTTTCACCTTCAGCAAGGTTCGTGAAGACAATCGGAGTCATGATTGAAGTCGCATGTTCCTTGATGTAATCAAGATCCACCTTCAATAATGGCTGTCCTTTTGTCACTGTATCATTTTCAGAAACAAGCGTTTCGAAGCCTTGTCCCTTCAAGTTCACTGTATCAATACCCACGTGGATGAGGATTTCTCTTCCAGCATCGGAAAGAATGCCGATAGCATGCTTTGTAGGGAATAAGTTTACAATTTTACCGTCAACCGGTGAAACGATTGTGCCTTCAGATGGAACGATCGCAAAACCGTCGCCCATCATTTTTCCTGAGAATACAGCATCTGGCACTTCAGTGATTGGCTTGATTTCACCTTTAATAGGAGAAACGATTACTTCTGCATCTCTATCATGATGCGTTTGCAATGCTTCTGGATTTACTTCTTCAATTTGCTGCTCAACCTCTTTAGCTTGAACTGTTTCCACTGGACGTGGCTTCTTGCCGCTCATGATATCTTTCATCTGTCCCTTGATTGTTTCTGAACGAGGGCCGAAGATTGCCTGGATATTGTTGCCCACTTCAAGGACACCTGCAGCGCCAAGTTTTTTCAAACGATCTTTATCTACATTTTTGATGTCATTTACAGATACACGAAGGCGCGTGATACAAGCATCAAGGTGAGCGATATTTTCCTGTCCGCCCATTGCTTCTAGCACTTCGTATGGAAGATCGCCAGTGTTACGCTTCGCTCCGCTTTCTTCCTGATCATCTTCAACCGCTTCACGGCCAGGAGTCATCAGGTTGAACTTGCGGATAGCGAATCTGAATCCGAAATAGTAAATCACCGCAAATACTAAACCAACCGGAATGACTAACCAAGCATTTGTCTGCGGGTTGATCAAACCAAACAGAATGTAGTCAATTAGACCACCTGAGAATGTCATACCGATTTTTACATCCAATAGATGCATTACCATGAAAGATAAACCGGCAAAAATAGCATGTACACCAAATAGTATTGGCGCAACGAATAAGAATGAGAATTCTAGTGGTTCTGTAATACCTGTTAGGAACGAAGTCAAAGCAGCAGATACCATCAAACCGCCGACAACAACTTTTCTTTCAGGACGTGCTTCGTGATAAATAGCCAATGCAGCAGCTGGAAGACCGAACATCATGAACGGGAATTTACCAGTCATGAATGTACCAGCAGAAAGGTTTTGTACGTTATCCGCGATTTCAGCCATGAAGATACGCTGGTCACCGCGTACAACTTCTCCAGCCTGAGTCGTATACTGACCAAACTCATACCAGAATGGTGAATAGAAAATATGATGCAATCCGAATGGAATCAACGAACGTTCTACTACACCGAATATAAATGCAGAAAGAGTCAGGTTTGCGTGAACCATATTTTGTGAGAATGCATTTAATCCGCTTTGGATTGGAGGCCAAATGACAAGCATCAATAAACCAAGCAGGATAGCTGTTCCGGCAGTGATAATTGGTACAAATCGCTTACCGGCAAAGAAACCAAGGTAAGATGGCAATTCAATTTCATAGAACTTATTGTAAAGCCCCGCAGCAATGATCCCAACGATGATACCACCGAACACCCCTGTCTGAAGGGTAGGGACACCAAGAATACTTGCGTAATTAAGCCCATTAACATCTTCTGGAGTAATACCTAAAACTGTACCCATCGTTACGTTCATGATCAGGTAACCGATAATCGCTGCCAGACCGGCAACTCCTTCACCGCCTGCCAAACCAACAGCTACACCAACCGCAAACAAGAGCGGCAGGTTTCCGAAGACGATGTCTCCGGCTTTTTGCATGACAGCAGCAACCATATCGACGCCACTATTATCTAAAAATGGAGCAAGCTCCAGCAATGCAGGGTTTCTTAGAGCCGCACCAAGAGCAAGCAGGATACCTGCAGCTGGCAATAGTGCAACTGGAAGCATAAGCGCTTTCCCTACTTTTTGCAGAACACCAAAAGCTTTCTTAAACATAGGAATACCTCCTGTTATTTTTTACTCCTAAAGCGGTTACAAACATTAAAAAAACAAATAAAAAAGGCATGAGAAAGATGTACCGAAAAGAAGCATACGGATATATTACCCATAAAACTTCGTTTCAATTACATTCTTACTCATGCCTGATCGAATCAGTAACACGTAAAAAATTATAACCTATTTAACTTTTTTCTGAAGCCTTTGCAAATGCATCGTCAGATACACAGCTTCAGCATCGCATACTTGTTTTTTCAAGGTCTGCTGCATCACTTTAATGAGTTTCCATGAAAGATTGTAGCACACAGGATATTCTTCTTTCAAGAGGGCAGAAAATTTTTCCGGCTCATCGACCTTTTCGCCATTATTGACCCTTTCAATCGCAAAACGCAGATGCCGCACGAGTCTCGTGTAATCAATACCTTCTTTATCTATCTCTATATTTAAATGATCTTCTATCATTTGTACCAATTTTGTCACAAGCTGCGAGTGTATATTGACTTCAGAAAGATTGCGATTCATTACCGCACTATGAATATGCAGGGCAATAAACCCTGTTTCCCCAACCGGAAGCTCTATCCCAGATTTATCTTTGAACAGCTGAACCACATCTTTGGCGATTTCAAATTCCGTCGGATACAAAGTCTTTGTTTCCACTAAAAATGGATTCTTGAATTCAAGGCCTGTTGCCATTCTGCTGGCAGCAAACATCAGATGGTCCGTCAGCGCTACGTGTATATGCTCGTTCAGAGTGCTGGCGGTCCTCTTCTTTATCAGTTCAATAGAAGCGATGATTGCTTCGTGCAGGTCATTTTCTACAAACGGCAGGAGCTTGATGTAATTGGCCTGTTCTTTTTCATCCTTTAGGACAAACATCTTTTCCGCTTGACCGTCTTCTATTAGATCTCCCTTTTTCCGGTTGAAGCCAATTCCTTTGCCGATCAGGATAACTTCGCCAAATTTAGGGTGGTCAGCAATCATGACATTATTGTTTAATCCTTTTTTCACTTCAATTTTATCCATGTTGCATCCCCGTTTCAGCTTGTCTTACCGAATATCGTATAAAAGGTAAAAATAGAAGTCAATCCACAAAGCTTTGAATTCGAAATTTATTTAATGGTAATTCTGCAAAAAAAGAGGCTCAGCAGAAACCTGCTGAACCCCCTCTCTGTTATTCTGTTAAAAATACAAAGTAAAGAACAAAGATGATGAAGAAGATATACATGATTGGGTGAATATCTTTTCTGCGGCCTTTTACCATCATCGTGATTGGATAAAAGATGAATCCTGCTGCGATACCAGTTGCAATACTGTATGAAAGCGGCATAGTAATCATTGTCAGGAATGATGGAACCGCAATTTCAAAGCGAGACCATTCGATTTTACCAAGAGATGAGACCATCAGTACACCGACAATGATTAATGCAGGTGCAGTTACTGGTGCTGTCACAACTGATAGAACCGGGAAGAAGAACAGGGCTAACAGGAAGAATCCTGCCGTTACAAGGGAAGCAAAACCGCTACGTGCTCCAGAAGCAACCCCTGCTGATGATTCAATATAAGAAGTCGTTGTTGATGTTCCAAGAATAGATCCGACAATCGATGCGATAGAATCCGCGAAAAGTGCACGGCCAGCGCGCGGCAGCTTATTGTCTTTCATCAATCCAGCCTGGTTAGCTACAGCAACCAGTGTACCTGCGTTGTCAAAGAAGTCTACAAACAGGAAGGTCAAAATAATGCCGACCATTGTTGCTGTATAGAATGATGGATCACCAAAGGCTGTAAATACTGCACCGAAAGTAGGTGCGATGCTTGGTACAGCACCAACCACTTGTTCAGGCTTATCAATCAGGTTAAAAATCATACCAACAATAACCGTTACGATCATTCCGAAAAATACTGCTCCATTAATTCCTCTAGTCATCATAATAACCGTGATCAGCAAACCGAAGATTGCAAGCAATGTATTTCCGTTTGTTAAATCCCCTAAACCAACCAATGTCGCTGGATTGTCAACGATGATTCCAGCATTTTTCAACCCGATAAAAGTAATGAATAATCCAATACCAGCACCAACTGCGTGCTTCAGTTCAACCGGGATGGCGTTGATGATTTTTTCACGAAGACCTGAAATCGTCAGCAACAGGAAGAATACTCCTGAAATGAATACAGCTGCAAGTGCATGCTGCCAAGGAGCTCCACTACCCAAAACAACTGTGTAGGCAAAGAAGGCGTTCAAGCCCATACCAGGAGCAAGCGCGATCGGGTACTTACCGATCAGACCCATAATAATCGATCCAAGTGCGGCTGCAAGCGCGGTTGCAACGAATACTGCACCGTAATCCATTCTCAATGCATCCGGAAGGTCTTTTACATCCGCCAGAGTCAGCGTGATTGGATTGACAATTAAAATGTAGGCCATTGCAAGGAATGTTGTCATACCGCCCATGAACTCACGGCGATAATTCGTGCCTAGCTTCTCAAATTCGAAATACTTCTTCATCTCTTTTCCCCCTGAACAATTAATTCGGGAAATATGGCCAAAAATAAAACGCCACGGATACCGAGGCGTTGACTGTAGGCAATTGGATAAAAACAGGGCAGAAAAAAGATGAGAGCTATTGCACACCTGTTTTATTCACCTCGTAGTCAAGCCATTTACGGTAGCTCGGTAGAAACTTTTGGGCCATATCCCCAATATTATACGACGAATTTTGACAAATTATTAAGTTCTGCTTTATTCTAACAGGACTTTTTGCCCTAGTCAATAAAAAAAAACGAACATTTTCATGTTCGTTTTTAAAATCGTTCGTATTTTATTCCCATTCAATTGTTGCAGGTGGCTTGCTTGTAATATCATAAACGACGCGATTCACATGGTTTACTTCGTTGACAATTCTCGTAGAAATAATTTCAAGAACATCCCAAGGGATTCTTGCCCAATCGGATGTCATGCCATCAATTGAAGTAACCGCACGGATGCCGATCGTGTAGTCGTACGTTCTCGCATCGCCCATTACACCGACACTGCGGATGTCAGGCAGAACAGTGAAGTATTGCCAGATGTCACGGTCAAGGCCAGCTTTTTTGATTTCATCACGGAGAATCTGATCTGATTCCCGAACAATCTCAAGCTTCTCTTCAGAAATCGCCCCAAGAACACGGATTCCAAGTCCAGGACCCGGGAACGGCTGACGCCAGACGACTTCATCAGAAATGCCAAGCTCTGCACCAAGCGCTCTTACCTCATCCTTGAATAATGTATTCAGCGGCTCGATTAATTTGAACTGCATATCTTCAGGCAGCCCGCCCACATTGTGGTGGGACTTGATAGTCTGCGCAGTCGCAGTCCCGCTTTCGATAATATCGGTATACAACGTGCCCTGAGCCAAAAACTCGATTCCCTCTAATTTTGTAGCCTCATCGTCGAATACATAAATGAACTCATTGCCGATGATTTTTCGCTTTTGCTCAGGGTCAGAAACTCCCTCCAGCTTGTTTAAGAAGCGTTCTTTCGCATCGACCTTAATGACATTCATATTAAAACCTTCAGCAAAAGTCTGCATGACGCCTTCCGCTTCGCCTTTTCGCAATAAGCCGTGGTCAACGAAGATACATGTCAGCTGGTCGCCGATTGCTTTATGGATCAGGACTGCTACTACAGAAGAATCCACACCGCCGCTCAATGCACAAAGGACTTTTTTGTCGCCAACTAGCTGGCGGATTTTCTCCATCTCAATTTCGATGAAGTTTTCCATTGACCAGTCACCCTTGCATTCACATACCTTGAAAACAAAGTTTTTCAAAAGGTCATTACCATAAACAGAGTGTCGTACCTCAGGATGGAATTGTACCGCATAAAGCTTGCGGCTTTCATCGCTCATTGCCGCAATCGGGCAGGATGGATTGATTCCGTCTACACTGAAACCAGGCGGTGACATCGTAACCAGGTCACCATGGCTCATCCAGACAATTTGCTCTTCAGGTGTGCCTCCGAATAAAGCATTCTGGTTATGCAAAGTCAGCAGCGCTTTACCATACTCCCTGTTCTTCGCCTTTTCGACTTTGCCGCCGAAATGCATCGTCATCAGCTGCATTCCGTAGCAAATGCCCAGGATCGGCAAGCCTAGTTCAAAAATCTCCTCATCACAGCGGAATGCCCCTTCGTCATAAACACTGTTCGGACCGCCTGAGAAAATAATTCCTTTTGGATTCATTTTCTTGATCTCTTCTGCAGTGATCGTGTGTGGGTGAAGCTCACTGTAAACGCCAAATTCCCTGATCCTTCTCGTGATCAATTGGTTATACTGGCTGCCGAAATCTAATACAACAATCATTTCCTGGTCTTGAAGCTCATTTTTCATAAAGTCACCTCATTAAAATTTAAAAATCCCACGCTCGTAGCATGCCACATCGTGTGGCACTCGCCTGACTAGAACTTCCTGTCCGTCGCCACGCTCGTAGACGCCACTTCCTCTTAAGGACCTTGGGGGAGAATACTGGCTTTATGTAATATTAATAGCCTATCCAATTTCCGCCGCATTAAAAAAGCCAGAATTCTCCCTTTCAAAAAAATGAAAGCAGAATTCCAGCCCTGGACGAACGAAAAGAATCTGCCTTCATAGTCAAATCATTTACGGTGATTTGGTAGATACTTTCGAACCTTATTATCGAGGATATATGAAGGATTATTCTATATATTTTCAAACATTGTACCAGTATAATAATTTAACGGTCAAGCACCAGCTTTTTTAATCAAGAATTCCCAGTGTTTTTTTGCTTCCTCCCACACGCCTTCTTCCGAGCTGCCTCGATAGAGATATTCTTCATATGTGGTTGTCAGCCTTCCCATCTCTTTCGATGAGAAAAATTGATCCACGTAAATCGCATAGTCTCTCAATGTTTGGCCCTTCTCCCTTTTCAAGCCATAGCGCTCGAGCTGCTTCAAGAGAGCCATATAAGCCTTTTCCAGGTATTTGTCATCCTTTTTATACTTGTAGAGAAGGATGTAAAAAATCGGCATCCATTTCGCGCGCAACTTGTAAAGAATAGCTGAAAGGAGAGCAAAAGCCAGCAGAGTTAAGACGATTTTCTTCATGTTTGTCTTCAGGAAGGTTCCCGCTTTTTTCAAACCATCTGAAAAAGAGATTTTAGGCTGGTTGGACTTTGCCTGCTCTTCCGGAGTTTCAGGCTTCTTAGGAGCCTCAGGTGTCGTATCTTCTTCAGTATCTTGATCTGTTTGAGTTTGTGTGTCTTTCTTTTCATATTCAAACTGCACATTATTTGAAAAACCTTGTGTCGGTTCAAATGGGAGCCAGCCAACACCAGGGAAATACACTTCTACCCAGGAATGGGCATTGTTATTGGTTACCTCATAAACCCTGCGTCCATCCTCTAGCGTATCTTTGTATTCCCCTTCTGTATACCCTTTTACCCAACGGGAAGGTATTCCAAGTGTACGCATCATGACGACCATCGAAGTGGAGAAATTATCGCAATAACCACGCTGCGTTTCAAACAGGAACTGGTCAACATAATCCTGATTCTCTTCAGGGACTGCCACTCTGCTTTGGTCATACACGAATTCATTGGATCGGAAGTGTTTTTCAATCGCTTTTGCTTTATCAAGCCACGATGTTTTATCTTTGGTAATATCTGCAGCAAGGTCTGTTACCCTTGCCGGTAGACCCTCCGGAACCTGGGTATACTTCTCCATAAATTCTGTGTTTGCATAGTTATCAGCCGGAAGACCTGCAGCGCCTGAAGCTTTAAGCTTCTCCATGCTGTATACCGGGTAATCAAACGTGACTGAATACGGCCCAATTGAACCTGCTGTACCATCAGTGACTGAAAGGATTTTTTCCGTAACAGGGTCCAGGCTGAATTCAAGTATTCTATTTCCCACTGGCGCATCCACTTGCTTAGCCCCAAGCGGATAAACAATATGTGGATAGCCTATCTTAGGAATCACCTTGCTTGTACGCTGCTCTGTCTTTACTCCAGCTTCAAACGGCTGTAGTGGTACGGCTTGCTGCGGATAGAAACTGATTGGCATTTCTGTCCCTGGTTCCACTACCCAGCCTTTACCTGTATAAATATCCTTTGTCTCGATTCTCCAGTAATGCCGGCCATCGGCTTCAGCTTCAAAAACAACCCTGTCGTCACCGATGAACGGTCCCCCAAGTGCAGAATCATCCGTTCCATAACCAACTTTCTTGACGCTTCCGCTGCCACTGTCCTCATTATATGAAGTGATGAATGGCACTGGGTCTGGCCAGATGGGATCTGCCTTTGGCGCTGTAAAGCCAATACCAACACTCAAAGCAATCATAACGACCAGCGGCACCATCCATTTTTTCGCGCTATCAAGATTTTTCTTTACAAATTCCTTGTCCACAATACGGTAATAGGCCAGCATTCCCATCACGGCAAAACCAGAGATGACCGTCCGGACAATGGCCACATCTGCTTCATAAGGGGTGAACGTATCAAGCACCGTAATATAAATCATTGTCATGAAAAAGAAGACAAAGATTTGCTTCCTGTTGATCAGCCAGTATTGAATCAAATAGGACATCAGCCACAACAGGACAAAGAACAGAAGCGTCCGAAAAACATTCGTTAACTCATTCCACTCTGTAGCCATCACGAGCCCTGCATTCGCCTGGACTTCCCGTATCAGCTCGCCAAACCAGCCTACGCTGAAAAACGTTCCTTCATAATACATGAAATGGACCGAGTACAGGATAAAAATCATTTTAATTAAACCCGACGGAATGACCGGCATCCCGAAATAAGACATCATCAATGAGATAAAGACAAATGCAAGAAATACACTTAAGTGGCCTGTGTCTGTTAGTTCCTTTAATGGCCGCAGCCACTCCCACAGCAGCAGAAAGCTGAATAGATACAATAAAAAGACGGTAATATCTTTTTTTGGTTTATCCATCGTCATCCTCTGTTCACCTCCGAGAAGGCTTCTGAAAATTGACCGTCGTGGACCATGACTAGCCTGATTCCTCGCGCGTATGCAGATGACCTTAAATTTATTTCCGCTTTAGTTGGGGATTCCTGGGCATTCTTAATCTGGAAAATGCTGACTGAACCATTTCTTTGATTGTAAAAAGCTGCTTTTTCAATCAGCTCCTTTGTCAATTGAGCGGTAATCAGCATGATTGAATTATTTTGCTGCGCCAGGAAAGTCTCAGCCTCCAGCACACGGTCAAATGTAACCGGGCTCTCGTCCTGGATTTTAGCCAAATGGTAGAGAAGCTGCTGTTGCTGGATTTCTCCGCCGCGGATTGGAAAAACGGTCCGCTCAGCACTTGAAGTAAGCAGGCCCACCTGTGCACCTTTTCGTAAAATTGCCCTGATTACAGAAGCAGTAAACGAAACAACGACTTCAAATCGCTGCTCAGGAGCACAATCCATCAGGATCGAAACATCATGGGACTGCCTCTGTTCGAATTCCTTCGTCATAATATCGTTCCGCCTGGCGGTAGCCTTCCAGTTTATCCAGGAAAAACGGTCTCCAGGCTGATACTCCCTGACCCCGATTGCCATCGAAGTATCACGCTGTACCCGTTCCTTTGATGCCGTCATCCCCTGGTCGAAATGATGGGCAACCGGGCGGTAGACCATCTCCTGATATGCAGGGTACACGAGGATTTTGCTCTCAAAAGGCAGGAGCTTTTCTTTTTCAATCAAGCCGAGTGGATCGCCCGTTTTCAGCTTGATTCCTGTTAAAAGATGCTCACCGCGCGGCAGATTTTCAATGGAATAGTCAAAACTGAAAACACGATTGAACCCCGGAAAAAGCATCGTTTTCGCTTTTTGCAGATCATTGTTGCCAGCAAGCGTCTCCCCAGCCTGTTCATCCGCAATCGCATAAAAAAGCGGGAAGGGAAATTTCCGTTCAAGGACAATGCTTGCCTTAAACTTTTCGCCAGCATTGTATTCTTGTTTTGTATAGACTCTTTCAGCCCTGATTTCTTTCAATGAGTATAGGGCAAGTCCTAAAGCATACAGACCAAACGGTAAAAAGCTGTAGAAAAGGAACCAGCTGACAAAGCCTCCCTGAAACATCGCATAGGAGAAAGTAATGATGATTAAAAATAGCAACACGATGAGCTTCCAAATTTCTTTGAACTTTTGGAAAATTCTTCTCATATTACTTCACAAGCCTTTGCACCGGCACAGGCACTCTCGCTAACACTCTGCTCACGACATCCTCAGCCGTAATCCCTTCGAATCTGGCTTCAGATTTCAAGATGATCCTATGAGCAAAAACATATGAAGCCAAATACTGGACATCATCTGGAATGACATAGTCCCTGCCATAAATAAACGCATAGGCTTGAGCCGCCTTCATCAGCGCGATCGATCCGCGAGGGCTCGCACCAAGATAGACACTCGCATGGCCGCGGGTCCTGCTCGCAAGCTCAACGATATAGCGCTTGATTGAATCATCAACAAAAACTTCTTTAATCTCGTTCTGAAGGTCACGAAGATCCTCAAGCGTAACAACCGGCTGCAGATCTTCAATTGGAAGGTTGCGCTGCGCCCGACTCAGAACTTCCATCTCTTCATCCAATGCAGGATAGCCCATCTTCATTTTTAATAAGAAACGGTCAAGCTGCGCTTCAGGCAGCGGGTAAGTTCCTTCATAATCAATCGGGTTTTGCGTCGCCATAACAAAGAATGGCTTCTCAAGCCTATGTGTCACACCATCAACCGTAACACTTTGCTCTTCCATCCCTTCCAAAAGAGCAGACTGTGTCTTAGGTGACGTTCTGTTAATTTCATCAGCAAGAATGATATTGCCCATGATTGGTCCAGGCCTGAACTGGAATTCCATTTCCTTTGGATTATAAATCGATACACCGGTAACATCTGACGGCAATAAGTCCGGTGTAAACTGGATTCTGCGGAACTGGGCGCTCACAGATTTCGCAAGCGCACGCACCATCATCGTTTTCCCCACACCTGGTACATCCTCAAGCAGCACGTGGCCGCCGGCAAGCAATGCAATCAAGCTCAGTTCAGCGACATTTCGTTTACCGGTCATGACCTTGTCGATATTTACTAAAATTCTCTCTACAGTCGGATTCATTTGATCCCTCACTGGATTTCCCTCCCCCATCTATCAATCATTCTCTTTATCTTCTTTGATATTTTTACACTAATATGTTTATATTCGCTATTTTCTGTAAAAATCCTGTAATATTCTGTATGAAAATTATTCCGCTTTGTGATAGACATTCCTTATGGGAAAGGTCATATTTCCCATCACATAAAGATTTGAGCACGGCTCTGATAAATAAAAAAACGATTTCCAATGTGGAAACCGCTATCCGAAAAAATGTAACCTTATTATAAAATTATTCAATTCCTGTTAATAGAGTTACTCCGGTTACCCTGCTTTATGGATCGCGCCCATTCCTTCGAGAATAATTCTCGCATCCATATTCAAATAGGCTGAGATATCATTCCGTAAAAATAACAGAGAATGATCCCTGATGATTACCTTCAGGCCTCTCAGGTCAAATTTTGACGCATAGCTATTCACCGCATTGATGACCGACATATCCTGTCTCGTCAGCGGCTTTTGGCCTGCTTCCATTCTTTTCGTTAAAAACTCAAGTAAATCCCTGGCATTCGTCTTTAAATAGTTCCTATTCTCGTTCAGGATTTCAATGTTTTCTTCCATATACAACCTAGCGGCAGCAAAGTCGAGCTCTTCGACACTGGTGTTGATTTTAGCAATCAGATCCAAAACATGCATTGCTTCTCCTCCTGATGTACATCCTCTGCTTTGCTTTTATATCGGTCAGGATTACGTCCTATCAACCCAGTTTGTAAAAATTAGTAAATTAGACTTATGCTATGAACAGTATCTTATTTGCAGTCTACTCCAAAAGACACCGCTTAGAGCAAGTTAATTGGTTGTGTGTCCCTCCGATGACAACTCGATGAGATTTTTTCCAGCTGAGTTGTTCTCGGGTCCCTCTCATAACAACTCGTCGCCCTTTTTTCTCTTTGAGTTGTTCTCGGACCACCTCTCATAACAACTCGCCGCCCCATTTTCTCTTTGAGTTGTT
>NZ_JBALSS010000052.1:0-16823 GCF_036967045.1 Bacillus sp. JJ1609 | reverse complement strand
TTTCTCTTTGAGTTGTTCTCGTACCGCCTCTCATAACAACTCGCCCGCCTTTTTTCTCTTTGAGTTGTTCTCGTACCCCTCACGACAACCACTAATTGAGATTTTTCCGGGCATAATTGTTCTCATAGCATACAAGTAAAATACTAACCTCAAAAAAGGCGGCTGCACATAAAGATGCAGCCGCCTTCCTCATTAACGATGGATATTCCCAAATTCATCTACATAAATAGATTCAATAATCGTCCGTTCAAATGGTTTTCCTTTTGCATCAATGCCGGTCACTTCCGTCGTCAGGTTGTAAACTCCTGCTTCGGTAAAATCTCCATCCGCAACGATTCCCGCTTTGGATCCTTTCCCTGCTTCCTTCAACTTTTTCTTGCCGTCTATATGATATTGAATCCAGTTTGTTTGATAGTTAGCTTTTAAGCTTTTATTTTTCGGACCCTTAAATAACTCTGCTCCTAATGGACTTTCGATTCTAACAGTATACAAATAGGCGGCGGCTGGCCCTGACACTGTCCATTTCCCCGCATCCGGCTGATCGATTTCAAACAGGTGAACCCAGGCACCTTTAAAAAATTCACTAGTATCCATCTCAATCCCGGCCACATTATATTCTTTTCCGTCCGGCCCTTTCAGTTTGAGTGACGACAAACGCTGGTCGCTCAGGAAAGCAAGCTTGAACCCATCCGCTCCGTCCTCAATCACGAAGCTGTCTTTGATACCCTTATCTCCCTTTCCGCCCCTGACAATCTGGTTCATATCAAGTCCACTCGAGACGCTTTCTACACTTGTATTAGCGGCAGTGACGGCCGGCTGGGTTGCCATAGTATAAGATTTGAAAACTGAAAAAGTATAGGAACCTTCTCGAATCATCGTATGGTTCCAGGCTCCTTCCCGGACAATTGTGCCACCAGGAACACGGGAGCTAGTGATGGTGACAACTCCATCATTAGCGCCATAGCTGCTCAAATACAGTCCGCCCCAATAAGTTGCACTGCCAAAAGAGCCCCATTTCGTCCCGCCCAATGTATAGTACAGGTTCAGCTTGGCATTGGCATGCGGGTCCGTGATACTGCGGAAGTACTTCATATTCCCAGTCTGGAGGGAACGGGTTGCGTCATTATTGTTTCCAAGCAAAGCCGCAAGCCACCAGGCTGTGCTGCTGTGGGCAAGGTCGGACAGCTGTGTGCCATGATGCGGCGATGAAAGTGTAATGACATTCGAAACATATGGATAAGCACCGTAGTGGACAAGTGCTGTTTGCGCGTCAACTCCACCCTTACTGTATCCAACGACAACAAGCTTCTTCTGGCCAAAATAGTCATAGATCACCTTCAGTTTTTGTGCGAGCAGCGCTCCATTCTCCCACATATCACGATCAGCGTAGAGATCGATGAACGCAGTCTGGTAGCCGTTCGCGAGTGCCGTTTCATACATATCATTGCCTTCCCACCAAACAGAAGCTGAGTTATTATAACCATGAACAAAGACAATTGGTGACTTTGCGGGATCAATCCAACTAGGATCAGCTCCCACATACCACGTTCCAGGTACACCCGAGGAACCCCCGCCCAAATCACCAGCCCTGGCAGCAGCCGGTACCATCAACAATAAAACTAGAATGAAAGACATGATTCTCCTACTCCTTCGCAACACCATTCCCCCTTTAAAATAGATAGCCATCTTTTTAAGCTATTAATTTGCACTAAATAAAAGAAGGGGAATTTGGTTTAATTAGATTGGGAAATTAGTAGAAACAAATGTCTGAATCCTGATACAAAAATAACCCGCCAAAAATATCGGCAGGTTATAGGCCTTACTCTCCAACAATCTTAGCGTCCTTCAGCATGTCCTCGGTTAAGGTGACCCCTTCCTCCTCAGCCGCTTTCTTATTGACAATCAGCTCAAGGTTTTCCGGGAAGCCGACAGGCATGTCGCTAGGCTTTTTGCCTTTAAGGATTTCCACGGCCATTTTTCCGGTTGTGTAGCCAAGGTCATGGTAATCGAAGCCATACGATGCGAACGTTCCGCGTTTTACTGAATCGCCTTCACCAACAAATGTTGGGATATCTTTGTCATTCGCTACGGTGATAACGGACTCAAGGGCGGCAACAACCGTGTTGTCCTTTGGAATGTACAACACATCCACACGACCAACCATCGACTCGGCAGCCTGCTTCACTTCAGAGCTGGTGGAGATCGTCGTTTCCACAGCTTCAAGTCCTGCTGCTTCCAATGCCTCTTTCGCATGTTTAACATTCACAACAGAGTTTGGTTCACCATTGTTATAAATAATGCCCACCTTTTTTGCATCAGGAATAAACTTTTTAATCGCTTCAATCGTATTCTTTATCGCATCCGGATGCGTATCGGATGTTCCCGTCGCATTGCCTCCCGGCTTATCAAGACTCTGGACAAGCTCAGCTCCGACAGGGTCCGTAATCGCCGTGAACAAAATTGGAATATCCTTCGTCGCCTGGACAACCGCTTGGGCACTTGGCGTCGCGATCGCTAAAATAAGATCATTCTTGTCCGATACGAGCTTTTGCGCAATTGACATATTGTTGTTCATATCGCCCTGCGCATTCTGGTAATCAAGCTTCAGGTTCTTGCCATCTTCATAGCCCGCATCCTTAAGGGCCTCAATGAACCCCTCTCTCGCAGCATCAAGAGACGGATGTTCAACGATCTGTGTAATCCCAATCTTAACTGTTTTCTCCTTCTCCCCGCTTGCTTTATCACTTCCACCGCCGCCGCAGGCTGCTAGTAGCAGCATCGCTCCGCTCAATAAAACCGCCAAACTCTTTTTCATCCTTCATCCCCCTAAGCCTGTCCTATATTTTCGTTTTACTTTTTATAATATTCTGATAATAACACGCTATATATGAATGGGCAACAAAAATTAGCATCAGGTACTAAATTCTTTTTCATGAAACCTTCCCTTAATAAAAAAGTTTCCCCCTTTTTGCAGACGCCCCTACAAAAAAGAAGAAATAATTAATTACAGAAAAAAACTTGGTGACAAACGAGTGCTTGCCATCAAAACCGATGCTTTTTAGGATGTTGCCTCCCTGGAGATAAAAAACGGAGACACAATCAGAGTGCATATCCATAAGGTCTTTGTTATATTCAAACAATCTGATCATTTAGAGCCCTTCCTGTCACGGTGGTCTGTTATCCATACTATTCTATGCACATGACTAAAAGATGGGACTGGGTATAACAAATATAGTCAAACAACCATCCAGCAATAACGACCGAACCACTGCCTTTTCATATGAAAGTTTCACATTTTTGTCCTGTTACATAAGATGGTGAGAAATCTTTTATAGGAGGTATCTCAGTGCCTACCATCAGTCTTTGCATGATTGTGAAAAATGAAGAGGAAGTTTTGGCCAACTGTCTTCAAAGTGTCCAGAACATCTGTGATGAAATCGTGGTTGTAGATACAGGCTCAACGGATAAAACAAAAGAAATTGCCAAACAGTTTACAGATAAAGTCTTGGACTTTAAATGGATTGATGATTTTTCCGCGGCCCGCAATTTTGCCTTCAGCAATGCCACCATGGACTATATCCTTTGGCTTGATGCGGATGATGTTTTCCTGCCTGCAGACCAGCAAAAGTTTCAAAAGCTTAAAGCATCCCTGGATGAAAATGTGGATGCTGTGTCGATGGTTTATGTCATTGCCAGAGATGAATTTGGGAATTCTTCCTTCCATTACAGAAGAAATCGCCTGGTAAAACGGAGCAGGAATTTTAAATGGGTCGGTCCAGTTCATGAATATCTTGATGTCAGCGGCAAAATCATCTCTTCAGATATTTCGGTGGAACATAAGAAGGATGAGAAAAACTCCACCGGCAATACGTCTGACAGGAATTTAAGAATCTATGAAAACCGCATCAAAAAAGGCGAGGATTTTTCCCCAAGAGACTTATACTATTATGCCAATGAACTGCGTGACCATAAGCAATATGAAAAAGCGATCATATACTATCATGAATTCCTTGGAGGCAAAAAAGGATGGGTAGAGGACAACATAAGGGCTTGCCTTTATTTGGCTGATTGCCATGCAAGGCTCGGTGAACTGGATGAGGAAATGGAAGCACTTTTAAAAAGCCTGACCTATGATGCTCCGCGTCCAGAACCATGCTGCCGCCTAGGAGATCGCTTCAAAGCTAAAAAGGACTATCAGACAGCCGTATTCTGGTATACGACGGCCTCACAAATGAAAAAAGATACAGCTGGCTTCCAGAACGAGGCCTATTCCACCTGGTATCCCCAGCTACAGCTATGCGTATGCCATTGGGAATTGGGCAATGTCGAAAAATCGATTGAGCATAATAATGTGGCGAAGAAATACCGGCCAACTGACAAGCAGGTTTTGTTTAATGAGAAATTTTTTAATGACTTCATGAAAAATAAAGGCAAAAAATAAGAGGGACACCAGCTGGTTCCCTCTTTTGCTTTCTCATTATTTAATTCCGATGCCAATATACTCCATGCCCAACTTTTCAATCTCGCTTTTATTCAACACATTTCTTCCGTCTAAAACAAGGCTGCAATTTTTAAATGCCGAAAAGTCAATGCTCTTGTATTCATCATGATAGGCCTGAAGAATGATGGCATCTATTTTTTCATTATACTGGCTGAAGAAAGGCGTTACCCCATATTTAGAAATCTCATCTGCTTCAAATAAAGGGTCATCCACATACACCCTTGCCTTTTTATCTTTCAATTCTTCTATAAGTAAAAGCGTCGATGATTTTGTTGGTTCTTTCACATTTCCCCTGAACGATAATCCTAATATTAAAATGGTTTTATCCTTTAATGATCCCATTTTTTCCTCTGCCAATCCAACTGCATATTTAGCCATATCATCATTTATCTGTCTCGATAAGGTGGTCAGGCCTTCATCCAGGCCGTTATTTATAAAGAAATAGGGATAAACGGGAATACAGTGTCCCCCTACGCCGATACCCGGCAGATGAATATTGGAGTATGGTTCGCTGTTCGCTGCCTTAATGACCTCCATGATGTTAACATCCAGCTTGTTTGCATAGATGGCAAGTTCATTGGCAAGTGCAATATTAACATCCCTGTAAACACACTCGGCAACCTTCGTGAATTCCGCTGCCTCCAGGCTGCTTACCTGCAATATATCGCAGTTTAACCCTTTTCTATAGAAATCTGACGCTACATCAAGACTTTGTTGGTTATAGCCGCTTACCACCTTTGGATAGGATGACAAGTCTTTAATAATTCTGTTGGAATACACTCGTTCAGGACTGTAGGATAAAAAGAAATCCACACCCATCGTTAAGCCTGAAATACTTTCAATTGCCCGTCCAAACCTGTTCCTCGTGTCGCCAGCTGGTAAAGTTGTTTCAAAGCTTACCAGGGTTCCTTTTTTTATACCCTTGCCTATTTCCTCTACCGCAGAATCAATATATTGATAGTTTATTTTACCGTTTCCTTTTGTTAAAACAGGTACAATAACGACCACGATCTCGGATTTACTTACCGCTTCTGCAGTGTTCACAGTAGCTTCCAAAGTTTTAGACTGATAGGCCTTCGCAACCAGTTCATTCAAACCTGGCTCATTATCCACATGAGAGATGCCCTGATTCACTTTATCCACTACATTCTTATTGATATCTGCCCCAAACACATGGAAATGCCCGCAATTCGCAAAAATAGCCGCGAGCGGCAATCCAATCTTACCCAACCCTACAACGGTAACATTCTTCATGCAATCAATCCTTTCATTGCCTACATAGGTAAATGTTTTTTCCGAAACACCCTCAGTTATTTTATGTACATAAGTCTCCGTTGTGTAAGGCTCTTCTCATAAACTTTGTTGATTCTGCACCCAAAAGTACTAAATCAGCTTCATAATTTTTACGAATTGTAATCAATTCACCATTTTCCAAGGCTATGTTCATTATTCTTCTACGCTGAAAGCAAGCGCCTGAAGCGGAAATCAACAGTTAAAGTTTCGGTAAGCCAGACGTGTGCAACCCGGGAAAACAGAGCTAATTATTAAAAGGGGCTTCCATATTGGCTATTAATCTAAGCAGTATTTTCATTGACTGAATATGATGGAAGGATAGTAGTTTCATCAGTAAGATTTGAGGTGATTTCTTGGAAAAAAAGCTAAAGATTTTAATTCTGATCAAATCATTCAACAAGTCATTGCCAAAGCATGAGCCTAAGTTTGATACGATCAAAGCAATCGAAAAATTTGCGGAAGTTCGGTATTGGCATAAAAACGGTGAAATTAATTCAATCTTAGATAGAATGAAATTCACACCAGATTTCATCCTTCATTATGACAACGCATGGAGCAGCAGCCTGTCACCTATGATAAAAGGTTTGGGTACCATTAAGATCCCAAAAGGCTGTATCGTAATTGATATCCATTACAGTCCTGCCCAAAGGAGAAAGTACATCAATAATAATAAAATCGATTTAATCTTTTCTGTAACGAAGTCCCCGTTTTTAAAAACCTTTCCACAATATAAGGATAAGTTCCGCTGGTTCCCGTTTGCCATCAATCCAGAGGTTTTTAAAGATTGGAATATCGAGAAAGATATCAATTTCCTGCTGATGGGACAGGTTTTTGACAGGGAACGCAAGAGCGCGAATAAGACGCAGACCCCTGCGGGAAAGTATCCATTTAGAGAAGAAGTTTTAGTGAAAATGAGAAAGGAAGAGGGATTCTTATTCCATCAGCATCCGGGCCATCATGCAAAACAATCTGCAAAAAATGCCTTTCTTAATGTGAAATACGCGAAAGAACTTAATAGAGCAAAGATGTTCTTTACGTGTGGATCAAAGTATCATTATCCCGTATTGAAATACTTTGAGGGTCCGGCATGCAGATCCTTGCTCCTTGCTAAGCCTGTTCCAGACCTTTTGGAACTGGGATTCATCGATGGCGAGAATTTTATCGCTTGTAATGAATCCAATTTTCATGAGAAAGCAATGTACTATCTGGAAAATGAGGCTGAACGAACAAGAATTACCGATAACGGTTACCAGTTTATCCATTCCCATCATACAAACGATGTGAGGGCACAGCAATTCGTAAAGCATGTGGAGGAATATTTAGCTGAACACAGCACACCATGACAAATCCGCCTGGTTATTATTCCAGCGGATTTTTTTATTTGTAGGCTGTTTCCCCATGCACTTCTTTTTTCAAAAACATATACCATAAAGAGACTTATTGTAAGCCAATTATCGTTTTTTACTCCCGGCTTCCTTACAAAATGAGAGATTTGGGTGTGTATGATGGAAAGTAAAAGTAACTTAACAAACGTAAAACTGGGCGAAAACGTCAAGGTATATGACTTTGTCAATGCCTATGGATGCGAAATTGGAGATGGCACGAAAATAGGAGCATTTGTTGAAATTCAAAAAGGTGTAAAAATCGGGAGAAACTGCAAAATATCCAGTCACTCATTTCTTTGTGAAGGAGTGCATATATCCGACGGCGTTTTTATCGGACATGGTGTGATGTTTACGAACGATTTGTTTCCGCGGGCTGTCAATCCAGATGGCACGCTGCAAACCGAAGCCGAATGGAACTTAATAGAAACATTTGTCGAAGAACGGGCTTCAATTGGATCAGGAAGCACCATCCTGCCTGGTATCACGATTGGAAAAGGTTCCTTGGTTGGGGCTGGCAGTGTCGTTACACAGAATGTTCCTAAAAATTCAATCGTTGCTGGAAACCCCGCAAAGGTAATCCGCTACATCGAGGAATGAATCACGTCTTTTTTTGCCAAATGAAATTTCTATTAGGAGGACTGATGAATGTTACGAGCAGGAGTCATTGGCTGCGGCTACTGGGGACCTAATATAATCCGTAATCTAGATGCTTTGCCAGAAGTTGACCTTATCTACATCGCTGATTTGAACCTGGATCAGTTAAAAAAACAGCAAACTTTATACCCTCACATTAAAATCACCACTAACTATCAGGATATTATCCAAGACCCCTCAATTGACATCGTACTAATTGTCACGCCAGTAAATACCCACTATCATTTTGCCAAAGAAGCTCTCGCAAATGGCAAGCACGTTTTTGTTGAAAAACCTTTGACCAATTCCGTTCAGAGTTCTGCGGAACTATGTAAACTCGCTGAATCCAAAAATCTGACAATTATGGTTGGCCACACATTCGTTTACACGAGTGCTGTACGCAAAATGAAGGAAATTCTTGATTCAGGAGAACTCGGAAAGATCCAATATATTTCCTCTCAGCGTTTAAATATGGGCTTATATCAAAAGGATATAAACGTTTTATGGGACTTAGCACCACATGACTTATCCATCGTTGACTATCTAATCAATGGACAAATAACAAAGGTGGAGGCATTTGGGCAGCGAGATATCAACCCAGAGCTGGAGGATACGGCTTATCTCAATCTAACCTATTCAACTGGCGAGAAGGTCTACATTATGAATAGCTGGCTATATCCCGAGAAAGTCCGGAAAATGGCGGTCATCGGTACTAAAGGGATGATGATTTATGACGACATGGAACCCGAGAAAAAAATTAAGGTTTTTTTAAAGCATGTTGATTGCTCACAGGATGATCATGGAGCTGTTTCCTATCATTACGTGAATGAAAAACAATATACACCCGAACTTGTTTTAAAAGAAGCCTTACATGTTGAGCTTTCTCATTTCGCTGATTGTGTATTGAATAAAAAGGAGCCACTGAGCTGCGGAAATAAAGGTTTGAACGTTGTAAAAGTACTTGAGGAAAGTGATTTATTATTAAGGGGAAATAGAGAATGACGATACCATTTTTAGATTTGAAGGCTCAATATAAAAGCATCAAAGGGGAAGTAAAGGAAGCAGTAGAACAGATCTTTGAAAATTGTTCCTTCGTTGGCGGCAAAGAGGTCGAAACCTTCGAAAAAAACTTTGCGGATTACTGCCATACTTCTTACTGTGTTGGTGTCGGGAATGGGACTGATGCATTATGGCTTACCCTAAAGGCAATGGATATTGGTCCTGGTGATGAAGTGATTGTCCCTGCGAATACGTTCATTGCCACCGCAGAAGCAATTTCCGCAGTTGGGGCGCAGCCAGTATTCGTCGATCATGACAAAGATACCTATACAATCAATACCGGAGAAATTTCAGCTAGAATTTCAGAAAATACAAAAGCAATCATTGCTGTTCATTTATATGGACAGCCTGCTGATATGGATCCAATTTTGGAAATCGCAGCTCAACACGGCATCAAAGTGATCGAAGATGCTGCTCAAGCACACGGCGCTGAGTATAAAGGTCGCAGGATCGGCTCGATCGGGGATGCGGCATGCTTCAGCTTTTATCCGGGCAAGAATCTGGGTGCATATGGAGATGGCGGTGCAGTTGTGACGAATGACCAAAAACTCGCAGACCAGGTACGCCTGCTTAGCCAGCATGGCAGCAAAGTGAAGTACTCTCACGAAATTGCCGGTTATAACAGCAGATTAGATGGAATTCAAGCAGCCATTCTAAATGTGAAGATGAACTATATCGAGCAATGGACAGAAGCTAGAAGGAAAAATGCCTCTTTTTACAGAGAACTGCTGAAAGATACAAATATGATTCTCCCAACTGAAAAAGAAGATGTGAGACACGTATACCATCTATTCGTTGTTCGCGTTAAGGATCGTGATACCGTGCAAAAGCAATTGCTCGAGCGTGGCATTCAAACAGGCATCCATTATCCCACACCTATCCACCTCACCGAAGCCTATAAAGGACTTGAAATTCCAGCAGGTACATTCCCAATCAGCGAAGAATATGCCAGCGACCTATTGTCACTCCCAATGTTCGCAGAGCTAACAAAGAAACAGATCAAGGAAATATGCAAGGCTTTGAAGGAAATTGTCAGCTAACGTAAATCCCTCCCTTCTTTTTCTATTCTCAAAAATGCAATGAATTTGCTGCTCCCTTAGCTCAATTGAGAAATCATCCAATTTTCTCGCACAGAATCACATATAAGGTCGTTCATCTGTATAATGTACAAACCAATTTATTTGGAGGAAAGGCTATTGAAAAAAGTACGCAAAGCCATCATTCCCGCTGCAGGATTAGGCACTAGATTTCTTCCGGCGACTAAAGCGATGCCAAAGGAAATGCTTCCGATTGTCGATAAGCCTACTATTGAATATATTGTGGAAGAAGCCGTTGCGTCAGGAATTGAGGACATCATCATTGTAACTGGCAAAGGAAAAAGAGCCATTGAAGACCATTTTGATGTAGCACATGAACTGGAGCGGCACCTTTTCGAAAAAGAAAAAATGGATTTGTTGGAACGGGTTCAGCATCCCTCTAAGTTAGCGGACATTCATTATATCCGCCAGAAGGAACCAAAGGGATTAGGACATGCCGTTTGGTGCGCAAGAAATTTCATTGGCGATGAACCGTTCGCTGTTCTGCTCGGAGATGATATCGTTCAAAGCGATCCGCCTTGTCTAAAGCAGCTGATCACGCAGTATGAAGAAACGCACTCAAGCATTATCGGCGTGAAAAAAGTGCCGGATGACGAGACCCATCGCTATGGCATCATTGATCCTGCAGGTCAAGACGGGAGAAGATATCAAGTCAATCATTTTGTCGAGAAGCCTCCTTTGGGGACTGCACCTTCAAACCTGGCGATCATCGGCCGATACATCTTAAACCCTGAAATTTTCAGATTCCTGGAACAGCAGAAAATTGGTGCAGGCGGCGAGGTCCAGTTAACAGACGCAATACAGCAATTGAATCAAATCCAGAGGGTGTTCGCTTACGAATTCGAGGGCAAGCGATATGACGTTGGTGAAAAACTGGGCTTTGTCCAGACAACGATCGACTTTGCCCTTCAGCGCGAGGACCTGAAGGATGACGTAATTGCTTATCTGGAAAAGGTTTTGAAGGATATAAAGAATTTGAAGGATTAATGGATAAATAAGCAGGGTGTCCCAAAAGTATCTTAGGACACCCTTTTATATTGACTCTATTAAACACATAGCTGTGTAAAATTTGTCTGTTGATCCCCGCCTCACAATAGGAAGAATTACCTCTTTTGCCCCTCTAAAAACTCCTCGATATAATGAACTAACTGCTGAGCCCTTGCCTCATTCGTATGAAAGTCATGAATAAATTCATAGCCGCGATCCGTAATAAGCTGCCTCTCGCTCTCATTTTTCAAAAAATAGACAGCCTTCTCATAGAAATTGGATTGTTCACACGCAACGAAATGCTCGCCATCCACAAAACCAAGTTCGGTAATGTCTTGGACTGGTTCTGCAAGCAGCAGTGTCCTGCACGCTAGAGCTTCGAAATATTTTAAAACTGGATATTTATAGACACCCCCGCAAGTGAAAAATATCTTGGACCTGTTTAATTCCTGGGCATATTTTTCATTTAATATGGCAGTTGGAGGGGCATCGTGCCCAGGATGAGAATGATAGACAAATCCATCAACATCCTTCATTTTCTTTAAAACTTCCTCCCTGAAGGGATATCTCCCTTTTGGGGTATTCGTGTTATTCGTCCCATCAGGATCATATACTTGACCCATCAATAAGTAATCTATGTCTTTTTCTAACTGCCAATCTTTGAAAATCTCAGGATTAATAGAAAATGGCCACCATCTGAATTTATCCTGGCATTCAGGAAATGTTTTCAAAAATGGGGACTTGGTGAGTGAAAAAATCATATCGATATTCGCATCCTTAAAATATTGCCTTCTTACATATGGAAAGTAATGAATATCAATAACAACACAACCTTTAGGAATATCAATCTGATTAAGACCGCTGACAATCGGAGAAAAGGCATACCCCCATGCAACATCATATTGAAGAATGAAATCGGGTTTGAAATCGATTTTCTTTAATATATCCTTGATGTTTCCGTCCCTGTGCCAATATCTGACCTCTGCAAAGTTTTCTAAAGCCGTAATGGTTTCATATTTCGGCTTATGCTTCGGGAATTTGGTCCAAAATGGCTTTATCAGCAATAAGATTTTGAGCTTATCTTTCAATCCATACAACTCCTTTGATTGCCGGAAATTTCAGAAGAACTATTTCAAATCTAGCTTTTTTAGCATTGATGTTGCATTTCGAATAAATACTAGCTTTGAATATAGAAGAACCCCCTACTTTATCGGGGGCCTATTTATATTTATTCATCTGTTTATCGAGGACATTGAGCCCTTTTATCATGCCAATAGCTTTAAGGTTCTGAACCGGGGAATGATACATGGGATATATTTCTAACGCTTTAATAAAGTGTGAGTAGGCCTCATTATATTTCTTCAAGAACAATAAGGCTTCCCCTAAATAATTTTCCTCTAAATGGTTCCGGTTTTCTATTTTGCTGAAGTGTTTAACCGCCCGTTGATAGTCTCTTTCGATGAGTCCTTTCATTCCCTCATAAAAAACACGGTCCCTGTCACTTTTAATCAATGGAATTGCCCTGTTAAAAAGTATGAAAGCTTCATTCATCATCCACCTTCTTGACAGACCAATCCCTGCAATTAGTTTTGCAGCGAATAGATTGTGACCAGACCCGTCTGGACTCCAATTTGCTTCCGGAATGTTCCTCAGGTCCTCGTCAGTGATGTTCAATTTTACATGACGTGATAACACATCATAGTTTTTCTGATTGGTCACATTGGTCTGATGCCTTCGATATAAATACAGAGGCTCAGGGATATGATAGGACAGACTGTCACTCTTTAATGCCTTTAAAATGAAATCCGTATCTGATCCCACCTTTATTGTAGGGTCATACATGATCTCATTTTTTAATGCTTCCCTTTTAAAAACCATTGTTGGATTGTTGAATGGGGTTCCGACATTTAGGAAGAATGAATACAGATTTTCCGGTAAAATGTTGGCAGACTGCCAGTAGCCAAAAGGCGATCCATTTTCAGTAATCAGGAGCATATCAGCATGCACAAATCCCATATCACTGATATTAAGAACTCTCAGGGACGATTCAAACCGGTGCGGCAAGGATATGTCATCCGCTCCATGAAAGGTAATGAAATCTCCTTCAGCCTCTGATAAACCCTTGTTGAAGGCTTCTGCCACTCCCTTATTTTCTTGTTTAAAATACTTGATCCGCTTATCATTGAAGCTAAGGATTACCTCTTCGCTGTTGTCAGTAGAACCATCGTTAACAATAACCAGTTCCAGCTCTTTTTCCGTTTGGTTTAATAGACTGCTAATGGTTGCTTTAAGGAATTTCCCCCCGTTGTAAACTGGTAATATGACACTAATCATAAAAACACCTCATAGTACGTGTTAGCTAAAACTTCATTCATATAAAGAAACCTTTATTTAGTCCTGATCACCCTTCGGCCTGAGAGATACCAGTCGAGCAAATGGCCAAAATCAATGGCCACCTTATCCCTCTTCGCCATTTCTACACAAAGGATGTTAGCCGCTACTCCAGCAGAAACGAAGGCAACGTCATACTCATATCCATCCACTTCCTCCATCACTTTTTCGACAGAATCAAATCCAGGAACCATGATCGTGCCCACAATGGAGTTATAACCCTTTTTGTTGAAGAATTCCTTTCCATCTACTGAGCGGTTGCCAACCAGCAATACTCTGTTATTCTCTAAAACGTTATGGAAAAAAGTTGTTTCTTGATTGATCTGATAGTTGATCAGCGAAGTAGATAGTTTCATTGTTTTCAAGGGAAGAGCATATTTTACTGCTACTTGATTGAACATTCTCTGATAGACCGGATATCTCGCTTCTGGCAAACCGACAACATCTGCCTCTAGCAGGTTCTTAGCCAATAACTCTCTTTTTTCATGATTCGGGACTCTAAACCCGCCCATTCCCTTTAGACGTCTGTTCGCATTTATTTCTTCTGAAGAAACCAAAATGTCATGTGCTAATGCGAGAATTTCGCCATCACCGAGCCGGATCACACTGAACCCTTTCTTTTCAGACAATGCCTGATTCAGCTGCTTTTCTACTTCACTAGCTGTAAGTAAATGAATCAGCTCCTTTGAAAGACTCTTGATGCCTTCCTCGATGATGTCTTCAAGATTAAAGGGCAGATATTGGTTTTTCAATAACTTCCCTTTAACAATAGCCTCTCCGCCTCTATAAATAGCCTCTGAAGCCATTGAAGCCTTATCCCATGGACCCGGATATCCAAGTCTGATTAAATAATCCCATTGCTCCTGGGAAAATGAATAGCTCAATCGAAAAACTCCTTTAGCTAAAAGATTATATGTCTCCAAAAAAAGAGCCCTTATTTTAATAAGTTCTTTTTAGGTATATTCATTTATAGAGAAGAAGTGTTTGTTTACTTTTATAACGGTTTTTCCGATTCTGTTTAAACCGCAATTTCAGGAATGATCGAAATGAACCTGCACTTCAAAGAAAAATTCAGGGCAGGACGCAGCATCCCCTAGCAGCTTAACTGTTTCTATAGAATTGGATTTAACCTTCGCATCATCATGAATGAGTGCATTCAGCAGATAAAAATCAGTGTTATGAGGGAATTGTTTAATAAACTCCTTTACTTGTTTCTTCGCCTGCTGTTTCCTTTGCAGCCTTAATAGGGTGAGAATAATCCAGCGGCCTGACAGTGCTTTCTCATTTTGATTTTCTTGATGCTCATAAAAATACTGAAATTCAGCTAATGCTTTTTCGTAGTCCTTTAATAGAAATGTGCTGTATCCTGGCAGACTAAAAAGCTGGAGTCTATTAAAGGGCTGCAAAGGACAGAAGCATTGCTCCGTTTTTCCTTCATCGTGATTTTTTCGATGGGCAATCACTTCCCATCTGGCTATTGGAGGCGCTTTTTCAACAGTGTAAACCACAGGTGCTTTAACAATGTCTGCCTCGGTAACTTGCAGGTATCTTGTCAGTTTCTCGAAATCTCCCTCTTCAAGAAACTGCTCAGCTTTTACAGTTAAATCCCAGTCACTAAGCTCATTTTGGCCCTGAACCTTATACGAAGACACTTCTTTATAAAAAAGCAACAATTCCTTTATACTTGATTCCCAATTATATTTCTGGGCTGTCATCAGACCTTTGTTCCTTAATTTGTTCTGAAGATCCTCACTTGATAATACACAGGTTATCTTCTCTGCCATATCATCAGGATTTTTCATTTGGCATATGAATGCATTCTCCTGGTCCACTGCATATTCGAGTACTCCGGTGTTATTTGTGGTAACAACCGGGCAGCCGCATGCCATAGCCTCTAATGTCGGAAGCGAAAAGCTTTCGTAGGTTGATCCGCAAATAAATAATGATGCTCCCCGATAAAGGCTGCTGATCTTTTGCTGGGATGGACTAACGAATACCTTTGCCACCTTCTCTTTCATTGCTATAGAAGGCTGCTCTGGGGTAATCCAATACAAATCCATATCAAAGTCTTTTTTGATTTTTTCATAAGCTGAAATGATATCGGAAATACCTTTGAACTTTGCTGATTCAGCTCCCACCATCAGCAAGTAAGGCTTTTCTCCAATTTCTTTATCTCCTTTTATTGTAAAAACACCTTCATCTACCGCATTAGGAAAAACTCTGGCGTCCCTGCCATATATCTTGGTGATCTGCTTCGATGCCTGATTGGATACAGTAAAAATAAAAGGAGGAATCTCCATTTGTTTCTGAATGAAACCCTTAAGCGAACGGTTCATTGAGTCATAGTCAAACAAATGAAAATCACCCTGCTCAAAATAAACAACAGGTGCGATGCCTGTTTCGATACAAGCCTGAATATGGTCCCAATAAGTAGCAACGATCACGTCACAAATCGGAATCCCTTTCGCCAGCTCAAGACCAAAAGGAACTTGAACATATTCTGACTCAATTGGAAACCAGGATGGCTTTGGATAATGAGAGACCAACGTTACTTTAGCTCCTGCTTTGGTCAGTTTATTTGCGTGTTCGAGTATGACTTTTACTCCTCCAGAAACTCCGACATGGGTCATTGCATAGACAATATGCACTCGCTCAAAGTTTTTTGGTGACTGTGTTAAAAGTTGTGTCTTCGCTGCTGGAAGACGTGCCAATCGCTTATCAAATTCATTTGTCCTCAGCTTTTGTATCATCTTTCCACCCGCAATTCATTAATTTCCAAATTCGTTCCTTCTATAATATGGAATGAAAATTTATTAGTGCAATTTTATAAATAGAGCATTCATATTACAAAAATGCATAAAAAAAGCCCCTCAGATACCCACTAAGGAGTATTTGAAAGGCTTTATAGCCATAGATCCTAAAACCAATCTTCAAGGTTACTGCGGGTCAGCAAATTCAATGTCGCACGTTGAAATTGCAGTATCTGTTGTAATATTTTGCCCTGTTTGTTGGCCCACGAATACTATTCCTACTGCTTTAGAATTGATTCGTCTATTTCCTGTCGCATTACCACCTGCTGAAATATTATAGGTAGTGCCAACTATTAAGGCGTTTCTAATCTCCTCTTCACAGTCATCTTCACAACTAACATCTCCAGGTTCCGGTAATATCAGTGGAGTGATCCCTAATGTTTCGAAATTAGTATTTGGTGTCCGAATCCATGCAATCTTACAAATACTAATAATAGTTCCATCATCTAATACGACAATGCCTTCACCAACTTGCGATACATTCGTTAGCTGCCCAGTTACATTTCCGCCATTTTCAGTATTTATATTAACGTTGACTGTTCCTGTAGCCCCTGCTATTTGTAAAAGAACATTTCTAATTTGTTCTGTACAAGTACATTCCAGAACATCACATTCACAAATACCTGTCGGTCCTGTTGGCCCTTGTAATCCCGTTGGTCCTGTTGGT
>NZ_JBALSS010000051.1:0-15480 GCF_036967045.1 Bacillus sp. JJ1609 | reverse complement strand
AACAACTCAAAGGGTAAAAGCTCGTGGCGAATTTTAATGAAAAGCCCTTTGGAGCAATACAAAGGGCAAACACACTCATCCAATGGACTCGTGAACATCATTTGATCCTGATATCTAAATGCTGCATATTCTTAAAATACTGAGGTTGATGGTCTTTGTAATAGTTTGAAATTAATACAGGTACCGATCTTGAAAAAACATTATGAAGTTCTACTTCTTCTTTAGTAGGCGATAACCAGTAGAATCTTAAGTGACCTAGTAAAGTTTAAACAAGCTAACACTGTGAAAAAACTATCCCTTAAAATAAGGTAAATAAAAAAACGGCCAAAAAGGCCGTTTTTTTCAATTCTAGATTATTCAGTAGAAACCGCAGGATCTGCCTGCTCTTTAACCGGTACTACCTGAACGAAGTGATCTTCCGGATGCTCAAGCATAAGTGCAAGAGCGCTTGCCTCGTCTTTCTGCCCATGGCGTTCGAGCATCTCGACGTACTGGCTAAGCAATTCTTTTACATCCTGAATGCCTTTGGCGGAGAGTGTCTGGATGGATACCTTCGCACCTTTGGCGATCCGGCGTGCAATTGCCTCTTTCGTAAGTCCCATTTCTGGCTGGTGTCGTAAATAAACAACACCTCCGGTCATACCTGCACAAATCCATGGTCCTGGATCTCCAAGGACAAGTCCGCGGCCGTTTGTCATGTATTCAAATGCGAAGCCTTTAATATTGGCGTTTGCACCGATATTGCCGTATTCCTTTTCTGGGATAGGCTTTTTGACAAGTCCGCCAATGATCATGTCTGCACCTGATAGACGGATACCTGCACGCGCATCAGCATTACCCTGTGCTACAAGCAGGCCTTTTTGGGCTCCGTAGCCAAATCCTTTTCCAACAGAACCGTTGTAGAAGCCGCCATCTTTGCCAGGTGATTTGGCAATCAGAATCTTGCCTCCGAAGGAAGTTTTTCCGACACCGTCCTGGCTGCCGCCATCAATTTCAATGTTAATGCCATGTGTATTGTAAGCTCCAAGTCCGTTACCAAGGATAGAACCCTTGTATCTGAGCGATACTGGCTGAAGCTTTCTGTATGAGCCGTCCAGTCGTCCGCGGACACGGTGGCAGGAAACTCTGCTTGCAAGTACTCGCTGTTCGGCAGTAACGCTCGAAAATTCACGTGACTGGTGAAGCTCTTCATCAACCGCATCTAGATACTCTGCACCAGCAGCTACTTGGAGCTGGGCGGATGCCAGCGCAGAAGCAACTTCCTTCTGGTACGATATCTGACCGATTTCCAAAGGCTTCAGCAAGTATGACAAATCAAGCAGATCTTTTCCCTTGATTTGCTCCAAAAGGTCTGAGCGGCCGACTGCATCCTGTAAATTCCTGATTCCCGCAGAGGCTGCAAGATTCTTCAGCTCATTACCAAAAGCAGTGAACAGGTTCACGATGCCCTGGACGGCAAGATCGAATTGACGAGGTACGAAACGGCGTAATCCATGTTCCTTTGCCTGTGCTTCAGAATCAATCTGTGTAGCGATTCCGACATGGCAAGTATCAAGGTGACAACCACGGCAAGTCGTACAGCCGATCGCAAGCATGGATAATGTACCGAAACCAACACGGTTTGCACCTAGAAGCATGTACTTGATGACATCCTGAGCGCTTTTAACACCGCCGTCTGCCCAAAGCTCAACATTATCACGCAACCCAGCTTCCAAAAGGGCATTGTGAGCTGCTTTGATTCCAATTTCCGCTGGGAGGCCTACAAACTGGAGGGCGTGAATACGAGCTGCTCCTGTGCCTCCATCAAAGCCGCTCAGCGTAATAATGTCAGCTCCAGCCTTCGCGATACCAACCGCAATCGTTCCGATATTTGGTACGACTGGTACCTTAACTGCTACGCGCGCCTGGTCATTAGCTGTCTTAAGCTCGTGGATCATCTGTGCCAGGTCTTCGATTGAATAGATATCATGGTTGTTTGATGGTGAAATTAAATCTGAACCAATCGTTGCGTTCCTCGCTTCAGCAATTTTAGCCGTAACCTTTGAGCCAGGCAGGTGTCCGCCTTCACCAGGCTTTGCGCCCTGCCCAATTTTGATTTCAAGAAGGTTAGAGGAGTTCAGCAATTCAGCATTCACTCCGAAACGTCCAGAAGCAACCTGCTGTCCTCGTGTACGAGGGTATTTGCCGAGCATATCCTTAATTTCGCCACCTTCGCCATTCATGCTGATCATGTTAAGACGGTCAGCACCTTCAGCATAAGCACGGAATGCGATTTCGTTTTGCGATCCAAAAGACATTGATGCGATAACAAATGGAAGGCTATGCTCGCCAACGCCGATTTCGACTTCAGCTGGTGAAACGGTAGAATCAGCTTTTTTTAGTGCAGTCAAATGACGGATGGTCGTCGGATTGCTTTCTTCCTGTTCGGTAATTTTCTCACGGTAAACACTATAATCCCCAGTAGAGGCAACCTCACCGATTGCCTTCCAGATACGAGGGAAGAGGTGGAACGTTTTTCCGATGCGTTCTTTTTCATTCTGGAACTCTTCCGCCCTGGCAATCGCATCCTCTTTCATCGCCGCAAAACCATATGCAAGTTCATTGGATCCGAAGAAGTTAACAATCATCAAGTAATCCGAGACTTCATCGTTCAGGCCGATTGCTGAAAATAAGCGGCCATATCCACGTAATTCATGGATGCCAATTGTTGATATGACTTTCTCCAGCCCTTTAGTCAATGCACTGTAAAGATTGACGAGTGGTGTTACTGACTCATCAAGCACAGTCATGAACATATAGTAGGGGCTGATCGCGTCTGCTCCAAGTCCGAGCGCAACTACAATATCATGCAGAGAACGAAGGGAAGCTGAACGGAGCAAGATCGAGCAATCACGTCTCAAGCCTTCCTTCACAAGTGCCTGGTCAATCGCAGACACAACCAGATGAGGGTCAAGCCATAATGAATTCTCCTGATGAGCTATTGCATCATCTAGAACGAGAAGTGTCTTGCCGCCTTTTACCGCATCGACTGCTTCTGAAGTGAGTCGCTCCAGGGCTTCTTTGACACCTTCTTCATTACGGAAAACTGTTTCAAGATATGCTGCTAATTTATCATCCTGGTAGCACTGGATGACCTGGTCCATGCTTGGCTGGGCGGTTTGTAATGAAACTTCGTAGCCGGCCTTTCCTTCCACAAGGAGAGGAGTCAGCAATTCAACCACTTTGCCTGTTTCAGTTTTGCCGAACAGGGAAGGACGTTTACCTAGTACCGTTCTTGTAGAGAAGTGCTCTGCTTCACGATCACGGTCAATCGCCGGATTCGTAACAACAGCGACACTTTCCTTGATAAAATCAGCAATATTTTTACGTTCAGGATTCAATGCTGCCAGTGGCGCATCATGTCCAAGTGAGCGGATTGGTTCCGCACCTTTTTCAGCCATCTGTTCGACAAGCTGGACATGGTCTCTCTCCCATCCGAATGCTTTGTATTGGCCGTTATGGATTTTATCTGGGTGAGTCATTGTCACGGTTTTTGCAAGCTTAGGGCCTGCCAGGCGATAGCGCGCTTCTTCGAATGAAAGACGCTGTGAAAAACGCTTGTATACCTCGCCCTGGAATTGTGAGTGCTCGTAAACTTCAATGCTGTCGCCGTTCCATTTCAAACCTACTTTTTCACCTGGAGCTAATGGCTTAGGATCGCCAGTATATTCAGTCGAAGGAATGATGCCTGGTTCGGATGAAAATAGATAAGAGCTGTTCGTTTCAACCATCCAAAGCGGACGAAGGCCAAGGGCATCAACACTGAATACAGCTTCGTCACTAAAGCGTGAAATGATTCCCGCAGGTCCCTGGGCAAAGTGGCCCCATGCCTCGCGGATATACGTATATAAATCCTGCAGATGTTCTGGATATGCCTTGATTTCATTGATGATCGGCGGGAACATCATGTCCATAGCTTCGAATAGTGAATAGCCGTCACGGCAGATAAACGTTTCAAGAGTTCTGCTTAAATCCTGTGAATCGCTGCCGTCTTTTACAAGCGGTACATTGACCATGCGAGCTTCATCACGGAGCCTGGCGATCGTGTTGATCTCACCATTATGTCCAAGGATGCTGAACGGCTGTACACGGAAAAAGCTTGATAGAGTGTTAGTTGAGTAGCGATTATGCCCTAGAGTCATGGTTGAAGCTACAAGCGGGCTTGCCAGGTCATGATAGTATTTCGGCAGGATGTCTCCAGCGCCCATAACCTTATAAACAGCATGGTATTGGCTTAAAGATGCCACATGCACCTGTTCGTTTTTCTCAAAATCTACAATCATATTAAACAATATGCTGGAAAGCTCTCTGTCTATCTGCTCAGCCAGACAAGCAAACTGCCAGAATACAGGGTTTTCCTGGATGGCGATTGGTCCAAGTGCTTCAGAATTTGTTACATCTACTGATGAAAAGACAAGCTTCATGCCTTGAGCTGCAAGTTTTGCTTCAAGCTCATCCTGAATCGTTTTTGCCTGATCAGTCCGTGAAATAAAAACATGTCCGACAACAAAGTGATCAGTTTCAACTACACTAGGGTCTACTCCAGCGTTAGAAAGCTTTTCCTTCCAGATTGCGCGAGGGATATCGATATGGATTCCTACACCATCACCTTCGCCATTAATAAAACCTGCACGGTGGTTCATGGTGACAAGACCATCTATACAGTGGAATATATTCTCTCGGGTAGGGATCTTCTTTTTTTCTATGCTTGCCACAATTCCGCAGGCATCATGTTCGTGTCTTGAAAAATCTTTAAATTGGGAAGGGGTCCATTGTAAAGTCATAAGTTTCGGCTTGTAAAAGGGGGATCCTTTAAGCCGGTTCACCTCCTGAAAAATAATCTATGGTTAGATAGTTTGATAGCTTTGTACTTGAGGGTAAAACTGTTTTGACGGGATTTTAAAGCAGGAATTAAGTGGCCATGTATATGGCAAGTTTTAAGAATAGTTAAAAACAATCATATCATAAGAATTTTCAGAAATCAATTATTTATACAAAACTTTGGATAGCGGTAAATATAGGATGGATAATAGATTTTTTTAAATATACCTTATAATGTAACCGTTTTCATTTAAAAGTAAAAAAATAACAGAAGCCAACTTGGCTCCTGTTATGTATGGAAACTTGTATATTTATTCATTTGCCATTGTATAAAATGCCTGATCAACAGCATGGAGAGTTGCCTCGATGTCTTCCTGAGTATGGGCAATCGTAACAAACCATGCTTCATATTTAGAAGGTGCAAGATTGATTCCCTGTTCGAGCATCAGGTTGAAGAAACGAGCAAACATCTCGCCGTCCGTGTTCTCCGCTTGTTCATAGTTCTCAATTTTTACATCTGTAAAGTAAATGGTTAAAGCGCCCTTTAAACGATTGATTGTTATAGGGACACCATGTTTGCTTGCGGACTCCAGAATACCCTCCTCAAGCATGGCGCCGAGCTGATCCAGGTATTCATATACACCGTCCTGCTTAAGAACCTCAAGACAGGCTATTCCTGACAGTATGGATGCAGGGTTGCCGGCCATCGTACCAGCCTGGTATGCAGGTCCAAGCGGAGCTACCTTTTCCATGATCTCAGCACGGCCGCCGTAAGCGCCGATTGGCAATCCTCCACCGATGATTTTTCCCATCGCTGTCAAATCTGGAGTGATTCCAAGAAGATCCTGGGCACCTCCGTACATAAAGCGGAAGGCAGTAATGACCTCATCAAAAACAATGAGTGCTCCAGCCTTATGAGTAAGTTCCTTCACTTCCTCCAAAAAGCCTGGTTTCGGCTCGACGATACCGAAGTTGCCAACAATCGGCTCCACAAGTACAGCTGCGATTTTGTCTCCCCATTTTTCAAGAGCTTCCTTGAACGGTTCGATATCATTAAACGGCACAGTGATGACTTCCTGGGCGATGCTTTTAGGAACGCCGGCTGAATCTGGAGTCCCAAGTGTAGACGGGCCGGAACCTGCAGCTACAAGGACAAGGTCTGAATGCCCATGGTAGCATCCTGCGAACTTGATGATTTTATCGCGTCCTGTATAGGCACGGGCAACACGGATTGTTGTCATTACAGCCTCTGTGCCGGAATTGACGAAACGAACTTTATCAAGAGCTGGCATGGCTTCTTTCAGCATTTTAGCGAACTTGACTTCATGAGGCGTAGGCGTTCCGTATAATACGCCAGTTTCTGCTGCCTTTTTGATCGCTTCCGTTATGTGTGGATGAGCATGTCCAGTAATGATCGGACCATACGCTGCCAAGTAATCGATATATTGATTGCCATCGACATCCCAGAAGTATGCCCCCTGTGCGCGCTCCATTACAACGGGTGCACCGCCGCCAACCGCCTTGAAAGAGCGTGAAGGACTATTGACACCCCCGACAATGTGTTCAAGCGCTTCATTATGTATTCGTTCCGAATTAGTTCTTTGCATAGTCAAACCTCCTATATGTATCTGCTTCTTTATTTTATCATTAATAATCATTTTTACAGATTGTTTCACTTGTCTAAAAACAGAATGTACCTTCTTTGAGAAAAAATTTAGGCATAGCATTTGTTTTACAGCATCAGATTGGCTAAACTGTTTGAGGGAATAAAGGAGGAAATAAATATGAACGCCATTGAAGTGAACGGGCTGCGAAAGGAATTCAAGGCTTATTCAAGCCGCTCCGGACTGTCGGGAGCTTTTCGCGATCTTTTTACACGTAACTATAAAATTATGCCGGCTGTAAATAATATCAGCTTTAACGTCAAGCAGGGTGAGATGGTCGGCTATATCGGTGAAAATGGGGCTGGTAAATCGACGACCATCAAAATGCTGACTGGCATTCTGACACCGACTTCCGGAGGGATCATTGTTAATGGGATGAACCCGCATAAGGAACGGGAAAAATTTGTGCAGACAATCGGTGTCGTCTTTGGGCAGCGCTCGCAGCTATGGTGGGACATCGCTGTCCAGGAGTCATTCCGTCTCCTGAAAAAGGTTTATAAGGTATCCGATGCACACTATAACGAGCATATGGATCATGTTATCAAGACGCTGGATATTGAACCGCTGCTTGACAAGCCGGTAAGGAAGCTGTCGCTTGGGCAAAGGATGAGATGTGAGCTCGCCGCTGCGCTGATTCATAATCCGCCGCTTCTTTTCCTGGATGAGCCTACTATCGGACTTGATGTATTAGTGAAGCTTAAGATCAGGGAGTTTTTAAAAGAAATAAATGAAAAATACAATACTACGATTTTGCTTACAACCCATGACCTGACAGATATCGAGGCGCTCTGTGAGCGGGTGATCATGCTGGATGAAGGAAATATCATTTATGATGGCGCCCTGAAAAGTTTGAAGGAAAAATGGGGTGAAGGAAAGGAAATCAGCTTTGAGTTCCTTGAAAAAGGGGACATTAACCGACTTGAAGCATTGACGAACGATCTTGGAGTGAAATGGGAGCTAGATGAAAAGGACCAAGTCTTTACCGCCATTACCGGTGATGACGAAGAAGTTGTTTCACAGGTAATCGCCCGTACCGTTGCTGCTTACAAGGTAAGGGATGTTAAAATCAATGAGCCTTCCACGGAAGAAATCATCCGTAATATTTATGATAAAGGGATGGCGTAATATGGATAAGTACCTAGAGATGATTCGCATCCGCTTTTTGATGATGCTTGCATACAGGACTAATTATTACACGGGGATTTTAATTTATAGCATCAATATCGGGGCTTATTACTTTTTATGGAATGCCATTTACGGCGACAAAAGCGAAATAGAAGGCTTATCCGCTGTGCAGATGACGACCTATGTTGCAGTTGCCTGGATGGCAAGGGCTTTTTACTTTAACAATATCGACCGTGAAATGGCGAATGAAATCAAAGAAGGCAAAGTGGCAGTCGAGCTTATCAGACCATACAGCTACTTGGGAATGAAAACGATGCAAGGCCTTGGAGAAGGGATCTTCAGGCTGTTTTTCTTCTCGGTGCCAGGGATGCTGATTGTTGCGCTTATTTTCCCGCTTGAATTTTCGGCAAATCTTACTTCATGGGGATTGTTTGTGATTTCGATCATATTGAGCTTTTTTATTAACACACAGCTGAATTTGCTAACTGGAATTACCACTTTCTTCTTATATAATAACACAGGCTTAATTCGTGCGAAGCGTGTCCTGATCGACCTTTTCTCTGGGCTGCTGCTTCCGATCAGCTTTTTCCCCGGCTGGGCTCAAGAAATCATGAGGTTTCTTCCCTTCCAGGGAATCAGCTATATTCCGAGCATGATATTTACAAACGGATTCACCGGCAGTCAGGCAATTGAAGGCCTTATGCTGCAGGCAGCCTGGGTGCTGATTTTGATTGTACCTGTTCAGGTGTTGTGGATCATTGCAAAAAAACAGCTGATTATACAAGGAGGGTGACGTGTGTTTTACGTAAGGATGTTTTTTCAGTATGTCGCCCAATATATGAAAACCAGGCTCGAATATCGGGCGGATTTGTTTGTCGAGATCTTTTCTGATCTGTTATTTCAGGCTGTGAACTTGATCTTTATCCTTGTGGTATTCGATCATACCCAATTCCTAAACGGCTGGAGCAAGGATGAAATCATCTTTATTTATGGATTCTTTCTTGTGCCATTTGCGCTCTTTTCGTCCTTTTTCAATATTTGGGACTTTAATGAACGATATATCGTAAAAGGGGAACTTGACCGGATCCTAACCAGGCCAATCCACAGCTTGTTTCAGGTGATTCTGGAGCGGATGGAGCTTGAATCCTTGTTTGGAGCTATAACCGGTTTGGCAGTCATGTTCTATGCTGGCAGGCGTTTGAACCTTGAGTTCCACTGGTACGATCCGATCCTTTTTATCGTGCTTGTACTTGGTGGAGTCCTCGTATATGCGGGCATCTTTGTGATGATTGCCTGCATCAGCTTCTGGGCAGATGCGCGGACATCGATCATGCCGATGATGTATAATATCGGCAATTACGGTCGCTATCCAGTGGATATTTACAATAAAGCAATCCGCTTTGTATTGACCTGGATTTTGCCATTCGCCTTTGTTGGTGTTTACCCTGCCGCCTACTTCCTTGGGCGTGAAGAGTGGTTCGGCTATTCTTTTTTTACGCCAGTAATTGGGCTGTTCTTTTTTAGTTTATCTGTTGTGATTTGGAACGAGGGCGTGAAGAGATATAGGGGAGCCGGAAATTAAATTGTTTTAAGAAGCCGTGGCATTTTGGATGCTGCGGTTTTTTTGTGTTGTTTTACAGATAATGTAAAAACTACACATAGTGATTTTTTCTGCTGGATGGACTTGCTTGCATACTCTCATATCCCTGAGCGTATAGTTGGAGTGAGAGATGCAGGAAAAGAGGATGGGATATGCATTTTTATCTATCAGTGACCATTATCATGTTAGCAATCTTCTTGAGTCTTAAGACACTGTTTGTTCCGCAAAAAATCATAGGCAAACAGGTCTCGCTTGAAAATTTCCTTACCCTGGCCCTTATTTATGCGACGGTGATGGCCGGATTTGGTTTGCTGTATTATTTGCTGGATTTAAGAGGCTTGTGGGTGCTGGCAGACGGCAGCATGCGTCTTAGTGTTTCGTCATATGAAAGAATGGCCACTAGCATGTACTTTAGCGCCATCACATTATTCTCAGTCGGGTACGGGGATATATCCCCGATTGGGATCGGCAGGATCATTGCCGTTTTAGAAGCTTTGATTGGCTATACAATTCCTGCAGCTTTTGTGACAAGAGCTGTGTTTGATCATAAGAAGGCATAACGACTGTTGAGTATATCTATCTCATTTGTATTCCAGGCAAATATTAGATAGGCTATAGTAAATAGCAACTATTTTTGGAGGGATGCAGAATGTCGTTAGTATTAGGGGGAAAGGCTCCGCAATTCGAATTGCCAGCCAGCAATGGTGAAATTGTAAAGCTATCTGATTTTAAAGGCAAGAATGTCGTGCTTTACTTTTACCCGAAAGATATGACTCCTGGCTGTACAACTGAAGCTTGTGACTTCAGGGATCATCACGAAAGCTTTGAAGGGTTGAATGCTGTCATTCTTGGTGTCAGTCCGGATCCGGTTGACAGGCATGGAAAGTTTATCGAGAAACATGGACTGCCGTTCCTGCTTTTAGCGGATGAAAATCACAAAACTGCCGAGGATTATGGTGTCTGGACATTAAAGAAAAACTTCGGCAAGGAATATATGGGCATTGAGCGTTCCACATTCATTATTGATAATGAGGGGAACCTTGCTAAGGAATGGCGAAAAGTGAAAGTGAAAGGTCATGTAGAAGAAGCTCTCGAATTTATAAAAGAAAACCTTTAGTTAAAAGGACAGCCGATTGCCAGGCTGTCCTTTTGCTTATTTGACCATAAAAGGAAACTGTATTACGATATGACTGTGCAGTCAAAATTGCTTCTGTGACCAGTCAGTCACATGAATTAAGTATATTGGGAGGCTTTAAGGTGAAGGAAAAGGAAAAAGCGATCATCGAAGCGGCCATCAAGCTTTATGCAACAAAAGGTTTCTCATCAACCTCCATTCAGGAAATTGTGACTGAGAGTGGAATTTCCAAAGGAGCTTTTTATTTATATTTCAAATCAAAGGATGCTTTGCTTATTGCCATTCTTGAATATTACTTTGACCGTATTGAGAAAAATTTAGCCGCTTTTGAGCATGAAAATCTGCCTCCAAGAGAAAAGTTCGCTAAGCAGCTGACGGCTTTATTCAATACGATGCTTGAGCATAAAGAATTTATCATCATGCAATCAAGGGAACAGGCAATCCCTTTGAATGAAGAGGTAAAAGCACTCATGTTCCGTAAATATCATGAAGGGCATACATTTTACCAAGAAAGCCTTCGGGCCATATATGGAAAAAAAGCGGAGCATCATCTCTGGGATTTGTCGTTAATATTGGAAGGCTTGTTCAATTCCTACATAAAGCTATTATTTTTCAATCAAGAGGGCTTTCAAATTAATGAACTGGCCGAGTATATCATGAGAAGGATGGACTCATTAGTTGAGGGATTAACAAGTGAGCAGCCGGTAGCTACTGAAGAGAAGATGAAAGATCTCTTCAAAAAGACAAAGGCATTTTTTCTGGCTAGAAACGGCGATGTAAAGAATGTGATTGAAAAAATGAAGCAAATCATTTCGGACATTGATAACAATGAGGATTTAAAAGTATCAATAGAGGTTCTCGAAGGTGAAATCGATAAAGAAGCACCGAGGCTTCCGGTGATTCAGGGGATGCTATCCAATTTTAAGGATCAGGCCGCACTTGAACGATACTGTGAAGAAATTGCTAAGTACTATAATTTGAAATTTTAATTTTTGCCGCCTATTTTTCTCAATACAGGCTATTGTCCATTCATTTTGCTCCAAACTGAATATCATTGTATTAGGGCATACCTCCTCAAACAACTTTAAGCGAGCTGAAAAGCTCGCCTTTTTTTATGCAGATTTCTAGTTTATTATGCTTAGAAGTTGTTAGGAAGATTGAAAATTAATACAATTAAGAAATACTACTATAGATTCGAAGGGTTGGATTCAATTGAAAATTTATTCATCTATACTGCCTGCAGAGGAATTGCAGACTGAAGTGAAAATCGCATTTCCTCAAGTGAACTTTAAATTTCATAAGGGAATAAAGGAAGATCTATTTTTAAATGCTGAAGTATTTATTACATATGGTGAAGATTTAACGGAAGAACTTATTTTAAAAGCTGATAAGTTAAAATGGATCATGGTGATGTCAGCGGGTTTAGAAAAGATGCCGTTTGATGCCTGCAAACAGATGGGAATCTTAGTTACAAATGCACGCGGAATTCATAAAATTCCGATGGCTGAATTTACAATCGGCATGATGCTGCAGCATGTAAAGCACATGAGGACATTATGGGAAAATGAAAGTAACCAATTGTGGGAACGCAAGCTGCCGATGGGGGAATTGTTCGGCAAAACATTGCTCATTCTAGGTATAGGGGCAATCGGTGGAGAAGTTGCCAGGTTGGCAAAAGCGTTCCAAATGAAAACGATTGGTGTTAACCGCAGCGGCGAAAAGGCAGAATGGGCTGATGAAATTTATACGATGAAGGATATTAAAGAGGCTTTGCCAGAAGCGGATTTCATTGCTTCCGTTCTGCCAAGCACGAAGGAGACAAAGCATCTCCTCGATGAAAGCCATTTTGATCTAATGAAGGATTCAGCCGTGTTCATTAATATTGGGCGCGGAGATTTAGTGGAAGAAGAAGTTTTATTGGCCGCCCTTCGAGATAAAAAGATTTCGCATGCATATTTAGATGTTTTTTATACTGAGCCGTTGGCAGAAGAGCATCCGTTTTGGAGTATGGATATTGTTACGGTAACGCCGCATATTTCAAGTATAACGAAAAACTATATGCCAAGATCTTTTGAAATTTTTAAACATAATCTGCATACATATATTAAAAAGCGTGCGGACTATATCAATGTAATCGACATGGACAGGGGGTACTAGGAATGAAGATTTATACTAAAACAGGCGATAAAGGAACAACCTCGCTCATTTACGGAACACGTGTCAGCAAAAACGACGCAAGGGTTGAAGCATATGGTACTTGCGATGAAACTAATTCGATGATCGGTCTCGCGCTAAGTTATTTGAATGGAGAGTATTTTAGCGGTAAGGAAGAATTACAGTCGATCTTTCATAAAATCCAGACCGTCTTATTCCATGTAGGCGCAGAGCTTGCTACACCAGCAGGCAAGGAAGTGAAATGGACACTTGAGCAAAGAGATATTCAAGAATTAGAACAAACGATTGATTCATGGGATGCAGTACTACCGCAATTAACCAACTTCATTCTTCCTGGGGGAAATCAAGCTGGAGCTGCACTTCATGTAGCAAGAACGGTTGCCAGAAGAGCTGAGCGTCAGGCAGTTGAAATTGGTGATGAAGTAAATCCGCTTGTCCTTTCTTACTTGAACCGGCTGTCAGACTTTTTATTTGTAGCTGCAAGATATGTTAATATGCACCTAGGTTCAAAGGAGCAGACATTGCACCAGGAAAATTGATGAAATCTTGATTCTGTAGGTTGTTATATTGACAAAAGTGGAAATAAATTAGTACACTAATTATAAATATTATAAAATAAGAATAATAATCTTAAGAAAAGTGAGGTGCATGGCGGTGGTACAGAGCCCGTTAAAAGAAGCCTTGGATACCTTGAAGGATACAGGAGTCCGTATTACTCCGCAACGTCATGCGATACTCGAATATTTAATAAACTCAATGTCGCACCCAACAGCAGACGAAATCTATAAGGCGCTGGAAGGGAAGTTCCCAAATATGAGCGTCGCGACAGTTTATAACAATTTGAGAGTATTCCGTGAAGTTGGACTAGTGAAGGAACTGACGTATGGAGATGCCTCAAGCCGTTTTGATTATGTGACTAGCCATCATTATCATGTAATATGCGAAAAATGCGACAAGATCGTTGATTTTCATTACCCTGGCCTCAATGAAGTAGAACATTTGGCTTCGCATGTGACAGGATTTAAGGTCGGCAACCATAGAATGGAGATTTACGGAACTTGTCCAGATTGCTCAGCTAAAGAGGCGCATTAATTAACACTGGTGGCGAAAGCTATCAGTTTTCTTTTTTACGCTCTCTTTTCATAATTGATGCGGTTGTATTTTTGACCATTTCATTGTGAAGGAGGCCTTCGGAAACAGAAAAAAGCTTAACAACCTTTATAAATAAGAAAAACTCGGCATATGCGCCGAGTTTATTTTTGTATTTGTTTTGTCCCAGCATCAGAGCTTGTCGTGACTGACTAAGGCCTAATGCTGTTCTTGTTTCCTATTATATTTTTCATCAAAATCCTTGCCTTCTAGATTTGGGTCAAGGGTTAATGGTTCGTTGCAATACATGCACATATCTACCCTGCCAAGAACTTTAGTTTGCTTGCCACAATTCGGACAGACTACCTGAACAGTTTTGGTGGAAAGCATCCCGATCCAAAAATAAACGGCTGTGCTCGCGATAATGAAAAGCAGGCCAAGCAACATAAAGATTGTCATGACAACTGGAGAATTGCGAAAGAAGATGCCGCCATACATAACAATGAAGCCGATGAAGATCAGGCTTAGTGCAAAAGTTCGGATTTTATTTATTTTACTAGAATATTTAGCCATCAATTTCCCTCCCTAAAAACTAACTATATCATACCATTTTCGGCATGATAAAACATAATCACTCTTAAATGGTTGTCGAAAAATGTCTAGAGAAATTGCAGGAGATTTTATATAATTGTCGAACATATATGCTAACAAACAAATGGAGGAGTTTATTATGGAGGATATCCTTCGTTCTATATACCAAGAACGCGCAAGCCATCCTAATACAATTGGAGTGGTGATGGTCGAGAAAAGGCAAAAAGCCATCCCAACCACCGATACATTTGATGTTATTCTGCTTATTATTGTTAAAGAAAATGATGATCCTGTTTTTGTTAAACACTATTCTTATGGAGACAAGAAAGCTGCCATGCACATTGTGACTGAAAAGCAAATCCATGATTGGCTCTTGATAGGAAATAACAAAAAAATATTTGACTGGCTTTATAACGGTAAAATCATTTTTGATCGAAATGAACGTATTGCGAATCTAAAACATGAATTAAGAGAATTTCCGTTCTTCGGCAGAAAAATTAAAATGGGAATCGAATTCTCAAAATTAATAAGAAGATATACAGATGGTAAAGCTTTTTTTGACAACTATCATTTTCTCGATGCCTATAACCATGTGGTTCATTCCTTGCATCATTTAGCGAGGCTTGCAGTAATTGAAAACGGATTTCATCCTGAGGTTACAGTCTGGCATCAGGTCAAACAAATCGAACCGGAAATTTATAAGTTATATGAAGAGCTTGTCTGCAGTGAAGAAACGATTGAAAAAAGATTGGAGCTTTTATTCCTTGCGAGTGAATTCCTTATTCATAAAAGAACAAAAATAGGCACCCAGCATCTTCTTGAAGTGCTGCAGGAAAATGAATACTGGTCTTTTAATGAGATGATGACGCACTCTGAGCTGGTTCCGTATTCTGTTGATCTTGGAATACTTGTTGAGTATTTGATTGAAAAGAAAATCATTGCTGTTGTTAACGTTGAAACGAAGGGTCAAGGCATTTACCACAGATATTATCAGGTACCTGAAAAATTATCGTAAAAAAATAAAAAAAGCTGTTGACCTTTTAAGAAATACTTGGTATATTAATAACCGTCGCTGCGAAACACAGAAAAAACATTTTCGCGGCAGGCGGTTGAAATAATAAAAAGCGTTTTGAAAAGAAAACATTTAATAAAAAAAGTGTTGACATAAAAAACGCCGAATGGTATATTAGTAAAGTCGCTTCTGGGCGACACGCTAACTAACTTGTTCTTTGAAAACTAAA
>NZ_JBALSS010000050.1:0-2853 GCF_036967045.1 Bacillus sp. JJ1609 | reverse complement strand
CCAGGTCCTCATTTGGCATTTTTCTTTTTAAGGTAGAAAGAAAGCGTGAAGGGTTGGCCTTTCGTCCCCGTCTCCTTTGAGGAACGGAGATAAAGAGGTTCCTTTGGGCACGCGTTACTGCTACATATAGCAGGCGTCTTTCTTCTTCAAGCGGCTGAGGGTCACCATTCCGATAGGAATCTAAGGCGTAATCATGCGGGATGCTTCCGTCCACTGTACCGATTATATAGACGTTTTCATATTCCAGGCCCTTTGATCGATGGATCGTACTCAGTGTGACTGCGTCAGTTATATTTTTGCTGCTTCGTTTTATCTCTGCATTCATTGCAGTCATATGGTCTGCATGCTCGATAAACTCTGCGACAGTTTTAAAATGGCGGGCTGCCACTTTCATATCTCGGATGTCGTCCGAACCCTTCTCAAGCTGATTGCCTTCGTTTCCGCGCTTTTTGATAAAATCCTGGTAACCAAGGTCCTTCTCAACGATATCAATAGCTGTTACAGGAGGTAACGACGAGAGAGAACGGACAATCGGAATAAGCTTCTTGAGCTTCTGCTCCTGGAATGCAAATCCTGTTTTTACATGTGCCAGTGCCTCAAGCATCGAGCAATCATTCAGGATGCTGTTTGCCTGAAGGTCCCGGAAAATGGATTGCTTCAAGAAGAGGGAAGGAAGAATATTTTTAACTGCTTCTGAATCATCAGAGTTCAGGCTTAATCTTAAAAAAGAAAGCATACCTTTTACCATGAATCGTTCATAGAAGGATTCTATATCCTGGTCAACACGAAATGGCAGACTCGAATTGGCCAGCCTTTCAAACACAGCCCTGCTGCCGGCATTTGTACGGAACAGGATGGCAAAGTCGCCTGGTCGCGCACCTTTTTCAATCCGTTCCTGGATATCGGTGAGGATCATTGTCGCTTCTTCTTCCTCGTCATATGGATGGAAAAGTACCGGCGGGCATTCGCCTGAAAACTGGGCCTTCATTTCCTTATCATGGCGGACGATATTTGCTGATATGACCGTGTTCGCTGTCTCGACGATCTCATGCGGAGACCGGTAATTTTGATTTAGGACGATCAATTTTGTATTTTTAAAGTCATCTTTGAACATGAACAAATAGGCTGGATCACTGCCGCGAAAAGAATAGATCGATTGATCATCATCACCAACTGCACAGACATTGCCTGTTTTGCTGGAAAGCATTTTTACCAATTCATACTGAACCTTATTAATATCCTGGAATTCATCGATCAAAAAATACTGAAAACGATTTTGGTAGTTTTCATGAATATCAGGCTGCTCTTTAAAGAGTTTATAACAGCCTAAAAGCATGTCATCAAAATCGAACATCCGCTGTTTTTCTTTGGCAGATTCATAGTCTTTATAAAGAAGAGCCACTTTTTCTTCCCACGGCGATTCAGGCTTAACCTTATCTGGCATGATCATCGTGTTTTTCCAAAGTCCGATTTGCTGTAGGGCGAGATCATAAGCAAATTCCTTATCGTCGAGCTGAAGCTTTCTGCCTGCTTCTTTTAAAATTTGTTCCCGCTGCCAATCCTTTTTCATTAGCTTGTCCGACGACCATTTTTCACGTTCGTGGAAGCAAAGAATCCTGTAGAAAATACTATGGAATGTACCGGCAACGAGCTGATTAACTCTGCCAGGGGTCATGCCAGGATACTGAGTGATCCGTTTTTTCATTTCAGAAGCTGCCTTTGCCGTAAAAGTCACAAGCATAATGGAGGCAGGGGCAATCTTTTTTTCTTCAAGCATGAATGCTGTCCTTGCTGTCAGCACCCTTGTCTTACCGCTTCCTGCACCTGCAAGTATCAATAACGGTCCCTCTGTACTGATGATGGCTTGTTCCTGATTACCATCAAATTGAGTACCAGCTTCCTTCAATTGTCTTAAATAATTTAGTTTAGCTCCAGGCTTAGCCGGAGGAATGGGTGTAAAAGGTGAGGGAATCTTAATTTCCCGAGGAGCGATAAAATTTTGGTCTTTTTCTGCCTCGGCAGTAATCGATCTTGATTTAGGGATGCGAAACCCATTCTTTTCAATATATTCGATTTTTTCCTTTACTTTTTCTGGCGGTGAAGATGGATCGTTTAGGTCTGAACAGTCTTCCTTCTTCGAGAGATGATGATAGAAATGAGGCTTGTTCTGTATTCCTAAATAAAGTCGGACCGGATCCCCACATTCAGAACAAGTAAGCATGCCTTTTTTTCCATCATCATAGAGCTTCTGGTAGTCCTCACGATTATACTGTTCAAGGCTGATGATCTGCTGGTTGTATTTAGCCGTCTTCATGTTTAATCCTCATTTCCGTCCAAAAATAGCACAATCTTTATCATAACAGAATAAGATTTTTAACAAAAGGCTGTTTTGTTTAAGATTGATGTTTAGCCGAATAGGAAAATCGAACGAAAAATAAATTGTTAGGTGCTCTTTTCCCTAAGAACTTAACAAAAAGTAAAATAGTAGGTTTACTACGGACAGAAAAAGGGGAAATCTTCAGAAAGGTATAGTGAGAGTAAAAATCATTTATTAATATAATTTTTTATCAAAAAAATAAGTTCTTGGGGGAAATCATAATGGGATATATTCTTCCGGTAACGAATTATCAATATATGCAATATGCAGAACGAGAAGTAGGATTGGATTACGATCCATTCCAAATAGGAAAAGTATCAAGAATCCGCAAAGAAGATCCAGTGCAAAAAGGCCAGGATGAGCAGTTTGCCATGAGCCCTTTGAAAAAAGAAATGGAACAACAACCAGTAGCACGCATGCAAAAAGCTGTTCCGGAATTTAACTATGCCAGAACCGATCTAGTTTATAAAAAAAGA
>NZ_JBALSS010000049.1:0-4984 GCF_036967045.1 Bacillus sp. JJ1609 | reverse complement strand
GAACCAGCCTTGTTTGTATTTTTCTATAACTTGAAGCTCGAAAACGATTTTCGCAAATCCTCTGCCATGCTTGAAAGTTTTCCTGATGATTCCAAAAGCTCCTGCATTGTTGCGTTTTGTTCCTCTGTTGTAGCAGCAACCTGTTCAAGGAATTGTGCAGACTTTGATGATGCAATGATAACTTCAGTGGCTGATTGAGCCATAAACTCCATTTTTTCATTCGCGTTTACAACTGCTTCGCTTACTTGATTTCCTTTCATGCTTACTTCTTCAATCGATTCTGCGATTTCAGTAAAAGTAATCGCCACTTTTTCCACAAGTTCATTTCCTTTCAATACGGTCGCCTGGCTTTCATCCATAACATTCACAGCCTGGTTTGTTTCCTTCCCGGTCTGTTCAAGAATATTGCGGATGCTTTCAGCCGCGCCTGCTGATTGTTCAGCGAGCTTTCGGACTTCCTGTGCAACGACACCAAATCCCTTACCATGTTCACCGGCGCGTGCTGCTTCAATTGCAGCATTGAGTGCAAGCAAGTTTGTCTGATTCGAGATATCAGTAATGATCTCAATAATTCTATGGATTTCCTGAGAATTATTCTTCAGTGAATGGATCACATTCGATAATTCGTTTACTTTTTCATTAATCATATCCATCTGTTCGGTAACGCTGAAAGCATACTGTTTGCCCTGCTCAATCTTCTCCTTCGAAACAGATGTAGTATATAGAGTTTCTTTAAGTGATCCAGTGACCTCTATTAACTGTGAAGAAACATTTTCAACGGCATTATTTGTACGTTCGGAAATTTTAACTTGTTCCTCAGAAGCCGATGCAACCTGCATGATTGAAGTAGTGATCTCGTTATTCGCTTGGGTCGTAGCTTCTGCATTAAGCTTTAAATTCCTTGACATTTCATTAACCTGGTCAGAAGATGACAGGATACTGGAGATTGATGCCTTAAGGTTTCCGGACAATTGGTTCATAGCGGCAATAATCTGGCCAACCTCATCCTTGCTTTTAGCATCTAGTACCTTTACATTCAATTCGCCCGCAGCAAGCTTCTTGCAATAAGCTACTACATCTTTTAGGCCCCTGCTGATGTTACGGGATACAAAGTACATAGCAATCGACGAGATGACGAATGCTATGATCATTATCATAAATGTATTCTGGACCATGGATGCGATCGAGGAATGAGTTTCCTTCATGATTTTCGTTCGATCATCAAGAATGACAGTCCTTAGGGAATTCAGTTTATCGATATTCATATCCCGTATGGTCTCAGCCTTATTGGCAAGACTGATTTGAGTGAAGATATCAACTTGTTCGCCTTTTTGTTTGAAATCTTCTACTGTTGCTAATATTTCATCTTCCCATACATTGTCCATATATTTATCTGTCTTCATAATTGCGTTATATAGAGCTTTTTCTTCCTCGGATCTAACATTGGATTTCAACTTTACTGCAGACGCATTGAAATTCTCCGATTCCTTTTTATAAAGTGCCATCAGTTCTGGTTTTGGTTCAGTTATGTAATCTGTAATGATAATATATTTTTGCCGAAAAGTGGAACCCATGTCGCTGATCATGATCGCATAATCACTTTTTTCCTCAGCCTGGTCGATTGCTCCTGCCAGATTATTAAGCACAGTCGATAGATAGACGAAGCTGCCTAAAAAGATCACCATAATAAAAATAAAAACGCTTCCATACTTCTTTCCGATAGACCAATGCTGCATAAATATTCCCCCGTCTTAGCATAAATAACATTTAAATAGGCTTACCTGTGTATGTATTTATATCGGCATTAACATTTAGTTCTTTACCTTTTTAATATTTTTTCACATAAAATTCACAACCGTAATCATCACTTATGCAAGAGCAAGAAAGAAATTTTTCTATTGAATAAACATTTAAGCAGAGCGGGGTACAATCTGCAAGGAGCAGGCGATTTTATATAAGTTTGTAGGAAGATTCTATAAATGAGTCTTTATAATGATCCATACAGTTTGTAACGTCAGCTGAATAATCATCTTCTAGGTATTGCTAGGGCTTTTTTGATAAAATAAGAGGGAACGTATATTTGGGAAGTGGCTGACATGAAAGAGATGTATCCGAAAAAAGGCAGGGTTATTTTACATGTTGATATGAATAGTTTCTATGCTTCGGTTGAAATGGCTTATGATCCAGACTTAAAGGGGAAACCGCTTGCGATTGCCGGGAATCCTGAAGAACGCCGGGGGATAATTGTAACTTGCAGCTATGAGGCGAGGAAATTCGGGGTCAGGACAACCATGCCATTATGGGAGGCAAAGAAGCTATGCCCTGACTTGATCATAAAGAAACCAAATTTTGAACGCTATCGATCAGCCTCTGCTGCCATGTTTGATTTATTGCGTCAATACACCGAGCTCGTAGAGCCAGTCTCAATTGATGAAGGCTATATGGATATCACAGACTGTTCCGACCTTGGTTCTCCCCTGCTGATTGCAGAAAGTATTCAGAAGAGGTTACTAGAGCAGTTAGATCTTCCATGCAGTATTGGGATAGCTCCTAATAAATTTCTCGCTAAAACTGCCTCCGATATGAAAAAACCCCTGGGTATCACGGTTTTGAGGAAACGTGACATTCCTATGATTCTCTGGCCGCTGGAGGTAGGAGAGATGCATGGAGTAGGAAGCAAAACTGCGGACAAACTAAAAAGTATCGGAATCAACACAATTGGCGGCTTGGCAGAGGCAAATGACATACAGATGAAAGGTCTGCTCGGTATTAACGGAATAAGGCTGAAGGAAAGAGCCAATGGCCAGGATAATCGGGTAGTCGATCCGGAATCAGTCTATGATTTTAAAAGTATTGGTAATTCCACAACCTTGCCGAGAGATGTTTCAAACCAGGTCGAGCTTTTGAAGGTGCTTGAAAGGCTTTCTGAACAAGTAGCGGTCAGGATGAAACGAAAGGAAGCCGTGGCAACGAATATAAGTGTCATGATCCGTTTTAAGGACAGGAAGACGATTACGCGGAGCCACAAGCTCCAAAATCCTGTTTCTAAAAAGGATGAAATTGCTGCTGCCGCCAAAACGCTGTTCCTGAAGCATTGGAACGGGGATCCGGTAAGACTGTTGGGCATTACCGGCACTGACCTTCTTGAAGCGGATCAAGCAGTGAAACAGCTGGATCTTTTCTCATTTGAGCAGGATGCAAGGAAGGAACCGCTGATTAATACAATGAGCATGTTGAGAGAGAAATATGGCAAAAGCATAATTGAGAGTGCTGGTTCACAAATTAAAAATAAAGTTCCTGAAGAAATTAAAGGAACAGATACAAGCTTTAATAAAGATTTCCTGCAGGACCGCAAGTTGCATGACAATGAAGAGAGAAAAGACAAATAGAATGTTTAACTGACAGTAGTTAAGTCAAAATAAATAAGGGCCCAGATCTGAATGTTTGCAACACAAATCTATCATTGCTAAATTATAGAGTATGCATATAAAAACCTAGTTTTAGACAGAAGGGAAGTTGGAAAAATGTCAAAGCAACAAATCGGCGTTATAGGCCTTGCAGTCATGGGCAAGAACTTGGCGATGAATATTGAAAGCAGAGGCTATTCTGTATCCGTTTATAATCGTTCTAGAGAGAAAACGGAAGAAATGCTGGCTGAAACAAAAGGAAAAAATCTCGTCGGTACTTACACGATTGAAGAATTTGTCCAATCACTTGAAAAGCCACGCAAAATCTTGCTGATGGTCAAAGCTGGTGCAGCGACAGATGCGACAATCGAACAGTTGAAACCTTATCTTGAAAAAGGAGATATCATCATTGATGGAGGCAATACATATTTTGCCGATACACAGCGTCGTAACAAGGAATTGAGTGAGCTAGGCCTTCACTTCATCGGGACAGGCGTATCCGGCGGTGAGGAAGGGGCTCTGCATGGTCCGTCCATCATGCCTGGAGGACAGAAGGAAGCCTATGATTTAGTTGCTCCGATTTTCCAGGACATATCTGCTAAAGTCAATGGAGAAGCATGTACAACATATATCGGTCCGGATGGAGCAGGCCATTATGTGAAAATGGTCCACAATGGCATCGAGTACGGAGATATGCAATTAATATCCGAATCGTATTTTATGCTTAAGCATATTTTAGGTCTCAATGCAGAAGAGTTGCATCAAGTATTTTCGGATTGGAACAAAGGCGAGTTGGATAGCTATCTTATCGAGATTACTGCTGACATATTTACTAAGAAGGATGAAGAATCAGGAAAACCTCTAGTTGACGTGATTTTGGATACTGCCGGTCAAAAGGGCACTGGAAAATGGACAAGCCAGAGTGCGCTTGATCTTGGTGTGCCTCTGCCAATCATCACTGAATCTGTTTTTGCCCGCTTTATCTCAAGCATGAAACAAGAGCGCGTTGAAGCAAGCAAGGTGCTGACTGGACCAGAAGCGAAACCTTTTGAAGGCAACCGTGAAGCCTTCATTGAATCCATTCGCAAAGCATTATACTTAAGCAAGATTTGCTCGTATGCCCAGGGCTTTGCACAAATGAGAGCAGCATCGGTAGAATACAACTGGGATTTGAGCTATGGTGAAATTGCAATGATTTTCCGCGGAGGCTGCATCATCAGGGCGCAATTCCTGCAAAAAATAAAGGAAGCATATGATCGCGATCCAGGTTTGAAAAACCTGCTGCTTGATCCGTATTTCAAGGAAATTGCCCAAAGCTATCAGCAGTCGCTCCGTGAAATTATCTCTGCTGCAGTTCTGAATGGTATTCCGGTTCCTAGCTTCTCTGCAGCACTGTCCTACTTTGACAGCTACAGAACAGAAACCCTGCCTGCAAACCTGATTCAGGCGCAGCGTGACTACTTCGGTGCGCATACGTATCAGCGCATTGATAAAGAAGGCATCTTCCATACAGAATGGATGGAATAATAAAGGAAACAGCGAACCATATGTTTGCTGTTTCAGGCTGTAGACAAACT
>NZ_JBALSS010000048.1:0-16523 GCF_036967045.1 Bacillus sp. JJ1609 | reverse complement strand
ATATAAAACGTAACTCTTAACTTGAAAAACGTTATCTTATTGTCACACCTCTAGAATATTTTTCAGTTTTCTTTCAAAAACTAATTACACTCAATCTTTGAGGTGATCTAGATGATATTATCCATTTTTTTATCAATAACCTTAATTCTATTTATTTCCTTCTGTGTCACTTCAAAAAGAATGCATTTATTTGAAATTTTTTTCCTTTGGATGGTTATATGGTTACTTATCCATAACAGTTACTCATTAATTTTAATAAATCTTAAAGGATTAGGGTTTTCAAAAGACTTAGGGGATTTTTATACCCGTATTTTAAAGAGACTCGTCTTGTTTCCTCTTCTCATAATCTGGTTTTTTGATATTTCGTTAATTTTCAATAATAAAGTGAAAAAATATGGTCTTATTTTACTTGCGATTATTATGGTGGTATTAATCGAATATTGCTTTATTTTTTCAGGTCTCCTAATAAAAAAGAATTGGAATGTCGGCTATTCATTTATTCAATTCGGCTTTATTGTTTCTAGTTCATACTTTTTGTGGAATTACTATAGAAAGAAATTATTTGAAGAGAGGCGTTCGTTATAAATGTTAACTATGCCAAATGACTTTGATGAAAATGAATGGTTTATAATAATCATAATTCTTTTAAGTACAATTTTGTTTAAGCTACCTAAAAGATTCCCTTCAGAAATAACTATTTTATCCTATTATTAAGTGTAGCAATCCCTAAGATTATTGATCACACCATCGCCACCCCTTGGCCATATGATTTATATGACTTAAACGATTCGAATGCATTTGAATGGTTTGACTTAATTTTAGACGGGATTTATCTTCCTTTTGGTTATATGTGTGTTTATATTTATGACAAACTTATGCCGAAAGGAATAAAATTGGTTCTTTATATTGTAGTATGGACAATTTTTGCTATATTTTTTGATTATATCAGTGTTAAGTTCAATGTATTCACCTATCATGGCTGGAAACTGATGTACTCAATTCCAACATATATAGTAGTTATTTCAATTTTTTTATTCTTTTATGAATTTGTCAATTATTACTATAAAAAGACGATTAGAACATAGTTTCAAAACCCTTTTCCAACATGCAAAGTGATGGGTTTATTAATTAAACCTTTTTCAAATTATCCCATTCCTCTCGTTGCTTCGATATATACAACGTTTTCATTTCTTATTCAACTAACTGCCCGGTTAGTTGAAGTTCAAGATAGATAAATAATGAATACTTCCTTTCATTAAATCTATTCATTATTTCCTGTAATCTAAATTGGAATTAAGTCTATGTAAAGGAATCGGTCTTTTTTGGTGAAATAGTCAGGTGTTACCTTTTGTTCACCTAATTCAAAATTGATAGGAAATTTAAAGTTAGGACCATCAAATATAAAAGAATGGAACTCACCATTCTCTCCGCAGATATCGTGAGTTTCTTTAGGATAATCTCTTACAAACTCCCAGTCATATATTCTTCCTGCGAAGGTCTTATCTAATTTATCCATATCAATACATGTTAGCACTGTATTAAAGCCAAGGTTTATAAAGTCACTGCAGATCTCCTCTACAGGTATTTCCCAGAGAGGAAATAGTGGGGTTATTCCTGTTCCTAAAAGCATTTTTTCGCGATAATTCCGAACATCCTTTAGGTGAATATCACCGAAAGCAATATGAGTGACTCCGTCATCGTTCATCTTAGCAACGGCTTTACCCATAATTTCCTGATACTTTTCATCTGGACAATCCTTCGGGATCCAGACTTCTCTTAATGGAATGCCTAGGGACTCGGACTGCAGCTTAAGCAGTTCATATCGAACTCCATGAATTGAAACGCGATCAAAGCCTTCTGTAAGAGTCACAAGCAATGAGTCAATCTCGTAATCAGGATTATTTTGTATTTTAAATAAAGCAAGCGTTGAATCCTTGCCTCCACTATATCCAATCACAGTCTTCATCTAGCCCCTCCGATGTTTGCTTCATCAGCATAATATGTAATTTTCACGTTAGTCCAAGTAAGAACTCTTTCTCTCATCTAACATTTAGGACCACCTAGTTCCACTTTCATTCTGTCAGATCTTCACAATAAACAGCATGATGGTTCTCGCGACTAGCAAAATAGATGCTTGTTTATTTTGTACGAATGCCTTTTTATAGAATAAGAGCTGCCTCAATGAACTCTTCTTATGGAGTTAACGATTCATCAGAAAGATTTAATTCCCATCGTTCTTCCACTAATTTCGCCCCAGTCCATTCATCGTTTGGTTTATCTTCTGTTAATCTAAAATTATACTTTTGATAAAGATAACGAGCCGTTTTTAAAATGCTTACTGTCCATAAAAATATATTTTTGTAACCTTGTTCTTTACAGAAACCGATAGCAGTCTCCATAAGTTTCGTACCTATACCCATACCTTGATAATTTTCATCTAAAACAAACCATCTTAGCTGGGCAACTGAGTGATCGGATTTAGTAATGGCTATCGAACCAACCATTTTACCATCTACTTCAGCAATCCAAAGTTCTCCTCCATCAGTATTGATCATAAATTCTGTTAAGCCCTTCATAACATAATATTCAAATATCTTCCCAAAATTATATTTGTTTTCGTACAGCCTTCCATGCAAGTGTGCTACAAAACCAACATCCCCTGGTTGAAATGTTCTAATGGATACCTCTGGCTGAGCGGAATGTTCTTTTGAGAAAATTGATTCTATGGCTTCCATCGAACTTATCAACTTGTTCAGTTCACTATTGGACATTTTTTGAATCGATTTACTTACTTCGCGATTTGCATTTTCAACCAGGCCATTTAAAATTTCTTTACCATAGTCAGTAAGAAAGAGTAAGTATTGGCGTTTATCATCTGATGATTGCTCTTTAAAAATGATCTTCTCTTCCTCAAATTTTTGAACTATTCTGCTCATATAACCGCGATCAATCCCAAGGTTTTCTCTTATTTCTGTTGCTGTGCAGCCTTTTCTGATATGTATTTCAGTAATAACACGTGCCTCTGTTAAAGGAAAAGGTTGATTATAGATTTCTTGATCGATTTTACCTAAAACGTTCGCATAAAAACGATTGAATTTCCTAATCTTCTCTACATATTGGTTTGTATCCATCTCTTCCCTCCTGAATATTTCGAAAATTTATTACAAGCTTAAGTATAGAATTATTAGTTGACTTAGTCAACTTCCCCTTGTTATTTTTTATAAATCAAACATGAATTAAAACCTTCCTCACCACACCCTTTAGTAAAGTCGCCAATGGAATTATTTTTTAATATTCGAAGGTGTTCAACTGAGAAGGAATGGGTAATCTGACTATTATTGAACTTACTAAAAAAGGTGTGTCCCAACTTGAAGAATAAATTATATTCAGAAATTGCAGTCCCTATTGAAGCACCATTTGGCTTTATGCCTGGGGAGGAGAAAGAACGTGATTTTACTTTCGACAAAGAGGTTCGTTTTAAGGATTATCTGTTGGAGAAGGATGGAAGAAAGTATGATTTAAGTCTTGATGACAACGGACAATGGTACTTTTTCACCTCATTTGTTTGTGATTCTTTGGATGAGTTGAAGCTGTCGAGGCAAATTTTCAGGCCGACATATTTAAAAAGAGTAACTCTTCAGCTTGTAAATTTACTAGAAGATTTAAATCTCACTCCTTTATATGAAGGTCACGATAAAGCATATGGTCATGTGTTATCACTTGTTTCAGAATTAGATTCTGTACCCGCCTTTCAGCAGGCAAGGCTCGCAAACTATGATGGTAATGATGACCCGACCATAATTAAAAAAATCCATTTCATCGAAAATGAATACAAGGGTGAGAAAACACGCTTCATTTCAGGCTTCGAAACTCGTTCTTTTGCTACATTAACGGAGAATGAATTTTACGCACAAGAAATCCACCTTCCTGGTAATGCGCGTACATACTTAAAGCTGTTTATCTATTTTTCAAGGTATGGCTGCATGCCTTCCCAGCAAATGATGCCAAGATTCCTGGCGAATCTGTGGGCATCCACCCAAAGCTTGAACACTCAAAACAATCCAGCTTTGTTTAAATCAGAAGCTATAAATGATGGAAAAATTTAAAAAGTGAACCAGCATTTCTGCACAAACCAGAATGCTCTTTTTTACGATACACAGTAAAAATCTATTGGTTATCAGTCCTCTTTGGATTGTTAAACTGTCTTCTCAATTATTTTGATGATATTGACTAAATGGATCTAAGCAGGTAAAAGTATAAATATTAAAATGCTTTAAGATTTTCAGATAGGAGCAGACAAATGGCAGAAATATGGATAACTGAAGAAGTTATAACTGAAGAGTTTTTTAATAATTTAGGGCATTTCACAAGCTTGGATGGAGCCATTGAAAGAGTCTTTTTCATTGGAGGAGGTACAGAAGACGGTGACTATGTCGAAGAAAACAAGAACTTTTTACTCGATTTCCTTATTGCTCAAAACAACTATCCGCTCTATCTAACCTTTGTTCTATATGAGGACCAGGCAGAGGAATATATAACTTTTTTAAAAAGGAATCAATTAAATTTCACATTGCAGGACCTTGATGAAAAAAGATCATATTATGACTTCCTAGGCAGGCATCAATATCATCCACCTTGTTTTACTGTAAAGATTCCTTGTCCAAATGCCCTAAAGCTTGTAATGGATGAGACTTTTTGGCTTCCAGCACAAAATGAGTTTTACTCTATTTCCTATTCGGATAATTTGATATTCCGATTAGAGAAAGTGAAGGAATGGGGAAGGAAAAGAGACAGGTCCATCCCTATTTTTAAAATAGACGGAGAAACCACTTTTATCACTATTTTCCACGATGGAGCTGGATTTTACTTATTTTCTAATGAGGAGAAATTTTCATCTTTAGAAAGCCTTTGTTCCAATCTCCCTAAGGACACCGTCATCACACAGATAAATGATACTTTAATAAAGAATGACGATTATTGTTAGAGGGAGCAAGCAGTGTTGGTAAAACAACTACATGCAAAGAAATTGCAAAAACATATTATGCGTATTTACCCTTTCTTTGATAGTTAATGAATTGGCTGATGGTTACTGATCCACTTAACGGCGAAATAAAAAGTAGTCTCTAAACCATTTCCAAACTAAAAGGCATGAGCCCGTACAAACAGAACTCATGCCCTATTAAGTTAGCCAAAAACTCAAATTATTTATTTATTTAGTTTCAAACCTCAACTTCATCTTCAAATCAAGCAGATTAAATGCTTCTATCAAAGTTTCCTTTGGAACCTCTGAATAACGATCACCCAAACTCACTTCCCAATAACAGGAATTTTCTCCCGTTTCTCTTAAATGGTTGGTGATACCAACCCCTGTTCGTTGTTGAACTTCTATTATAACCGCTTCCACTTCCTCTTTTGCGTAAGGGATGTGAACATGAAACATATTTGAAACGGGAACTTGCGGAAGTGTTGAGATATCATGGCATGAATTATAAAACTGGGCGAGCTCCTTCGCATTATCATAGTACTGCTGCATTTTGTGAGCTCTTTTATCAAAATAGTAATCTGCTGAAAGTATATAAGGATACAAGCTTATTAAATCCCCGCCATAACGCTTTTTCCAGACCTTGGATTTCTCGATAAACGGTGGATCTCCAGCCAAAATCGCCCCTGCAATACCGCCAATGCCTTTATAAAAGGACAAATATACGCTATCAAAAAGCTCGCAAACTTCAGCTGCCGTTTTCTGATAGTAAGGTAGTACTTCAAGTAAACGGGCTCCATCAAGGTGTAGCTTAATCCCTTTCTTGCGGCAATGCTCAGAAATTTGTACAAGAGTCTCAAAGCCAGGTAACTGCCCTCCTATTTCACGCTGAGGCAATTCAAGCAACAGGCATGAAATACCAGCTTCCATTCCGACAACCTCTTCAAGTTCGATCACTCTATTTTTATCAGCAAGCAATACCGTTTCAATCTTATGTAATTCTTTCAAGCCATCTTCCTCGTGAATCTCCAGATGACATAAAGGATGATAAGCTACCTTTTGAGAACCCTTCTCATCACACCAGATTCGCAAAGCTATCTGCTGAGCCATCGTGCCGCTTGGGAAAAAGACAGCCTTCTCCTTCCCTAATAATGAAGCCATTTTAACCTGAAAATCTTCAATGACCTTCCCGCTTCCATAAATATCGCTTACCAAACTGCCATCAATATTCTTGAATGCTTCCTTTAATACCTGGACATCCCGTATACCATGTCCGGCCACTTGGTACCTAGATTGATTATATGAACCATGTAAAGTGACTGTTTCATCCATTACGTGTGCTCCTGTCTATTATTAGAAAGTTGTTTATGATTGCTTCTAATTATACCAAATTTTAAGAAAACAATAGCTATCCTATCTCGTTATCTAGAAAAGTACTTAAAAATTCGTGAAAAAAATCAGCTATGATTTATGCTATTTTTGACACTCCTAGAAATACTAAATAAAGTAAAAAAGAGGCCTTAGCCTCTTTTTCCATAACCTATTTTACATACTGCATCAGCGTTTCAGGATCAAAGCCGAGTACCCAGTGTCCATTTACATTTGTCTGCGGTACGCCCATCTGTCCAGTCTCTTCAACTAGCTTTTGGGCAGCTGCTTGATCTAACTGCACATTCACTTCTTTGTAGGTTAATCCTTGATCCTCAAGGAATTGTTTCATCATTGTACAGTACGGTCAAGTATTTGTTGTATAAACAGTAATATCGTTCAATCTGCATACCTCCTTTTATTTTTATAACCAAAATATTAACCCCAGTAATGTGTCAAACAGTCAAAACTGCTTTAACAATAATGATTTACTGAGATATAACTTTGTTTTTCCCTATTTGGTTAAAAAATAACAGACAAGGAAGGCCTGATTAGTTTTTTTAAGAAGGAAATACATAAAACAGCTCAAACCTTATTTCATATTAATCAATTTAAAATGGCTATATAGCCTCATCCTACAAATCGTTCTTTTCAAAATAAAAATAAACTAAGTCGTCCTTCAGTTCTTCATACTCTTTAAATCCTAATCTTTTCATTAAATGCAAAGATCTCTCATTTGCAGGTTCAACAGTTGCATCAATTGTATCTAAACCCATTTTTGTGAACCCGAAAAAAATGACTTCCTTCATTGCTTCAGACATAAAGCCTTTACCCCAATATTCTTCAGCTAAGTCAAAACCAACTTCCGCTATATAATTTTCATTTTTTCTCAAATAATGGAACCCTATCGTACCTATGAATTTATTATTGCTATTATCATACATACCCCATCTGCAGCCAGAGTCCTCTGTATGAAATTTTATAATCTCTTCAGCTTCATAAATTCCTTTGCAAGGTTCAATATCCATAAACCTGGTGACATCTTTATCTGAGAAATGTATGAAAACTTCTTTAGAGTTTTCAAGGGTTAAAATCCGCAAGTTCATTCTTTCAGTATCCAATGGTGGATAGTCAGTATTTTTAATTTCAAACATGTTTTAACACCTCATCGTATTTAAATACCATCAACTGTAAATTCTATAGTCGATAAAATATTCCTTCTTTAACAAAAAGAAACGGTAAGAAAACATCGTTTACTTGCTATCTTGATACATCTTAGTGAAGGATGTAATCAAAAGTTAGACTCGTTATTAACAAGGTCTCGGTGTTTGTTAAAACAACTGCTGAATATTACTGGGACTTTTTTACAAACTAAAAATGCATATTAGGTTCACACAGAAATGGAGTTAGCCAAAACATGAGCATTATTTTAGCACTACTGGCTGCCTTATTTGCTTCTTTCACAGCAATACTAGCTAAGATGAGAATCGAGAATGTTGATTCTAATTTGGCTACAGCAGTCAGGACCATCGTCGTTTTGATTATGGCATTTCTAATGGTGGTCATAACGAGACAAACTGATAACATTATGACCGTTTCTATGCACGCATTCATTTTCCTGGTACTATCAGGACTAACAACAGGTTTATCATGGTTATGTTTTTTTAAAGCTATACAAATTGGGGATGTATCGAAGGTTGTACCGATTGATAAAGCAAGTGTAGTCTTAACGATCATATTATCCTTTATTGTTCTCAAGGAACCTGCTACGGCTACAATCGTAACTGGGGGTATAGTGATTTCAATTGGAACTTTCGTTTTAATAGGAAAAAAAGATAAGAATAACAAAGAGAAGAAGGTCTTCAGTGCAAAATCTTATATTTCCTCGCAATTCTATCAGCTATTTTTGCCGCACTAACTAATATTTTGGCAAAAATCGGGATTGAAGACGTGGATTCTAATGTTGCTACCTTTATCCGCACAATAGTGATACTTTTATTTGCCTGGGGCATTGTTTTCTTTCAGGGAACTATTAAAGAACTCAACAAGATCACAAGGAAAGCATATATATTCCTAATTTTGTCAGGAGCAGCAACAGGACTTTCGTGGCTTTGCTACTTTGGCGCTCTTGCACTTGGGAAGGTAAGTATTGTTAATCCTATCGACAAGTTTAGTGTAGTACTTACCATGGTATTAAGCTTTATTATTTTAAAAGAAAAGCCAACCAAGTTTACTATTGCTGGAGCCATTCTGATTACAATTGGTACAGGGATGTTGATTATTTAATTTCATCACAACTAAACAAAAAAAGGACTCAGCAGTCCTTTTTTTTATTACATTTCTTCAGCAGCCATGGCATCTTCTTTCGTTTCATGGACAGTACCAAATGGATGCTCAGGCGGTGCATAGATTGCATAAATTTTAAGCGGTTTATCTCCTGTATTGGTGACATTGTGCCATTTTCCAGCAGGAATCATGATCGCATAATCATCAAACGCCTGTTCTTCAAAATCTAATTGATCTTTACTGTCACCCATCTGAACAAGACCTTGACCTTCTTCAATACGCAGGAATTGATCCGTAGTCGGATGAACCTCTAACCCGATATCATCTCCAACATTAATACTCATCAAGGTCACTTGCAGATTTTTTCCAGTCCATAAAGCTGTGCGGTAAGTATCGTTTTGTGTAGTAGCCTCGTCAATATTCACTACAAAAGGTTCTCGACCATAGTCTCTTATTTCCAAAGGAACATCATTACTTAAAACAGCAAATCTTGATGCATACTCTGATTTTGCGGAAAAAGCCCATGCAAAAACATGTTGTACTAGCGGATGTTGACTAAGGGAAAAACTGTTTCGATATTCTTGATAACCCTCTGCCTCAGCTGCATAAGCCTTCTGCAAACCCTCTCTATAACTGTGAAAAGTAACTTTGTCAACTTCATACTCAGGCTGGATTCCTGTAAGGGACACATACAGATCAGTAAATTGTTGCAAATAAAATTTCTTGCCTTCTGCTGCATACAAAATGACACTTTTATGATTTTGATTAGGCGCAGCATCTGCTATGCGCTGATAAAAATCAACTTCTGAAGCTTCTCTTTTGATACCAGTAAGTATGGCTTCAAATAATTCCGGAAATGTTCCTTCGCGATTTAAGTTATTGAACGGTGCATTTGCATTACTGTAATAAGCATACATTCTCGGGTCATTATACAATTTAATCATTCCCTTCAAAGGTCTACAGATGTATCTTATGCCTTTGATTAGTAAATGGACTTTAGTCCATATTTTCTGTGGGAAATGAATGTGGCTGCCTATATAACTTTACTTCATTAAAAGCGACTTTTTAAAAATTGTTGGTTGAAAATATAATGTTTCCTTCTTACCCTTTAATCTTTTCATCTCCTTTTCTAAAGAAACCAATCTCTTATGAATACGATAAATGATTTTATTGGCAATTAGGCAATAATGAAGATAATCAACCAACCTATGTGTATAAATCCCCCCTAAATGTACAAGCTTCCATTGCAAAAATCTATGAAACTGCTTTATAGTTCATCTCACTTTCAATGTTCGTCACCAAATTCCAAAGTACGACATTATGTAAAAATAAAGTCATATCCTGCGCTTTCCCGAGAAATAATTTCTGAATTTATTGAAAATTTCCATAAAAAATCATAGAGATTTTTCCATTCATTTAACCCCTTTCTCCACCGGCTGGACGTATGGTAAGAATTTTTTATTCTAATGGACTTATTTAACAATATTTATACAAACCTACCAATTTCAAATAAAGAACAATCAATATCACCCCTTCTTAAATTAGATTGATAATACATTCTTAGACCAGTTCTATTTTTGTAAAATTCTTTACGATTATCAAAGCTAATTGGTTAAAAAGAAGAAGCCGATACATGCTGTATCGGCTTCTTCTCTTTAATTCAAATCAAAAACTGCCTCTAAACAAAGATTCTGAGAATCGTATAAAACTTCCCCATTGATCATTGTAAGTTCAACCTTCATTTTCTTTTATTAAGCTTTTCTCTTGATTCAATATACTGCCTCTTTAACACTCTAAAGCACTGGGGGTCAGACCCCCGGCGCTTTAAAGGGGTAAAATGTTTTTGTTTTAGGCTTTTTCTGCCATCTTTACTGTTGTCCGGTACAGTAATTCTGTTCCTAAGGATATATCCTCTATGGTAGAGAATTCTGCTGGATTGTGGCTGATTCCGTCTTTGCAGCGGACGAAGATCATTCCGTAATCACAGACGTATGATAAAGCTAGGGAATCGTGGAATGGACCGCTCATCAACTCCATCGTATCCAATGCCATATTCTTGCTTTCCTCACGCATGACATCCATTATTTCATTGGAGCAGTAACGCGGCTCACTATTTGTGTCCTTCGAGATCTTGCATGTTAATCCATGCTGAGCTGTGATCTCGTCAATTCTCATTCTGAGCTGCTCTTCTATCCGGTGTCTTCTATTAATATCAATATCTCTTAAATCCACTGTAAAGCTGACTTTTTCAGGAATTATGTTTCTTGAATCCGGGAAGACCTTTAAGCTTCCTACAGTACCAACCGTTGGGGCATCTGGATCTTCACTTGCCAATTCGTTGAGGGCAATAATAACCTTCGCTGCACCGACTAATGCATCCTGCCTCATCGGCATTGGTACGGAACCAGCATGTCCAGCAAATCCCTCTAATTCAACGGTCAACCACAACGGGCCTGAAATCCCAGTAACTATGCCAACCGGCAAGTTATTCTTCTCAAGAACAGGACCCTGTTCAATGTGCATTTCAAGGAAAGCAGCGATACTCACCTCTGGATATTGAGATGCCTGGAAATTCTCTGGATCACAGCCAAACTCTATCAGTGCTTCTCTCCTGGTTACTCCCTCTTTGTCTGCCCGTTCCAGCTCACCTTCTTCCAGTTTGCCGAGGATTCCCCTGACACCAAACAGTCCTTTGTTGAATCGGCAACCCTCCTCATCGCAAAAAGCAACGACTTCGATCGGCACCTTAGGGACAATATTGTGCTCCTTCATCGTTTGCACGACCTCCAAAGCACCTAGCACACCAATTGCCCCATCAAACCGGCCGCCATAAGGCTGCGAATCTATGTGGGATCCAAGCATTAAAATCGGTGCATCTGGACTTTCACCTTCGAACCGTCCAATCAGGTTACCGAAATCGTCGATTCTTGCAGTTAGTCCTGCATCCTCCATCCACGACTTAACCTTTTCAACTCCCTGGCGGTCCTCCTTGGACAAGGCAAGACGGCATACACCTGTTTCACCGATCTTCCCAATCTCCGCTAACTCATTGATTCGTTGTTCCAAACGCTGTTTGTTGATTGTTAAAGTCTGCAAAGTCATGAAAAATACCTCCTTTATAAGAAAATCACTTTTGAGTACTGATATTTGAGGTGCATTGCCTCTCGCAAGCGCTCTAAGCTCTTAAAAATTATCAATTTTGCTATCAAAAAATAACAAACTCCCTAAATCATCGTCATCTGATGAGCCTTAGCAACTTCATCATAAACAATCCTTCCACTAACCACATTCAGCCCCTTATGTAAGGCTTCATTCTCCTCGAATGCCTGCTTATAGCCTTTGTTAGCTATTTGTAAAATATATGGAACCGTCACATTGGTAAGCGCCATTGTTGAAGTCCTCGGGACTGCGCCAGGCATATTCCCCACCGCATAATGGACAACGCCGTGTTTTACATATGTCGGATTGGCATGTGTGGTAACATGGGTGGCTGTTTCAAAAATCCCGCCCTGATCGATTGCAACGTCGACAATGACGGATCCTTCCTGCATCAGGCAGACCATTTCTTCAGTTACCAGTTTCGGAGCCTTCGCACCCGGAATAAGTACCGCGCCAATGACCAGGTCAGATTCTGCAACAGTATCTGCTATCGTATAAGGACTCGACATCAATGTCGTGATGCTATTGCCGAAAATATCATCAAGCTCACGCAGACGATCCGGACTCACATCAAGGATTGATACTTGTGCCCCAAGACCAACTGCAACCTTGGCGGCATTCGTGCCGACCACACCTCCGCCTATGATCGTAACTTTACCTCTGTTCACACCAGGCACACCACCAAGCAAGACACCCTTGCCTCCACGGGATTTTTCAAGGAAAGATGCCCCGATTTGGGTTGCCATCCTTCCAGCAACCTCACTCATCGGTGTCAGTAATGGTAACGTCCTATTTGGCAGCTGCACGGTCTCATAGGCAATCGCCACGACATTCTTTTCTACCAAAGCCTCTGTCAAAGCGCGATCAGCTGCCAGATGTAAATACGTAAACAAAATCAGTCCATCATAAAAATATTGATACTCATCAGGAGTAGGCTCCTTCACCTTAACAACCATTTCGCTTTTCCATACTTCTGCGGCCGTATCAACAATCAACGCGCCAGCTTCCATGTAAAGCTCATCGATAAAACCGGAATTCAGCCCCGCTCCTTTTTCCACCAAGACCTGATGCTGATGCTGAACGAGCTGCATCACTCCCGCCGGTGTAAGCGCGACCCTGTTCTCATTGTTTTTAATCTCTTTAGGCACACCAATTTTCATTGTCCATCTACCTCTCTGGTAACATATTGGAATCTCATTGGACATTGTGCAAAACACTCGTAATCCTAAAAACTTCCAAGGATTACGAGTGTCAAAGTTGGTTCTTAATAATCTTCTACTGAATCGCCTTCAACTCATCGGTCAGGGTCTGAATAATAAACTCAAGATCCTCCGTCTCGATATTCAGCGGCGGAGATAAAGTCAGAACATTGTTGTATCCAGCAACGGTTGCGCCATTTTTACCAATAATGAGGCCCTTGCCCTTGCACCCGCCAATCACCTTATTGACAAGGTCAAAACCAAGTGGCTCCTTAGATAATTTATCCTTAACGAGTTCGATTCCGACGAGCAGGCCTTTCCCGCGTACATCTCCAACAAACGGATGGTCAGCCAGTTGCGAAGCCAAGCTTTGCTTCAAGTAATCTCCAAGCTCCCTCGACCGGTCAAACAGCTGCTCATTTTCCATGATTTCAAGATTCTTCAAAGCTAGCGCACAGGCAGCCGGATTGCCTCCGAACGTATTCACATGGCGGAAATAATCATATTCCTCTGAGCCTTTAAAAGCTTCATAGATATCCTTACGAACGGCTGTAGCGGACAAAGGAAGGTAAGCGCTCGTGATTCCCTTAGCCATCGTGATGATATCCGGTTTAACATCGTAATTCATAAAGCCAAAAGGCTTTCCAGTCCGGCCGAATCCACAAATGACTTCATCAACAATCAGCAGCGCGCCATGCTTTTCACAAACCTCTTTTACACCCTTCATATACTGATCCGGCGGAACAAGCACGCCGCCGCCAGTAATGATTGGCTCCATAATGACACCGGCAATCGTCTCGCTCAACTCCCAGGTCATCACCCTGTCGATATCCTTCACGGATTCCAGCTCACTTGCCGGAGCATCCACCTTATCCTTGCCACGATACAGATCCGGCGGCGGCACATGCAGGAATCCAGGTGCCAGCGGTTCATACTTATACTTCCGCTGCGCCTGGCCAGTTGCCGCCAATGAACCCATTGAATTCCCATGGTAGGCCCGATAGCGGGAGATGATTTTGTAACGGCTGCCTTCCCCTTTTTGCTGGTGGTACTGCCTAACGAGTTTGAACGCAGTCTCGTTAGCCTCAGACCCGCTGTTGGAAAAGAAGATCACATACTCGTCACCAAGCATTTCATTCAATTTTTCCGCCAGTTTAATCGCCGGAATATGGCTCTGGCTGAGCGGGAAATAAGCCATTTGCTTTAGCTGTTCATAGGCAGCCTCCGCAAGCTCCTCCCGGCCGTATCCAACATTCACACACCACAGGCCGGCCATAGCATCCAAATATCTTTTTCCATTATGATCCGTCACCCACGAACCTTCTGCCTTCTCAGCAATCAAGGTACTATCCGGGCTGTACGGCTTCATCGAGTGCCAGACATAATCCCGATCCTTCGTGAGAAAATCTTCACCTTGTTTAATCTTTGTCATTCCTGCCTTCCTCCTACTTTCAGGCTTTTACAAAAAACTTCCCCGATTAATAATCAAATCTAGAAGTGATCATCTTTTTACGCGTAAAGAAGTTCACCCCATCCTTGCCATTCACATGCAGGTCTCCGTAGAAAGAATCCTTCCATCCTGAGAATGGGAAGAAGGCCATTGTTGCCGGAACGCCAACATTGACTCCTAGCATTCCTGCATCTGCTTCTTCTCTAAATTGTCTAATGGCTTTTGCATCCTTTGAATAAATGGTCGCACCGTTTCCGTAACGGGATTTTCGAAGATATTCAAGTGCCTCATCCAGATCCTCCGCTCTCAGTAAGCTTAATACCGGCGCAAAAATTTCATCCTTCGCAATCGTCATGTCAGGTAAAACATGGTCAAAAATTGTTGGCCCCAAGAATGTGCCATCCTTGAACTCATCCATTTCATTCCGCCCATCAAGTAGCAGTGTCGCCCCTTCTTCCACTCCCTTTTCGATATAGCCCAGCACCTTTTCACGGTGAGAGTCACGGATTACTGGAGTGAGGAGAACCTCGTCATCCAATCCATTTCCGATGACAAGCTCGTCAGCCTTCTGCTTCAACGCCTGAACAAACTGATCTCCATCGCCAACCACGACAACAGCACTGCACGCCATGCAACGCTGGCCCGCACTTCCATAAGCAGAGCTGACGATATGAGTAACAGCCTTTTCCATATCCGCATCCGGCATGACGATATGGTGATTCTTAGCCCCGGACAAGGCCTGGACACGCTTCCCTTGTGCCGCTGCTCTTTCATACACATATTTCGCAACTGGCTGTGATCCAACGAAGGAAATCGCTTTTACATCTTCATGGTCAAGCAAGCCATTCACGACGTCATGGGCTCCATGAACGATATTCAGCACGCCTTTAGGAGCGCCCGCTTCTGAAAACAGTTCAACCAATTCATTTGCTAAAAGCGGTGTCCGCTCAGATGGCTTTAGCACAAATGTGTTTCCACAGGCAATCGCCAGCGGGAACATCCACAAAGGCACCATCATCGGAAAGTTAAAAGGAGTAATTCCTCCTACAACACCAAGAGGATAACGGAACATTTCAGAGTCAATGTCCTCAGCAATATTGGAGAGACTCTCACCCATCATCAACGTTGGCGCCCCTGCTGCAAACTCCACGCACTCGATACCGCGCTGGACTTCACCATGCGCTTCCTTATAGGCTTTGCCGTTTTCCTGAACGATCAGCTTCGCCAGCTTCTCATGATTTTCGCTCAACAAATAATGATATTTATATAAAATTCTCGCCCGTTTCGGCACCGGAGTGTTTTTCCATGTTTTGAACGCTTCATTTGCAGCACTTACAGCAAGCTCTACATCTGCTTTTGAAGAAACAGGGACCTTCGCCAATACTTCACCTGTTGCCGGGTTCGGTACATCCAGAGTTTCAGTGCACTGTGCAACCACCCATTCACCATTAATAAAGTTCTTCAATACAGCTGTTTCATTTTTGATCACAGTCATTATTACGAAGCCTCCTTTATCTTTTTCTAAATTTTTAAAAAATTTATCTTATAGTAAAATTATCTTTGATTTGCAACAAGCTTTCATTAGACACTATGTAAAATAACTTGACAGTAATTTTACACATTTTGAAAAAATAAGACTGGCACTCTAATGCAAGCCACTCTTTTCTAAAGTCTTTAATTTTCACTCTGAATTGCTATTAATCTATTCAATTTTTATTCAAATTCATCAAATCTTTTTTCGCTCTGAATGGTCTTTATTAAAACTATTCATAGGGATTTGCCCTCTTCAAATGGTCGTTATCGCATTTGTTAAAACCATTTATGGAGAAATTTCATATTCGAATGGTCGTTATAGCCTTTATAAGAACCTCTCTCAGCGAAGTTTCCTGTTCGAATGGTCGTTATCTCCTCTATAGGAACCTTTCAAAGCAAAGTTTCCTGTTCGAATGGTCATTACCGCCTCTATAAGAACCTTTCACAGGGAAATTTCCTCTTCGAATGGTCGTTACCGCCTCTATAAGAACCTTTCACAGGGAAATTTCCTCTTCGAATGGTCGTTACCGCCTCTCCCATAACAACT
>NZ_JBALSS010000047.1:1579-64558 GCF_036967045.1 Bacillus sp. JJ1609 | reverse complement strand
TGTTCTTTTTTTGTGTCTTCTAAAATCTGGTCTAGGAAAAAGATTCCCGCTGTTTGGAAAATAAAATTCTGCTAATGAGTAAGCGTTACTTTCTTGTGTATTTTCGGTTCGAAAATTTATTTGCTAAATTATCACATGATAATCTGGATTAGATTGTTACAATGTAACAGTTTAACAAATATCCCCACTTCTAAACTCATCTAATCAACAGGTGCTAAAAATCAACATTGACCTTTAACACAACCATAGAAATAAAAAATGAACAGAAGAACCGTCCCCATGTTCCACTCATGTTCTCAGTTATAAAAAATCTTCTTTCTCTCGATCCTGACAAGTTTCCACTTGTTCTAAAATGGGTATAATAACCAACACCCCCACTTAGCAGGTTTTGGCATACATAAATTTGGCGAAAATAAATACAGTTGCATTAATTGCAAGGGTAAAAATTTTTTTGTATAATTAATGTCAAATATAGTCAAAGTCAGATAGGGGGAGGTTTAGTGAGGAATATATCGGACATCATAGAAAATTACCTCAAGCAGGTTTTGGAAATGAGCGACCAGGATATCGTTGAAATCAAGCGTAGCGAAATCGCCGATAAATTTCAATGCGTGCCGTCCCAGATCAATTATGTCATCAATACTAGATTCACGATTGAACGAGGTTACCTTGTTGAAAGTAAGCGGGGCGGAGGCGGATATATCCGTATCATCAAAGTCCAGATTTATGATCATGCACACTTGATTGATGATTTATTGTCTTTGATTAACACACGGATTTCTCAAAGCAGTGCTGATGATGTCATTTACCGTCTAGTGGAAGAAGATGTCGTGACGAACCGCGAGGCGAAAATCATGCTGAGCGTTTTAGACAGGTCTGTTCTGTATATTGAACTGCCGCTGAGGGATGAGCTTCGCTCGAGAATGCTAAAGGCAATGTTGATGGCATTGAAATATAAATAATATCAGAACAGAGGTAAAGAGGTGAGGGCATGATCTGCCAAGAGTGTAATCAGAGGCCGGCAACGCTGCACTTCACGAATTCTTTAAACGGCGAAAAAACTGAGCTGCATTTATGTGAACGGTGCGCACAGGAAAAAGGCGAAATGTTTATGATGAACAACGGACCAGGTTTTTCGATCAATAGCCTGCTTGCCGGATTGTTGAATATGCAGCCAGGTTTTACGGAGGAAAAGAAGGAAGCTTTCCAAGTGGAGGAAATCCTTCAATGTCCGCAATGTTCAATGACTTTTCCTCAGTTTGTGAAAGTCGGCAGATTTGGATGTGCAACTTGCTACGATGCTTTCAGGGATCAGTTGACTCCCATCATTAGAAGGCTCCATAGCGGGAATTACACACATAATGGAAAAATCCCTAAAAGAATCGGCGGGGATATCCATTTAAGAAAAACAATCGATGATCTAAAGCTAACATTAAAAAATCTTATTTCAGAGGAAGAATTCGAAAAAGCTGCTGAGACCCGGGACCAGATAAGAGATCTGGAAAGGAAATTAGCAGAGAAGCAAGAGGGAGGGGAGTAGACTTGTCATTGGAGAAGTTTATCAGTCAGGCTGTCAGCTCCTGGATGAGTGATGATGGACCTGATTCTGACATTGTCCTCAGCTCTCGAATCCGTTTTGCCAGAAACCTTGATGAATACAATTTTCCTACGTTTTTTACTAACGGTGAAGCCGAGGCAGTCATTGACACAATAATGGAACGGGTAAACAATAGCCATATTCCAAACGTTGAGCATCTAGAAATGATAAAGATGGGTGAAATCCCACAATTACAAAAAAGAGTACTTGTCGAGAAACATTTAATTAGTCCCCATCTTGCCGAAAACGGCATCCATGGTGCATGTCTTTTATCTGAAAATGAAGAGATCAGCATTATGATCAACGAAGAAGATCATTTAAGGATTCAATGTTTATTCCCTGGATTCCAGCTGACGGAAGCCTTGAAGGCTGCAAATGAGATTGATGATTGGCTGGAGGAGCATGTGAATTATGCTTTCGATGAGAAATTTGGTTATTTGACCAGCTGCCCGACAAACGCAGGAACGGGTCTAAGGGCTTCAGTCATGATGCACCTTCCAGGATTGGTCATGACGCAGCAAATGAATCGGATTGTGCCGGCGATTAATCAGCTTGGTTTGGTGGTAAGGGGTATATACGGCGAGGGCAGTGAAGCTCTCGGTAATATTTTTCAAATTTCCAATCAAATCACATTAGGAAAATCTGAAGAAGACATCGTAGAAGACCTGAAAAGCGTTGTAAGCCAGATAATATCTCAGGAAAGGTCGGCCCGAGAAGCATTAGCGAAAACTTCTAACATACAATTAGAAGACAGAGTCTTTCGTTCATATGGAATCCTGGCAAACAGCAGGATCATTGAAACGAAGGAAGCTGCCCGATGCCTGTCAGACTTGCGGCTTGGCATTGATATGGGGTATATAGAAAATATATCAAAATCGATTTTAAATGAACTGATGATTTTAACTCAACCAGGGTTTTTACAGCAGTATGCGGGCGGGCCACTAAGGCCGAACGAAAGAGATATCCGCAGAGCTGCTTTAATAAGAGAACGATTGAAAATGGAAACAAAAGAAGAGTCAGGAGGATGATCTTATGATGTTTGGACGATTTACAGAGAGAGCACAGAAAGTATTGGCACTCGCACAGGAAGAGGCAATCCGCCTTGGACATAACAATATCGGTACAGAACACATCTTACTTGGCCTTGTGCGTGAAGGAGAAGGAATTGCTGCGAAGGCATTATACGGACTTGGTCTAGGTGCCGAGAAAATCCAAAAGGAAGTTGAGAACCTGATTGGCCGCGGCCAGGAAACTTCCCAAACCATTCACTATACGCCAAGAGCTAAAAAGGTCATCGAGCTGTCAATGGATGAAGCAAGAAAACTTGGACATTCTTATGTTGGCACAGAACATATCCTTCTTGGCCTGATCCGTGAAGGAGAAGGTGTGGCTGCCAGAGTGCTGAATAACCTTGGTGTAAGCTTGAATAAAGCACGCCAGCAGGTGTTGCAGCTGTTAGGCAGCAATGAAACATCTGGCCATCAGGGTGGCGGGGCAGCAAATGCCAACACTCCGACGCTTGATAGCCTTGCAAGGGACTTAACTGCGATTGCCAGGGAAGGAAGCCTTGACCCTGTTATCGGCCGAAGCAAGGAAATCCAGAGAGTTATAGAGGTGCTTAGCCGCCGGACAAAGAACAACCCTGTATTGATCGGGGAGCCTGGTGTAGGTAAAACAGCGATTGCTGAAGGGTTGGCACAGCAAATCGTTAATAATGAAGTTCCTGAGATTCTTCGCGATAAGCGCGTTATGACTCTTGATATGGGAACTGTTGTAGCGGGAACCAAATACCGCGGTGAATTTGAAGACCGTCTTAAGAAAGTAATGGATGAAATCCGCCAGGCCGGAAACATCATCTTGTTCATCGATGAGCTTCATACATTGATTGGTGCCGGTGGAGCAGAAGGTGCGATTGATGCTTCCAATATCCTTAAGCCGTCACTCGCTCGTGGTGAGCTTCAATGTATCGGGGCAACGACGCTAGATGAATACCGTAAATATATTGAAAAAGACGCAGCGTTAGAAAGACGTTTCCAGCCGATCACAGTTGATGAACCAACTGCTGAGGAATCCGTCCAGATTTTAAAAGGGCTGAGAGACCGTTATGAAGCACACCATAGAGTATCGATTACGGATGCGGCGATTGAAGCGGCAGTAAAGCTGTCTGACCGTTATATCTCTGACCGTTTCCTTCCGGATAAAGCGATTGACTTAATTGACGAAGCTGGTTCTAAGGTGCGCCTGCGCTCCTACACGACTCCGCCTAACCTTAAGGAGCTTGAGGTGAAGCTGGAGGAAGTGCGCAAGGAGAAGGATGCTTCAGTACAAAGCCAGGAGTTTGAAAAAGCTGCTTCATTAAGGGATACAGAACAGCGCCTGCGTGAACAGCTTGAAAATACGAAGAAAACGTGGAAAGAAAAACAGGGCAAGGAAAATAGCGAGGTCACAGTTGAGGACATTGCGAATGTTGTGTCCAGCTGGACGAATATCCCTGTTACGAAGCTTGCACAAACTGAAACAGATAAGCTATTGAATTTGGAGGAAATCCTGCACTCTCGCGTCATCGGCCAGGAGGAAGCGGTTAAGGCTGTTTCTAAAGCTGTAAGACGTGCACGTGCTGGATTGAAGGACCCTAAACGTCCAATTGGTTCATTCATCTTCCTGGGGCCTACAGGTGTAGGTAAAACGGAATTGGCAAGAGCTCTTGCTGAATCAATGTTTGGCGATGAAGATGCGATGATCCGCGTGGATATGTCAGAGTACATGGAGAAGCATTCGACTTCCCGTCTCGTCGGTTCACCTCCAGGATATGTAGGGTACGATGAAGGCGGCCAGCTGACTGAAAAGGTTCGCAGAAAACCTTATTCCGTCATCTTGCTTGATGAAATCGAAAAAGCACATCCTGATGTGTTCAATATTTTACTTCAAGTCCTTGAAGATGGTCGATTGACTGATTCAAAGGGACGTACAGTCGATTTCCGCAATACGATTATGATTCTTACGTCGAACGTCGGAGCCGAAGCGTTGAAGCGCAATAAATATGTTGGTTTCAACATTCAGGATGGGGCGCAGGATTACAAAGATATGAAGGGCAAAGTAATGGAGGAGCTGAAAAAAGCCTTCCGTCCGGAATTCCTTAACCGTATCGATGAAATCATTGTCTTCCATGCTCTTGAGAAACCACATCTGAAGGAAATTGTGACATTGATGTCCGACCAGCTTGTGAAGCGTTTGAAGGAGCAGGAAATTACGCTTGAATTAACAGAAGCCGCAAAAGATAAAATTTCTGAAGAAGGCTATGATCCAGAGTATGGCGCTCGTCCATTACGCCGGGCAATCCAGAAGCATATTGAGGATCAGCTATCTGAAGAATTGCTAAAGGGTACAGTCCTAACAGGCCAAAATGTCATTATTGATGTAGAAAATGGCGAGTTCGTCGTGAAAACGCCAGAAGGGTCTGCAAAGGTTTAAATTGCTTAACAGGTTAAAATAAGGGGTATACGTACATAAACTACGTGTACCCTTTTTTTACTGATTATTGGCGTAAGGTTCTCGACAACAACTCGAAGTCCGAAAAAGCAAATGAGTTGCCTTCGTAAGGGTTCCTAGAACAACTCGAAGTCCGAAAAAGCAAATGAGTGGTCATCGAAAGGTTCCCGAGAATGAGAAAGCCAAAGAGTGGTCATCATAAGGTTCCTGAGAACAATTCCGCCGAATAAATGGTTTTCGGTTTGTCTTATCGGGATTGGATAGAACAATTAATCTGAAGAAAAAGCTCCTGATTTGCCCTCATATAGAGTCATTAGATCCAAGAAGTTTATAAGTGGGTCATAATCTGATGAGCATAAATATATAAAACAGAAAAATTTACACATCTACTTCAGTTCCAATCATTTCTTTTGATGAATGTTTAGCATTACAATAGAGATAATACTTTTTATTGATAGATGGCGAGGCTAAGAAAATGGCAAAAAGAAAAACAAAATTCATGTGCCAGGAATGCGGCTATGAATCTCCGAAATGGATGGGGAAATGTCCTGGATGCGGGCAGTGGAACAAGATGGTAGAGGAAGTGGAAAGCACTGGATCGACTCGAAAAGGGGCTTTTACTAATGCCAGCGGTTCTTCAGTGGCTGCCAAGGCGACTCCGATCACTTCGATTGAAACTGTCAGTGAACCGCGTATCACTACGGACTCGAATGAATTGAACAGGGTACTTGGAGGCGGGGTTGTCAGGGGTTCCCTCGTTTTGATCGGCGGGGATCCGGGAATAGGCAAATCGACGCTGCTGCTACAGGTCTCATACCAGTTGGCGAAAAAGGATCACTCTGTTCTCTATATATCAGGGGAAGAATCAATGAGGCAAACAAAGCTGCGTGCTGACCGCCTCGGGGTGACCTCTCCTAATTTGCTTGTATATTCAGAGACAAATTTGCATGAAATCAGCCTTACAATTGAAAATACAACACCTGATTTTGTGATTGTCGATTCGATCCAGACGATTTTCCACCCTGAAGTGACTTCGGCTCCGGGGAGTGTTTCGCAGGTTAGGGAATGTACGGCGGAATTGATGAGAATAGCGAAAACAAAGGGTATCGCCATTTTTATTGTAGGACATGTCACCAAGGAAGGCTCAATTGCTGGACCTAGACTTCTCGAGCATATGGTGGATACTGTTTTGTATTTTGAGGGTGAAAGACATCATACATACAGAATCTTGCGTGCGGTTAAAAACCGTTTCGGTTCAACGAATGAAATGGGTATATTCGAAATGAAGGAAGCTGGTTTGGAAGAAGTCGCAAACCCATCGGAAATCTTTTTAGAAGAACGGTCCCAAGGAGCTTCGGGCTCTACTGTGGTGGCATCGATGGAGGGGACACGTCCTGTTCTGGTAGAAATCCAGGCACTCATCTCACCTACCAGTTTTGGGAACCCAAGGAGAATGGCGACCGGAATTGACCACAACCGAGTTTCGCTGCTGATGGCTGTACTTGAGAAACGGGTCGGACTGCTGCTGGCGAACCAGGATGCTTATTTGAAGGTAGCCGGCGGAGTGAAATTGGATGAACCGGCAATCGATCTTGCTGTCGCTGTCAGCATCGCTTCCAGCTTCAGGGATAAACCAACCCGTGCTTCCGATTGTATTATTGGCGAGGTAGGACTGACTGGGGAAGTCAGAAGGGTCTCAAGGATTGAGCAGCGTGTTCAGGAGGCTGCGAAGCTTGGTTTTGAGAGAATTATTTTACCAGAAAACAATCTTGGCGGATGGACTCCACCTAGGGGAGTAGAGTTAATCGGTGTCTCATCTGTCAGCCACGCGTTAAAAGTCACCTTAGGGGGTTGATGGATTGGAGAATAAAAGCCTCGAAGAAAAGGAATTAGGTGAAATCCTACAATTTATCGCTCCGGGAACACCAGTCAGGGATGGCATCGATAATGTACTCCGTGCCAATACGGGCGGGCTGATTGTCTTTGGCTACAATGAAAAAGTCAAAAGCCTTCTGGATGGCGGCTTTGAAATCAATTGCAGATTCAGTCCGAGTTTTTTATATGAGCTTGCAAAGATGGATGGCGCGATTATCTTGAATGAAACTGGCAGTAAAATCCTGTTCGCAAATGCACAGCTTGCTCCTGATACGGGCGTGCCATCGACGGAGACCGGGATGAGGCACAGGACGGCGGAAAGGGTAGCAAGACAGACGAAAGCTCTTGTCATTGCGATATCCCAGCGGCGGAATGTCATTACCCTGTATCAGGGGAACCTTCGCTATGCCTTGAAGGAAATCGGGGTTATTTTAACGAAGGCAAATCAGGCAATCCAGACGCTTGAGAAGTACAAGGTCGTTCTTGAGAAAAGCATTACTAATCTTGGAATCCTGGAATTCGAAGATTTGGTTACCTATAATGATTTGCTGCAGGTCATCCATCGATTCGAAATGGTATTAAGAATCAAGACTGAGCTTTTAACTTATTTGAGTGAGCTGGGGATGGAGGGCAGGCTGATTCGTCTGCAGATGCACGAGCTTCTGTCTGAAATCGAGAAAGAGGCCCTGCTGGTCATCAAGGATTATTCTGCAGAGAGCGATGTGAAGGCAGAGGAAGTGCTGGCGCGTTTCCAGGAGCTTTCAAAAGCTGGCGTCATTGAAGATACGACGATTTTAAAATTGCTAGGCTACCAGGGGTATGTCCATATGGATGAATTTATTTGCCCAAGAGGCTATAGGATGCTGAACAAGATTCCAAGACTGCCGATGATCATCGTCGAAAATTTGATCAAAAGGTTCAATAAGTTCACAAATTTGATTTCGGCATCGGTCGAAGATTTAGATGACGTTGAAGGAATTGGTGAAGTCAGAGCCCGGAAAATTAAAGAAGGCTTTAAGCTGATCAGGGACCAGCTGATGGCAGACCGCCAGATGTAATTCACACTATTTGGCGGAACTGCTTTTAAATTGACACCCGTATAGCCCGATGCTACTTTTAAGGGAGAGTGAATCCTGGAAATAGCAGGATGATTATTTTTTCTTAAAATAGTTAGGCTGTTTACGTAACTTTTATGCCAATTAAAACGTATATTCTTTTGGGCCAGTGATTTGGACAAATAGACTTGGTTTGCAGGCAAGGAGATAATTAAGATTTTACATGTATTTATTTGGAGTTTTTAATGCTTATGCTGCGATGAAGGTGGATGTTGATTTTTAGCACCTGTTGATTGGAGCGGAGATCAACAGACAAGTTTAACACCGCAATACTTTAAGGCTCATCAAGGACCACAGCCTTGTTGCGGAATGGGCAATTAAAAAAATCTTATCCATAAGCAGGGTTTCAAATTTTAGAAGTTGTTTATAATGAGTAAAAGGAGGTGAAAGGATGTTAAGACGTATCATTCAAGCCTGCTTCCTGATCATTGGGGGAACGCTTGGTATATTCTTAATTCCTGATTTATTATCGTTAATGAAAATGGGAGACATGACTCTCATCAATAATCCTTATGTTACTGCTGTATTGGGCGCACTTATTTTTTATCTTCTTACTTTTTGGGCTGTTGACCATGTGACCAATTTTGTGAAGTGGGCTGAAGAATCGCTGCTCAAGGCGCCAATCACTGATGTTATTTTTGGCAGTGTGGGTCTTTTCTTTGGTTTGCTAGTAGCTTTTTTAGTTGGCTTTGCCCTTAATGCAATCCAGGTACCGATTGTAAATACAGTTGCCCCAACGCTCCTTACTCTTTTATTTGGTTATCTTGGATTCCAGGTGGGATTTAAGAAACGTGATGAGTTGCTTGGTTTATTTTCCAAATCAAAGAAAAAAGGCAGTGAAGAAGAAGAGGTTGAGAAAGAAGAGCGTGCAAGAGAATGGAAAATTCTTGATACAAGTGTGATTATTGATGGAAGGATTGCTGATATCTGCCAAACTGGTTTTCTTGAAGGTATTATCGTAATCCCGCAATTTGTCCTTGAAGAACTGCAGCATATTGCTGATTCATCCGACGCGCTAAAGCGAAATCGCGGCCGCCGCGGATTGGACATCCTTAACCGTATCCAAAAGGAGCTTAGGATTAAGGTAGAGATTTATGAAGGCGATTTTGATGATATTCAGGAAGTAGACAGCAAGCTTGTAAAGCTGGCGAAGCTGACAAATGGTGTTGTAGTAACGAACGATTTCAATTTGAACAAGGTATGTGAATTGCAAAAGGTTGCGGTGCTGAATATCAATGACCTTGCAAATGCGGTAAAACCCGTGGTCCTTCCTGGGGAAGAAATGAACATCCAGGTAATCAAGGATGGAAAGGAACACAATCAGGGTGTCGCATATCTTGACGACGGCACGATGATCGTTGTCGAGGAAGGTCGCGACTACATCGGTAAGCGAATTGATGTGCTTGTAACGAGTGTGCTGCAGACATCTGCAGGCAGGATGATTTTTGCGAAGCCAAAATTATTGGAAAAAGCATTATAGTTTGATTCAGCCATTTATAGTTTCGGGTTTCTCCCCGTCATGACTAAATGGATGAATCAGTATGTATGGGCAGTTATGTCCCGCTTACCTTCTTGAAGGACTGAAGCTGGGGTCTTAGCTGCCCGTTCATCTGTAAAAAATAGATTGGAGTTTTCGTATGCCTTATCAGGTCATTATCCCGGCAGCGGGACAGGGCAAGAGAATGGGAGCAGGAAAAAACAAGCTTCTTTTAACACTTGAAGGAGTACCTGTCCTCATCCATACATTAAAGGTGTTTAATGCCGATTTGGAATGCTCGGGTATCATTCTCGCCATCCATCCGGATGATGAGGCTGAATTTAAGCTATTATTGAAAGAATACGGGATTCATAAAGTATCCTCACTCGTCATTGGCGGGAAGGAACGGCAGGACAGTGTTTATAACGGGCTGAAGGTGCTTGGATCATTTGAGGGTGTTGTGCTTGTGCATGATGCGGCGAGGCCTTTTATAAAAGCTGAAACGATCCATGCACTAGTGGAAGCAGCAAGCAAAGAGGGCGGCGCAATCGTTGCGGTTCCGGTTAAAGATACGATCAAAAAAGCGGTGAACAGCCAGGTAATCGAAACGGTTGAGCGCTCAAGCTTGTGGGCAGTCCAGACCCCGCAGGCTTTTCGCGTTTCCATTTTGCTTGAAGCGCATAACAAAGCTGTGAGCGAACAATTTATTGGGACGGACGAATCCAGTCTTGTCGAAAGGCTTCCACATCAAGTCGCCATCATTGAAGGTGACTATGATAATATAAAGCTGACCACACCTGAGGATTTATATTTTGCTGAAGCCATCTTGCGCAAACGGAAAGAGGCAGGAATTAAATAGATTCATTGCAGGATTAACGTTAATAAAATAAAGCCTTAAAAGGAGTTAGTTATATGTTTCGTATTGGGCAAGGATTCGATGTACACCAGCTGACGGAAGGACGCCCGTTGATTATTGGCGGTATAACCATTCCCTATGAAAAAGGTCTGCTAGGCCACTCGGATGCGGATGTACTTTTACATACAGTTGCAGATGCATGTCTTGGAGCGATTGGGGAAGGGGATATCGGCAGGCATTTCCCGGATACTGACCCTGAATTCAAGGATGCGGATTCCGCTAAATTGCTTGAGCATGTATGGGGAATCGTTAAGGAAAAAGGATATGAGCTTGTGAATATCGATTGCACGATCATCGCCCAAAAACCAAAGATGGCACCGCACATCGAGCCGATGCGTCAAAGGATTGCCGCTCTGTTGGAGGGAACTCCTGACCAGGTGAATGTTAAGGCGACGACTACAGAAAAACTAGGTTTCGCAGGCAGGGAAGAAGGCATTGCCGCCCAGGCTGTTGTTTTACTGAAAAAAGTGTAAAACCAATCATCCGAGCTACTTCCGTTTTTCCCATAGGAAATGATACAATAATGGATAGCAATATTAGAGGAGGATTCACTATGTCATCAGATATTCGAGTGCGTTATGCGCCGAGTCCGACTGGGCATTTACATATCGGGAACGCCCGTACAGCACTTTTTAATTATTTATACGCACGCAACAGAGGCGGAAAGTTCATTATCCGCATTGAAGATACAGACAAGAAACGCAATATCGAAGGTGGAGAGCAAAGCCAGCTTAAGTACCTTCAATGGCTTGGCATCGACTGGGATGAGAGCGTGGATGTAGGCGGAGAATATGGTCCATACCGCCAGTCTGAACGTAACCATATTTATGAAAAATACAATCAGGAGCTTTTTGAAAAAGGTCTTGCTTATAAGTGTTACTGCACGGAGGAAGAGTTGGAGGCGGAACGCGAAGAACAGGCTGCCCGCAATGAGACTCCTCATTATTCCGGCAAGTGCCGCCATTTGACTCCAGAGCAGCAGGAGCAGTTTGAAAAAGAAGGTCGCCAGCCGAGTCTTCGATTCAAAGTGCCTGCAGGCAAAATCATCGCTTTCGAAGATATGGTTAAAGGCCAGGTAAGCTTTGAATCTGATGGAATGGGCGACTTTGTCATCGTAAAGAAGGACGGCACGCCTACTTATAACTACGCTGTTGTCCTTGATGATCATTTGATGAAGATTTCTCACGTTCTTCGCGGGGATGACCATATTTCAAACACTCCGAAGCAGCTTGTGATTTATGAAGCATTTGGCTGGGAGCCGCCAGTGTTCGGACATATGACGCTGATCGTCAATGAGAGCCGCAAGAAGCTAAGTAAGCGTGACGAATCGATCATCCAGTTCATTGAGCAGTATGAAGAGCTTGGATACCTGCCTGAAGCACTATTTAATTTCATCACTTTGCTTGGATGGTCTCCTTCAGGTGAAGAAGAAATCTTCTCTAAGGAAGAGTTCATTGAGATTTTTGATCCAGCAAGGCTTTCGAAATCACCTGCCTTGTTTGATCAGCAAAAGCTTGCATGGATGAACAATCAGTACATGAAAAAAGCTGATTTGGACCGGGTAGTTGAACTTGCACTTCCTCACCTCGTGAAAGCTGGAAAGGTCAATGAAAACCGTACTGAGGAAGAGAATGCATGGGTTCGCAGCCTCATTTCCCTGTATCACGATAAAATGAGCTTCGGAGCAGAAATCGTTGAGATGTCGGATTTATTTTTCCGCGATGAGGTAAACTATGATGAGGAAGCAAAAGAAGTCCTTGCTGGTGAGCAGGTTCCAGAAGTTTTAAGAGCATTCCTTGCAGAAATCGAGCAACTTGAGGAATTCAAGGCTGACGCAATCAAAGCAGCGGTTAAGGCTGTTCAAAAAGCGACAGGCCAAAAAGGCCAAAAGCTATTCATGCCTGTCAGAGCGGCTGCGACTGGACAGACTCATGGTCCAGACCTGATGCTTGCGATGGAACTGATCGGAAAACAAAAAGTGATGGAAAGAGTCACAAAGCTGTTAGGATAATAGGCTCTTTAGGGCGACAGCATAGGCTAATAAATTTTTTAAGTCTTTTAGTTAACAGATGAACAAAAATATAATATAGTAAGAGTAATTCCATAAATCTTAAAGTGTTGAAGAGGAAAAGTAGAAGAATGACGCTTATTAGAGAGAACCATCACCGGCTGAAAGTGGTTCAGGCCTCTCATTGTTTGAAATGCGCCTCTGAGTCCTTTTACGAACAGACAGCAGCTGTCTTAGTAGTATTGGGCGGGACCCCCCGTTAACAGGCTAAAGTTGAGGCTGCATCAATTTATGTTGCGGACCTAAACAGAGTGGAACCGCGCATCCAAGCGTCTCTGTCGTCTAACGACAGAGGCGCTTTTTTATTTTATTTAAGGCTGTCCGGCAGTCGAGAAAATGCTTAATAAAGGGGGATTTCACCTTGTTTAAAATGATCAAGGAAGATATAGATGTGGTCTTTGACCAGGATCCTTCAGCCAGAAGCGCTCTGGAAGTGATCCTTACTTATTCCGGATTGCATGCCATTTGGTCTCATCGATTGGCACATGCATTCTACAAACGAAAATTTTATTTTATCGCGAGAGTCATTTCGCAAATCAGCCGCTTTTTCACGGGGATTGAGATCCACCCGGGAGCCAAGATTGGCAGGCGTTTCTTCATCGATCACGGGATGGGAGTCGTCATCGGGGAGACATGTGAAATTGGCGATAATGTAACAGTATTCCAGGGAGTTACCCTTGGTGGAACAGGGAAGGAAAAAGGCAAACGACACCCGACCGTAAAAGACAATGCGCTGATCGCGACAGGTGCAAAGGTATTAGGTTCGATTACGATTGGAGAAAATTCTAAGGTGGGTGCAGGGTCTGTCGTTCTCAAGGATGTACCGCCAAACTCAACCGTCGTCGGGATACCGGGCAAAATCGTCATCCAAGATGGCGTCAGGATCAAAAAGGACCTGAATCACCGGGATTTGCCGGATCCGGTATCTGACAGATGCAAGGATATCGAGGAAGAGTTGTCTAGACTGGGAAAAGAACTGGAAGAAGCGAAGCAAGGAAGGGGCATGGGAAATGGGTATTAAAATCTATAACACATTAACGAGAAATAAAGACGAGTTTATCCCTCTAGAAGAGGGAAAAGTTAAAATGTATGTTTGCGGACCTACTGTCTATAATTACATTCATATTGGAAATGCCCGTCCGGCTATTGTTTTTGATACGGTTCGGCGCTATCTGGAATTCCGTGGCTATGATGTCCGTTTTGTATCAAATTTCACAGATGTGGATGATAAGCTGATCAAGGCTGCAAATGAATTGGGTGAAGACGTTCCGGCAATCGCACAACGTTTCATCAATGCCTATTTTGAAGATGTCCACGCTCTTGGCTGCAAGAAAGCAGATGTTCATCCAAGGGTAACTGAAACAATGGACCTGATCATTGGTTTTATCAGTGCTTTGATCGATAAAGGCTTTGCATATGAATCAGGCGGGGACGTTTATTACCGCACGAAGAAGTTCAATGAGTACGGGAAGCTTTCACACCAGTCGATTGATGAATTGAAGGTAGGAGCAAGAATTCAGGTTGGAGAAAAGAAGCAGGATGCCCTTGATTTCGTGCTTTGGAAAACAGCGAAGGAAGGAGAAATCTCCTGGGATAGCCCGTGGGGCAAAGGCCGTCCAGGCTGGCACATCGAATGCTCGGCTATGGCGCGGGAATATCTAGGAGATACAATCGATATCCATGCTGGCGGACAGGATTTAGCGTTCCCTCACCACGAAAATGAGATTGCCCAGTCAGAGGCTTTAACTGGAAAGACATTTGCCCGCTATTGGATGCACAATGGCTATATCAATATCGACAATGAAAAAATGTCAAAATCACTTGGCAATTTTGTCACAGTGCATGACATCATTAAAAAGCATGATCCACAGGTTCTAAGATTCTACATGCTTTCGGTGCATTACCGCAATCCGATTAACTACAGCGAAGAGCTGCTCGAAAATACAAAGGCTGCCTTTGAACGCTTGAAAACATCTTACCAGAACTTAAAGCACCGAATGGATGCCAGTGCTAATCTTACCGAGAATAATCAGGAATGGCTTGGTAATATTGCATCGCTCCATGAGCAATTCATCAAGGATATGGATGACGATTTCAATACTGCCAATGGAGTATCGAACCTATTTGAGCTTTCTAAGTTATCGAATTTGTATTTGATGGAGAAAAATACGGCTGTAGAAGTAATAAAAGCATTCATGAATGAATTTGAAACACTATTTGGTGTTCTTGGCCTGTCATTAAAGGACGAAGAACTGCTTGATGAAGAAATTGAAGCGCTGATCGAAAAGCGGACACAGGCCCGAAAAGACAGGGACTTCAAGCTTGCGGATGAGATTCGCGATCAGCTGAAGGAAATGAACATCATCATTGAAGATACTCCGCAAGGCATCAGATGGAAAAGAGGCTAAATGATGCTGCATTATGAACAAAAAGTTGATGAAAAACAATTGAATAGTCTTGCGCTTGCTTATATGGGAGATGCCGTATTTGAACTTTATGTCCGGCATCACCTGCTGCAAAGCGGTAAGGTAAGGCCAAACCAGCTGCATAAAGAAGCGACAGCGTATGTATCGGCAAAATCACAGGCGAAATTTCTCCATAAACTGTTTGAGATGGAGGCATTGTCCGAATCAGAAGTAACGATTGTAAAAAGAGGCCGCAATGCGAAATCAGGATCTGTCCCGAAAAACACCGATGTCCAAACTTACCGTTACAGCACAGCATTTGAGGCACTGATCGGTTCTTTGTATCTTGCAGGCAATGAGGAACGGATAGAAGAATTGATTACCACGATATTTGCACTTGCTGAAGAATAGATGGGAGGAACATTCCACATGAGCCAGAAACAGAAACAGAGCCGGAACCCGAAACAGAATAAGAAACAGGATCAGTTCCAGACCCAAAAACAGGATCTGAACCGCAGCCCGAAAAAAACTCAGGAACAAAATCAGAAACAAAGCCAGGAACGGGACAAGAAGCCATATCAAAAACAGGACCAATACAAAGTGCAGAGACCAGACAAGGGCACTAGGCAGAAGCATGACCAGAACCCAATCGAAATCCAGGACCCGAACCAGGATTACATTATCGGGAAAAACCCAGTCATTGAAGCGCTGAAATCTGAGCGGGATATTAATAAAATTCTTATCGCTGAAGGTTCCCAGGGCGGACAAATGCAGCAGGTTATTGGGATGGCAAAGGAAGCAAATGTCATCGTCCAATTCGTTCCGAAGAAGAAAATCGACCAAATTGCCGATGGCAATCATCAAGGTGTTGTTGCCCAGGTGGCAGCCTATGAATATGCGGAGATCGAGGATTTATTTGCAGCCGCAGAAAAGAAAAATGAGGCACCGTTCTTTTTGCTATTAGATGAGATTGAAGATCCTCATAACCTAGGATCAATCATGAGAACTGCGGACGCGTCAGGAGCTCATGGAATTATTATTCCAAAAAGAAGAGCAGTGGGTCTGACTGCAACGGTTGCCAAGGCCTCCACTGGAGCGATCGAGTATATACCGGTCGTAAGAGTGACAAATATGGCAAGGACAATCGATGAATTAAAAGAAAAAGGTGTCTGGATTGCCGGGACTGATGCTTCGGCGAAACAAGACTACCGAGCTTTGGATGGGACATTGCCTCTGGGCCTCGTGATTGGCAGTGAAGGAAAAGGAATGGGCAGACTCATCCGCGATAAGTGTGATTTCCTATTAAGTCTTCCGATGGTTGGGAAGGTAACTTCCTTGAACGCATCTGTTGCTGCATCGTTGCTGATGTATGAAGTACACCGTAAACGGCACCCGCTAGGGGAATAGACATGGATATCCTGCTTGTTGACGGCTACAACATTATCGGTGCCTGGTCGGAATTGAACAGCTTGAAAAAGAAAGAGCTTTCTGCCGCCAGGGACCGGCTGGTGGAAATCATGGCTGAATATCAAGCCTATACAGGCTATCGGGTAATCATTGTGTTCGATGCGTATTTTGTTTCAGGCACACAAAAGAAATATCAAAACTACAAGGTTGAAGTTATTTTTACAAAAGAAAGTGAAACAGCTGATGAACGAATCGAAAAATTAGCGATCGCTCTCAGCAACCGAAAAACGCAAGTCCATGTAGCGACTTCCGATTATACCGAACAATGGGCCATTTTTGGACAGGGTGCCTTAAGGAAATCAGCAAGGGAACTGCTGACAGAAACAAACCTGATTGAGAAAAAAATAGAAAAACGCGTGAAGATCATTCAAGAAAAAAAACCCAGTTCTAAGATACCGCTAACAGAAGAAGTGGCAGAAATTTTTGAAAAATGGCGCAGAGGAGAGCAATGACCTGTTGACGCCTTAAAAAAGCCTGCTGTATAATATTTCTATCTGTATGTACGGGGCGGGGGGATCAAGATGAGTGCTGACATCGGTAATCGTTTGAATGAAGCCTATATATTGTTAGAGGATGAAGAGATTGTAGAAGCGGTGCACAGAGGAGAAAGTGATGCGCTTGATTATCTGATTCACAAATACAGGAATTTTGTTCGGGCTAAGGCGCGTTCCTATTTTTTGATTGGTGCCGACAAAGAAGATATCGTACAAGAAGGAATGATAGGCTTATATAAGGCGATTCGTGATTTTCGCGAGGACAAGCTTACGTCTTTTAAAGCCTTTGCCGAGCTATGCATTACTCGACAAATCATTACGGCAATCAAGACAGCTACCAGGCAAAAACATATCCCTTTGAATTCCTACGTTTCTTTGGACAAGCCGATTTACGATGAGGAATCTGACAGGACGCTGATGGATGTTTTATCTGGCGCGAAAGTGATGGACCCCGAGGAATTATTTATTAACCAGGAAGAATTTGACCAAATTGAAGTGAAAATGGCTGAGCTGCTGAGTGACCTGGAAAGAAAAGTACTGGCGTTATATTTGGATGGTCAATCCTATCAGGAGATTTCCGAAGAACTCAACAGGCATGTCAAATCAATCGATAACGCTCTCCAAAGAGTGAAACGTAAGCTTGAGAGATATCTGGAGCTGAGAGAGCTGTCAGTGTAGGTTGAATTGCCGAAAAATAGCCACAAAACTGACTTTTAATCTTAGAACCACTTATTGACACAATCTAGCAGCCGTGTTACATTTTTAAAGATATAATAGATGGCTATTTCGTATTGGTAGTTTACTCTGTAATAAGACTGTATAACCACCAAGCTTTATGAGAGAGCTAGTCAGCAGGTGTCGATATGAATAAAAAAGTGACTCTTGCTTGTGTAGAATGCGGCTCGCGGAATTATTCTACAACGAGCAATAAGCAAACGCAAACAGAACGCTTGGAGCTGAAAAAGTACTGCAGCAATTGCGGTGCCCATACAGTTCATAAGGAAACTAAATAAGGTTTTCAGATAGATCATCATCATATGGAATTCCGATAAGTTGGAGGTTACAAAATGCAGCGCATCACTAATTTTTTCAGTGAAGTTGGACGTGAAATGAGAAAGGTCAGCTGGCCAAAGCGCAAAGAGCTGACTCGTTATACAATTACGGTTTTGTCTACTGTTGCTTTTGCTGCTCTTTTCTTTGCAGTGTTGGACCTTGGTATTTCTGAATTGATTCGCTTAATTCTTGAATAACCACTGAGCACTCATGGTATAATGGAGAATATAAAACGCAGGACAAGTTAAAAGCCCGGATAACGGGTTTTTTATTTGGTTGAAAAAATCGCATTCAGATTGTCTAGCCTCGGCGCGCGGCCGCTGCGCTTTTCTGTTCTGGTTGCAGTGTTTCGGTTAACGATGCGTCTATGCATTTTGAAGTGGGGAGGGACGGACGATTTAGTCCTCAATGATGGAAAAAAACTGGTATGTAGTTCATACTTACTCAGGTTACGAGAATAAGGTAAAGACGAATCTTGAAAAGCGTGTTGAAACAATGGGCATGCAAGATAAGATCTTCCGTGTGATCGTACCTGAAGAAGAAGAAACAGATTTCAAAAATGGCAAAAAGAAAGTAGTTAAGCGTAAAACATTCCCTGGGTATGTGCTTGTCGAATTAGTAATGACAGACGATTCATGGTATGTTGTGCGTAACACGCCTGGCGTTACTGGGTTTGTCGGTTCTTCAGGTGCAGGCTCAAAGCCTACTCCGCTATTGGAGGAAGAAGTCGTATTTATCCTTAAACGCATGGGTGTTGAAGAGAAGAAAATCGACATCAACTTCGAGCTTGGGGAAACTGTCCAGGTCAGCGAAGGACCATTTACTAACTTTACTGGTACGATCGAAGAAATCGACAAGGACAAAGCGAAGCTTAAGGTTCTCGTCAATATGTTTGGCCGTGACACCCCAGTTGAGCTTGAATTTTCACAGATTCAAAAATTATAATTTGAAATAGCTTGAAATCAGATTCGAAAAGTGTTACTATTTCATAGGTCAGTATGTCTTGGACGATTGACAGATATATGTCAAGTTCTTTATTTTCATATAAAGACTTTTGTTATGAGTGGGAGGGGTAATCCCCTATTACCACATCACGGACTTTAAGGAGGTGTGTCTCGTGGCTAAAAAAGTAATTAAGATGGTTAAATTACAAATCCCTGCTGGTAAAGCCAATCCGGCACCACCAGTTGGACCTGCACTAGGTCAAGCCGGTGTTAATATCATGGGATTCTGTAAGGAGTTCAATGCTCGTACAGCTGATCAAGCTGGATTAATCATTCCTGTTGAAATTACGGTTTTTGAAGACCGTTCATTTACATTTATTACGAAAACTCCTCCTGCTGCAGTTCTTTTGAAAGTAGCAGCTGGAATCCAGTCTGGTTCTGGTGAACCAAACCGTAATAAAGTAGCAACAGTTAAGCGTGATAAAGTACGTGAAATTGCTGAACAGAAAATGCCTGACCTTAACGCAGCTAGCGTTGAAGCAGCAATGCGCATGGTTGAAGGTACTGCTCGCAGCATGGGTATCACGATCGAAGACTAATTCTGCTACAGTAGATTGATGGGGTTGCGAAGTTGATGGATTTCACTCGCAACCTTTTATCTGTCCGATATGGCGCTCCTGAAGCGCCTTTGCTTTTTCGTTGTTAGGCTGCTCGCCTTTCATCGTGGGAGGTTATTCCGTTAAAACCACATTCTAGGAGGAAATAAAAATGGCTAAAAAAGGCAAAAAGTATCTAGAAGCTGCTAAGCTTGTAGATCGCTCTCAAGCATATACAATCCAAGAAGCAGTTGAGCTTGCTAAAAAGACAAGCACTGTGAAATTCGACGCGACTGTTGAAGCTGCTTTCCGTTTAGGCGTTGACCCTAAGAAAGCTGACCAGCAAATCCGTGGAGCAGTTGTGCTTCCAAACGGAACTGGTAAAACTCAGCGTGTTCTAGTATTCGCTAAAGGCGAAAAAATGAAAGAAGCAGAAGCTGCTGGTGCAGATTATGTTGGCGATGCAGAATACATCAACAAAATCCAACAAGGTTGGTTCGACTTTGATGTAATCGTTGCTACACCTGACATGATGGGTGAAGTTGGTAAGCTTGGTCGCGTATTGGGACCTAAAGGCTTAATGCCAAACCCTAAAACAGGAACAGTTACTTTCGATGTAACTAAAGCTGTTAACGAAATCAAAGCTGGTAAAGTAGAATACCGCGTTGATAAATCAGGTAACATCCACGTACCTATCGGAAAAGTTTCATTCGAAGACCAAAAGCTTGTTGAAAACTTCAACACGATCTTCGAAACTATGATGAAGGTAAAGCCATCTGCAGCTAAAGGAACTTACATGAAGAACGTTACAGTTTCTACTACTATGGGACCTGGCGTTAAAGTAGATCCTTCAACTGTAAAATAATAGTATTTGACAATTTAAGAGGCATTAACTTATAATGTTTCTTGTTGTAATAATAAAATAACATTTGTACCGCAGACAGCAGGGGCATATAGCTTAATAACCTGCCGAGGTCATACGATAGATCAACACTACTTGCTATTGTATACTTCCTCCGTGTCTGTCTTGATGCGGAGGTTTTTATTTGATCGGTATAAATGCAGAAATCTACAGGAGGTGTAATGATGAGCAAAGTTATTGAAGTAAAAAAGCAAATCGTTGACGAAATTGCTGGCAAACTTAAAGAAAGCAAATCAACAGTTGTTGTTGATTACCGCGGACTTACAGTTTCTGAAGTAACTGAACTTCGTAAGCAACTTCGTGAAGCTGGCGTTGAATTCAAGGTTTACAAAAACTCTATGACACGCCGTGCTGCTGAAGCTGCTGAGCTTGCTGACCTAAACGCATCACTAACTGGTCCTAACGCAATCGCGTTCAGTGCTGAAGATGTAGTTGCACCAGCAAAGATTCTTAACGAATTCGCTAAAAAGCATGACGCTCTTGAAATCAAGGCGGGTGTGGTTGAAGGCAACATCGTTACAGTAGAAGAAATCAAGGCACTTGCAGACCTACCGTCTCGCGAAGGTCTACTTTCTATGCTACTCAGCGTACTTCAAGCACCAATTCGCAATCTTGCTCTTGCTACAAAAGCAGTTGCGGAACAGAAGGAAGAACAAGGCGCGTAAGTTAATTGCGGTTTAAGAATAAAAAAAAACTAACCAATATCAAGGAGGAAACAAATCATGACTAAAGAACAAATCATTGAAGCAGTTAAAAGCATGACTGTTTTAGAGCTTAACGACCTAGTAAAAGCAATCGAAGAAGAATTCGGCGTAACTGCTGCTGCTCCAGTAGCAATGATGGGCGGAGCTGGCGCTGCTGCTGTTGAAGAAAAAACTGAGTTTGACGTAGTTCTTGCTAGCGCAGGAGACCAAAAAATCAAGGTTATCAAAGTTGTTCGCGAAATCACAGGTCTTGGCCTTAAAGAAGCGAAAGAACTTGTTGATAACACTCCAAAGGCTATCAAAGAAGGCGTTTCTAAAGAAGATGCTGAAGCAATCAAAGCTAAACTTGAAGAAGTTGGCGCTAACGTCGAAGTTAAGTAATCATCTTACATTAAAAGCTCGCTGCTACAGCGAGCTTTTTTTACTTTAAAGCATATAAAGGGTCAGTGTGAAAACTATATAAACATGTTAGTTGTGAGTTTTCCTCTGCAATTTTTGCTTTTTGTAATTTATTATTTTATAATACCGCAGTAGCAATGCAATCCGCGATCGCATTCTTCAATTGATTCCCCGTGGAGGTGAGAGATTTTGACTGAACATTATTACTCCCGCAAACCCAATACCGAAAGCAATCCTGTAAAATGGCAAAGTGAATTAAAAGGGAATAACTTCCGCTTCAAAACGGACAGCGGCGTTTTTTCGAAAAGCGAAGTCGACTTTGGTTCCCGATTATTAATTGATACTTTTGAACTGAAGAAAGATGCAGGAATCATCCTGGATGTTGGCTGTGGATATGGGCCTATTGGACTTTCCCTTGCGAAAGCTTTTCCTGATACGGTGGTTCATATGGTGGATATTAATGAAAGAGCGATTTTGCTTGCTGAGGAAAATGCGGCGGAGAATAAAGTAGAAAATGTGAAAATCTACGAAAGTGACCGCCTGCTAGATGTGGAAGAGAAGGGATTCGATGCAATCCTTACTAATCCTCCGATCCGTGCAGGAAAAAAAGTAGTTCATGATATTTTTGAACAAAGCTTCCTTCATTTAGCTGAGGGCGGTGAACTTTGGGTGGTAATCCAAAAAAAGCAGGGTGCGCCATCCGCGATGGAAAAAATGAAAGAATTATTTGGTGAAGTTGAAGTAGTGGCAAAAAGTAAAGGTTACTTTATTCTCAAATCTGTAAAATGTTGACGCGAGAAAACCGCTATGTTAATATTATAAAATGCCAATATATTAGTTTCCTTTCGTCTGCTAATTTCATCGAAAAGTTGTATAATTTTGGGCATTAAGGGAAAACTAACAAAATAATTGTTCGTTGCAGGAAATGTGGTTTTTGAAGTGAAAACCCTTTTTCTTTTTGTCTTTTGAAATGGAGGAAACTTCATGGACAAGACAGGGATAGATGAATAATAACGCTTGATTTGAGGGGTGAATCAGTTGACAGGTCAACTTGTTCAGTATGGACGACACCGCCAACGTAGAAGTTATGCTCGCATCAGTGAAGTTTTGGAATTGCCGAATTTAATTGAAATTCAAACCTCTTCCTATCAGTGGTTTCTTGATGAGGGCCTCCGGGAAATGTTCCAGGACATTTCACCGATTGAAGACTTTACTGGTAACTTATCGCTAGAGTTTATCGATTACAGTCTTGGCGAACCGAAATATCCAGTGGAAGAATCTAAGGAAAGAGACGTCACTTACTCTGCTCCATTAAGAGTAAAGGTCCGCCTTGTTAATAAAGAAACAGGTGAAGTTAAGGACCAGGATGTCTTCATGGGCGATTTCCCGCTTATGACAGAAACTGGAACGTTTGTTATCAATGGTGCTGAAAGGGTTATCGTTTCCCAGCTAGTGCGTTCACCGAGCGTATACTACAGTGGGAAGCTGGATAAGAACGGGAAGAAGGGATTCTCCGCTACCGTTATTCCAAACCGCGGCGCTTGGCTTGAATATGAAACAGACGCCAAGGATGTTGTATATGTAAGGATAGATCGTACGAGGAAGCTCCCTGTTACGGTTCTTTTGCGTGCATTAGGGTTCGGTTCTGATCAAGAAATCATTGATTTGATCGGTGATAACGAATATATCCGAAACACACTTGAAAAAGACAATACGGAAAGCACGGAAAAAGCGCTTCTGGAAATCTATGAGCGTCTCCGTCCTGGCGAACCGCCTACAGTTGATAATGCAAAGAGCCTGCTGGTATCAAGATTCTTTGATCCAAAGCGCTATGACCTTGCAAATGTAGGGCGTTATAAAATTAATAAAAAGCTTCATATTAAAAACCGTTTATTCGGGCAGAAGCTTGCTGAAACATTAGTGGATCCTGAGACAGGAGAAATCATTGCTGAAAAAGGCGTCACTTTGGACCGCCGTACTTTAGATAAGATTATCCCTGCTTTGGAGAAGAATGTTGGCTTCAAGAATTTCAGCCCATATGGCGGCGTGGTTGAAGAGGATGTCACTCTGCAATCTATCAAGATATATGCTCCAAATGATGAAGGCGAGAAAGAGATCAATGTTCTTGGAAATGCATATGTTCCTGAACCAATCAAAAACATCACGCCTGCTGACATCATTTCTTCCATCAGCTACTTCTTTAACTTGCTGCATGGTGTAGGCGATACGGATGATATCGACCATTTAGGAAACAGGCGCCTTCGTTCAGTAGGTGAACTGCTTCAGAACCAATTCAGGATTGGTCTATCCCGTATGGAGCGTGTAGTTCGTGAAAGAATGTCCATCCAGGACACGAACACGATTACACCACAGCAATTGATCAATATTCGCCCGGTTATCGCATCCATTAAAGAGTTTTTTGGAAGCTCCCAGCTTTCACAGTTCATGGATCAGACGAATCCGCTGGCTGAATTAACACATAAAAGGCGTCTTTCTGCATTGGGACCCGGTGGTCTTACGCGTGAACGTGCTGGATTCGAAGTGCGTGACGTTCACTACTCCCACTACGGACGTATGTGTCCGATTGAAACGCCGGAAGGTCCGAACATCGGTTTGATCAACTCACTTTCCAGCTTTGCGAAGGTAAACCGCTTTGGTTTCATTGAGACTCCATACCGCCGTGTTGATCCTGAAACAGGAAAAGTGACAACCCACTTTGATTACTTAACAGCTGATGAAGAAGACAACTATGTTGTTGCACAGGCAAATGCGCGCCTAGCTGAAGACGGCTCTTTCATTGATGAAGAAGTTATCGCCCGTTTCCGTGGTGAAAACACTGTTGTCAAACGTGACCGCGTCGATTACATGGACGTATCACCTAAGCAGGTTGTATCCGCAGCGACTGCATGTATTCCGTTCTTGGAAAACGATGACTCCAACCGAGCGCTAATGGGTGCGAACATGCAACGTCAGGCTGTTCCGTTAATGCAGCCGGAAGCACCAATCGTAGGTACGGGAATGGAGCACGTGAATGCAAAGGATTCTGGTGCTGCAGTAATCTGTAAGCATGAAGGAATTGTTGAACACGTTGAAGCGCGTCAAGTATGGGTTCGCCGTGTTACTGAAGTAGACGGTCAGGAAGTTAAGGGTGACCTTGATAAATACCGTATGCTTAAGTTCATTCGTTCCAATCAGGGTACTTGTTATAACCAACGCCCAATCGTAAGCCTTGGTGACCGTGTAGTTAAAGGAGAAATCCTTGCTGACGGACCATCAATGGAAAAAGGTGAACTGGCATTAGGACGTAACGTTCTTGTTGGATTCATGACATGGAATGGCTATAACTATGAAGATGCCATCATCATGAGTGAACGCCTTGTTAAAGACGATGTTTATACATCGATCCATATAGAAGAATATGAATCAGAGTCTCGTGATACAAAGCTTGGACCTGAAGAAATCACACGTGATATTCCAAATGTCGGGGAAGATGCTTTAAGAAACCTTGACGAGCGTGGAATCATTCGTGTCGGTGCTGAAGTGAAGGATGGAGACCTTCTAGTTGGTAAGGTAACACCTAAAGGGGTTACTGAATTGACAGCTGAGGAACGCCTTCTGCATGCAATCTTCGGTGAAAAAGCAAGGGAAGTCCGTGATACATCATTGCGTGTGCCACACGGCGGCGGTGGAATTGTCCTCGACGTCAAAGTGTTCAACCGTGAAGATGGCGATGAGCTTCCTCCAGGTGTAAACCAGCTGGTACGTGCTTATATCGTTCAGAAGCGTAAAATTTCTGAAGGAGATAAGATGGCTGGACGACACGGAAACAAAGGGGTTATCTCAAAAATCCTTCCAGAAGAAGATATGCCTTATCTTCCAGATGGTACGCCAGTCGATATCATGCTTAACCCACTAGGGGTTCCTTCGCGTATGAATATCGGTCAGGTGCTTGAACTCCACCTTGGTATGGCTGCTCGCTACCTAGGAATCCATGTTGCTTCTCCTGTATTTGACGGTGCCCGGGAGGAAGACGTATGGGCGACGATTCAGGAAGCTGGCATGGCTCGTGATGCGAAAACGATCCTATACGATGGACGTACAGGCGAGCCATTTGATAACCGTGTATCTGTCGGTGTCATGTACATGATCAAGCTTGCTCACATGGTAGACGATAAGCTTCATGCTCGTTCTACTGGACCATACTCACTTGTTACGCAGCAGCCACTTGGCGGTAAAGCCCAGTTCGGCGGACAGCGTTTCGGGGAGATGGAGGTTTGGGCACTTGAAGCGTACGGTGCTGCTTACACATTGCAAGAAATTTTAACTGTCAAGTCTGATGATGTTGTCGGACGTGTTAAAACATATGAAGCAATTGTAAAAGGTGAAAATGTACCTGAACCAGGCGTACCTGAGTCATTCAAGGTATTGATGAAAGAACTTCAGAGTTTGGGTATGGACGTCAAAATCCTTTCAGGCGATGAAAAAGAAATCGAAATGCGCGACTTCGACGATGAAGAAGAGTTGCAGCATGCAGAAACATTGACAATTGCACCAGAATCAGAAGAAATGGGTTCTGAAAAAGTAGGAATGAAAGAATAGGTCCATCTAATTGGCACACGTGTACAAACAGTTGAATAACAGTATTGTCCACGTGTGTTCCTCTTTAGAAGGCCATAAGGGTAAAACCCTAGATTAAAAGGGAGGTAGGCCCCTTGCTAGATGTTAATAATTTTGAGTACATGAAAATTGGCCTTGCTTCACCGGACAAGATTCGTTCATGGTCTTTTGGTGAAGTTAAAAAGCCGGAAACAATCAACTACCGTACTTTAAAACCAGAAAAAGACGGCTTATTCTGTGAGCGTATCTTCGGACCAACGAAGGACTGGGAATGTCATTGCGGAAAGTACAAAAGAGTTCGCTACAAAGGCGTTGTCTGTGACCGATGCGGTGTTGAAGTAACACGTGCTAAAGTCCGCCGTGAAAGAATGGGGCATATAGAGCTTGCAGCTCCTGTTTCTCACATTTGGTATTTCAAAGGTATTCCAAGCCGAATGGGACTTGTCCTGGATATGTCTCCGCGTGCACTGGAAGAAGTCATTTACTTTGCTTCTTACGTAGTAACGGAAACTGGCGATACTGCCCTTGAAAAGAAGCAGTTATTATCAGAGAAAGAATTCCGCGCATACCGTGAAAAGTACGGTAACAAATTCCAGGCGGCGATGGGAGCAGAAGCGATTAAAAAGCTGCTTTCAGATCTCGACCTAGATAAAGAAGCCGATATGCTTAAAGAAGAATTAAGAACTGCTCAAGGACAACGCCGTACTCGAGCGATCAAGCGCCTTGAAGTAGTTGAAGCGTTCCGTGGATCAGGCAACGAGCCATCATGGATGATCCTTGATGTACTTCCTGTCATCCCTCCGGAGCTTCGTCCAATGGTACAGTTAGACGGAGGACGTTTTGCGACATCCGACCTGAATGATTTGTACCGCCGTGTAATCAATCGTAACAACCGCCTAAAGCGTCTTCTTGACCTTGGTGCTCCTAGCATCATTGTCCAGAATGAAAAGCGTATGCTTCAGGAAGCTGTTGATGCATTGATTGATAACGGTCGCCGCGGCCGTCCGGTAACAGGACCAGGTAACCGTCCGTTGAAATCTCTTTCGCATATGCTAAAGGGTAAGCAAGGTCGTTTCCGTCAAAACCTTCTAGGTAAGCGTGTTGACTACTCTGGCCGTTCAGTTATCGTTGTAGGTCCAAACCTGCAAATGTACCAGTGCGGACTGCCTAAGGAAATGGCTCTTGAGTTGTTCAAGCCGTTCGTAATGAAAGAACTAGTACAAAAGGGTCTAGCACATAACATTAAGTCTGCTAAACGTAAAATTGAGCGTGTAAGTCCTGAGGTTTGGGATGTTCTAGAAGATGTAATCAGAGAGCACCCAGTATTGCTTAACCGTGCCCCGACTCTTCACCGATTGGGAATCCAGGCGTTTGAGCCAACATTAGTAGAAGGACGCGCAATCCGCCTTCACCCGCTTGTATGTACAGCTTATAACGCTGACTTCGATGGTGACCAGATGGCCGTTCACGTTCCGCTATCCGCTGAAGCTCAAGCAGAAGCACGTCTATTAATGCTTGCTGCTCAGAACATCCTTAACCCGAAAGACGGAAAGCCAGTTGTTACTCCATCCCAGGACATGGTTTTAGGTAACTACTACCTGACTTTGGAAAGAGAAGGCGCTGTTGGGGAAGGTATGGTCTTCAAGGATACGAATGAAGCATTGATTGCATACCAAAACGGCTATGTTCATCTTCATACACGTGTTGCAGTTGCCGCTTCAGCTCTTGGCAACCAGACATTTACTGAAGAGCAAAATGGCCAGCTCTTGATCACGACTGTTGGTAAGCTGATTTTCAACGAAATCCTTCCAGCGTCATTCCCTTATATCAATGAGCCTTCAAAACAAAACCTTGAGGAGAAAACTCCTGAGAAATATTTTGTAGAAAAAGGCGCAGATATTAAGGAAGTTATCAAAGGTATGCCATTGGTAGATCCTTTCAAGAAGAAGATTCTTGGAAACATCATTGCTGAAGTGTTCAAGAAATTCAAAATCACGGAAACTTCAAAAATGCTAGACCGTATGAAGGGCTTAGGCTTCCAATACTCCACTAAAGCGGGTATTACGGTTGGTGTGGCTGATATCGTGGTTCTTAAAGAAAAGCAAGAGATTATCTCTGAAGCACAAACAAAAGTTGATAATGTTCTTAAACAGTTCAGACGCGGTTTAATTACCGAGGATGAGCGTTATGACCGAGTTATTTCAATTTGGAGTGCGGCGAAGGATGTAATCCAGGCCAAACTGATGAAATCACTTGATAATTCAAACCCAATCTTCATGATGAGTGACTCTGGAGCCCGTGGTAACGCGTCCAACTTCACTCAGCTTGCTGGTATGCGTGGTCTGATGGCCAACCCGGCTGGACGGATCATCGAGTTACCAATCAAATCAAGTTTCCGTGAAGGTTTAACAGTATTGGAATACTTCATTTCCACTCACGGTGCGCGTAAAGGTCTTGCGGATACTGCACTTAAAACAGCTGACTCAGGTTACCTGACTCGTCGTCTTGTTGACGTAGCCCAGGATGTCATCGTCCGTGAAGATGATTGTGGAACTGACAGAGGCCTATTTATCAAAGCCCTTAAAGATGGCACTGAAGTAATCGAACCACTTGATGAGCGTCTAATTGGCCGCTATGCAAGAAAGGCAATCAAACATCCTGAAACAAAGGCTGTGCTTGTTCCTGAAAATGGCTTGATTACTGAAGATCTTGCTACAGAAGTAGTGGATGCTGGAATTGAGGAAGTGTGGATCCGTTCTGCATTTACATGTAACACTCGCCACGGCGTATGTAAGAAATGTTATGGTCGCAACCTTGCTACCGGCCAGGAAGTTGAAGTAGGCGAAGCAGTCGGTATCATCGCTGCCCAATCTATCGGAGAACCTGGTACACAGCTTACGATGCGTACATTCCATACCGGCGGTGTTGCAGGAGACGATATCACACAAGGTCTTCCGCGTATCCAGGAATTGTTTGAAGCACGTAATCCTAAAGGGCAAGCAATTATCACTGAACTTGAAGGTGTCGTAGTTGGCATCAACGAGGGCAAAGACCGCCAGCAGGAAATTGTTGTCCAGGGTGAAATCGAAAGCCGTACTTACACGGCTCCATATACAGCCCGCTTAAAGGTTGCTGTAAATGACCATGTAGCACGCGGCCAAGAGCTTACAGAAGGTTCAATCGACCCTAAAGAACTCTTGAGAGTAAAAGATGTTCAATCCGTGCAGGAGTACCTATTGAAAGAAGTTCAAAAGGTATACCGTATGCAGGGTGTTGAAATTGGCGATAAGCACGTTGAAGTAATGGTGCGCCAAATGATGCGTAAGGTAAGGGTTATTGATGCAGGTGAAACAGATGTATTGCCAGGCACATTGCTTGAAATCCACCAGTTCACTGATGCAAACCGCAAAGCGCTATTTGAAGGCAAATTGCCGGCAACTGGACGTCCGGTGCTGCTTGGTATCACTAAAGCATCACTTGAGACTGATTCATTCTTGTCTGCAGCTTCCTTCCAGGAGACAACAAGAGTACTTACCGATGCGGCGATCAAAGGCAAACGCGATGAGCTTCTCGGCTTGAAGGAAAATGTTATCATCGGTAAATTGGTTCCAGCGGGAACAGGTATGCAGCGCTACAGAAGAGCTGAACCGATCGTTATGGAAGAAGAAAATGCCGAAGATGCAATTACTGTAGAGTAAATTTATGAATGCGCGGTGCTTTCTATTAAGATAGGAAGTACCGCGTTTTTAAAGTAATATGTATAAAGTATTTTTACTTTAATAAAAAAAATCACGAATAATGTTGACATCATTTGATAGAGATGTTAATATTTCAAAGGTGCTCCTATTTACCTGTTGCTTTGGAGGATTTTATGTCTTATGAAAAAGTAGCGCAGGCTAATAAGTTTATAGTAGGATCAAAGCAAACAGTTAAAGCCCTTAAAGCAGGCGAAGTAATGGAACTGGTGATTGCAAAAGATGCAGACGCGAAAGTGACGGCAGAACTATTGCGTACAGCCAGGGAAATGAAAACCGCCATCACCTATGTCGAATCTATGAAAAAATTAGGTAAGGCTTGTGGTATTGCAGTAAGTGCTGCGGCTGTAGCGATAACAAAGTAAAAACTGTTTTTGTAGGAAGACCTACAAGAACTTTGTTTTTTGTAAAAAAATGAACCACCTGGATGTGTGGGCTTACAAAAAAAGTGAAGGGAGGAAAAAAACATGCCTACAATTAACCAATTAGTGCGCAAGCCACGTAGCTCAAAAGAGGAGAAGTCAAAATCTCCTGCGCTAAACAAAGGTTATAACAGCTTCAAAAAAGCACAAACAAACGTATCATCTCCACAAAAACGTGGTGTATGTACTCGTGTTGGTACAATGACTCCAAAGAAGCCGAACTCAGCGTTGCGTAAATACGCTCGTGTACGTTTGACTAACGGAATCGAGGTAACAGCTTATATCCCAGGTATCGGGCACAACCTTCAAGAGCACAGTGTTGTTCTTATCCGCGGAGGACGTGTAAAGGACTTACCGGGTGTACGTTACCACATCGTACGTGGTGCTCTTGATACTGCTGGTGTAAACAACCGTATGCAGGGCCGTTCTAAGTACGGTACTAAGAGACCAAAAGCAGCTAAGAAATAATAAACCAAACTAATAACCCTTTTTGAAAGGAGGAAATTACATGCCACGTAAAGGTCCAGTTGCAAAGAGAGACGTATTACCGGATCCGATTTACAATTCAAAGCTTATCACTCGTCTTATCAACAAGATGATGATCGACGGCAAGAGAGGTAAATCACAAAAGATCCTTTATTCAGCTTTTGATATCATTCGTGAGCGTTCAGGCAAAGAGCCTATCGAAGTATTCGATGCAGCTCTAAAGAACATCATGCCTGTTCTAGAAGTAAAAGCACGCCGTGTAGGTGGAGCTAACTACCAAGTACCAGTTGAGGTGCGTGCAGACCGCCGTACAACTCTTGGTCTTCGCTGGTTGGTCAACTACTCACGTCTTCGTGGGGAAAAGACAATGGAAGAGCGTCTTGCTAACGAAATTCTAGACGCTGCCAACAACGCTGGTGCTTCTGTTAAGAAGCGCGAAGATACACACAAAATGGCGGAAGCAAACAAAGCATTCGCTCACTATCGTTGGTAGAATTACCTTCAATCTAAAAACATTCATACTAGGAAGGAGAAAGACCAAATGGCAAGAGAGTTCTCCTTAGAAAAAACTCGTAATATTGGAATCATGGCTCACATCGATGCTGGTAAAACAACAACAACTGAGCGTGTTCTATATTATACAGGCCGTATTCATAAAATCGGTGAAACTCACGAAGGTGCTTCTCAAATGGACTGGATGGAGCAGGAACAAGAGCGTGGAATCACGATCACTTCTGCTGCAACAACAGCTGCTTGGAAAGAACACCGCGTTAACATCATTGATACGCCAGGACACGTAGACTTCACAGTTGAAGTTGAACGTTCACTTCGCGTACTTGATGGAGCAGTTGCAGTACTTGATGCACAGTCAGGTGTTGAGCCGCAAACAGAAACAGTTTGGCGTCAAGCTACAACTTACGGGGTACCACGTGTTGTATTCGTTAATAAAATGGATAAACTAGGTGCTGACTTCCTATATTCTGTTAAAACTCTTCATGACCGTCTTCAAGCTAACGCTCACCCAATTCAGTTGCCAATCGGTGCTGAGGATGAGTTCGAAGCAATCATCGACTTAGTCGAAATGAAGGCTATCTTCTACGGTAATGACCTTGGTACAGAAATTACTGAAGGTGAAATTCCAGAAGAATACAAAGCACAAGCTGAAGAATACCGTGAAAAGCTAGTTGAAGCGGTAGCTGAGCTTGATGAAGAATTAATGGAAAAATACCTTGGCGGAGAAGAGCTTACAATCGAAGAGATCAAAGCAGCTATCCGTAAAGGTACTACAAACGTTGAATTCTACCCAGTTATCTGTGGTTCAGCATTCAAAAACAAAGGTGTTCAGTTAATGCTTGATGCAGTAATCGACTACCTTCCATCTCCGCTTGATGTACCTGCAATCAAAGGTACTCTTCCGGATTCAGATGAAGAAGTTGAGCGTCATTCAGATGACAGCGAGCCATTCTCGGCTCTTGCGTTCAAAGTTATGACTGACCCTTATGTTGGTAAGTTAACGTTCTTCCGCGTTTACTCTGGAACTCTTGAGTCTGGATCTTATGTTCAGAACTCAACTAAAGGAAAGCGTGAGCGTATCGGACGTATCCTTCAGATGCACGCAAACAGCCGTCAGGAAATCTCTAAGGTTTTCGCGGGTGATATTGCAGCAGCTGTAGGTCTAAAGGATACTACTACAGGTGACACTCTATGTGATGAAAAGAACCTTGTTATCTTGGAATCAATGCAGTTCCCTGAGCCAGTAATCCAGTTATCTGTTGAGCCTAAGTCAAAAGCTGACCAGGACAAGATGACTACTGCACTACAAAAGCTTCAAGAAGAGGATCCAACATTCCGCGCTCATACTGACCAGGAAACTGGCCAGGTTATCATCGCTGGAATGGGAGAACTTCACCTTGACATCATCGTTGACCGTATGCGTCGTGAATTTAAAGTGGAAGCAAACGTTGGTGCACCTCAGGTTGCATACCGTGAAACTTTCCGCGAATCAGCTTCTGTTGAAGGTAAATTCGCACGTCAGTCTGGTGGACGTGGTCAATTCGGACACGTTTGGATTGAATTCTCTCCAAACGAAGAAGGAAAAGGTTTTGAATTCGTGAACGGCATCGTTGGTGGTGTAGTTCCACGTGAATACATTCCAGCTGTACAAGCTGGATTGGAAGACTCACTTGACCGTGGTGTTCTTGCAGGCTATCCATTGGTTGACATTAAAGCAAGATTGTTTGATGGATCTTACCATGATGTTGACTCCTCTGAAATGGCGTTTAAGATCGCTGCATCAATGGCACTTAAAAACGCTGCTTCAAAGTGTAAGCCAGTAATTCTTGAGCCGGTCATGAGAGTAGAAGTTGTTATCCCTGAAGAATATCTAGGTGATATCATGGGCCAAGTTACTGCTCGTCGTGGACGTGTAGAAGGTATGGACGCTCGTGGTAACGCACAGGTAGTTCGTGCGATGATCCCTCTATCTGAAATGTTTGGTTACGCTACAGCGTTGCGTTCTAGCACGCAAGGCCGCGGTGTGTTCTCAATGCACTTCGATCACTATGAAGAAGTACCAAAATCAATTTCAGAAGAAATCATCAAAAAAAATAAAGGTGAATAATTGATTTTCATCTTTTAATCAAGTATAACTACTAATGTAAGCATAATGCTGTGGAATAGGGGTACCTATTTCACAGCTCATTAAAATATACTTAATTTTCATATATTAAAGGAGGATTTTTCTAATGGGAAAAGCTAAATTCGATCGTTCGAAGCCACACGTTAACATTGGTACAATTGGTCACGTTGACCATGGTAAAACAACTCTAACAGCTGCTATCACTTCTGTTCTTGCAAAAGCTGGCGGTGCTGAAGCAAAAGGTTATGACCAAATCGACGCTGCTCCAGAAGAGCGCGAGCGTGGAATCACAATCTCAACTGCACACGTTGAGTATGAAACTGCAACTCGTCACTATGCACACGTTGACTGCCCAGGACACGCTGACTATGTTAAGAACATGATCACTGGTGCTGCACAAATGGACGGCGGAATCCTAGTTGTATCTGCAACTGACGGCCCAATGCCACAAACTCGTGAGCACATCCTTCTTTCTCGTCAGGTAGGTGTACCTCACCTTGTAGTATTCATGAACAAGTGTGATATGGTTGATGACGAAGAACTTCTTGAGTTAGTAGAAATGGAAGTACGTGACCTTCTTTCTGAATACGACTTCCCTGGCGATGACATCCCAGTTATCAAAGGTTCTGCTCTTAAAGCTCTTGAAGGCGAAGCTGCTTGGGAAGAGAAGATCGTTGAACTAATGAACGCTGTTGATGAGTACATCCCAACTCCAACTCGTGACACTGAAAAGCCATTCATGATGCCTGTTGAGGACGTTTTCTCAATCACAGGACGTGGAACAGTTGCTACAGGCCGTGTTGAGCGTGGACAAGTACGCGTAGGTGACGTTATCGAAATCGTAGGTTTCACTGAAGAGCCTAAATCTACAACTGTAACAGGTGTTGAAATGTTCCGTAAGCTTCTTGACTATGCAGAAGCTGGAGACAACATCGGTGCACTTCTTCGTGGTGTAGCACGTGAAGAAATCGAGCGTGGACAGGTATTGGCTAAGCCAAAATCAATCACTCCACACACAAAGTTCAAAGCGGAAGTTTATGTTCTTTCTAAAGAAGAAGGTGGACGTCATACTCCATTCTTCACTAACTACCGTCCACAATTCTATTTCCGTACTTCTGATATTACAGGTATCTGTAACCTTCCTGAAGGCGTAGAAATGGTTATGCCTGGCGACAACATCGAAATGACTGTTGAACTAATCGCTCCAGTAGCTATCGAAGAAGGAACTAAGTTCTCTATTCGTGAAGGCGGCCGTACTGTAGGCGCTGGCGTAGTAGCTACAATCCAAGAATAATTTTTAAAACGCAAAAGCAGCTGGATGACGATCCAGCTGCTTTTTTTTTGTATTTTTTCAAGAAATGAGGATGGGAGACTATTGAGGTGATCCCAGTTTTTCTTTTTTATAGGCTTTGTTATAACTGAATGTTGATTTCAATGTGTTTGAAAAAATAAACGGATAAATTCCGTTTAAATTGGGAAATAGCCATATTCCCATAAAAATAAAGGAAGCTTTTCCGTCTATATTATCCAAACCTTTAGATTTTGATCTATTTTAAGCAGTTAATCGAAAATTCTCCGCTTATGTCTGGTTCTTAAGATTTCTCTACATACAATAGCAGAAAATTCTCCGCCTATGGATTCTCATACATAAATTAAAAACAATGAATAATAACAGAACCTTTCTATATTAAATATGTGAACCAAATAAACAAACCCACATAACTTTAATTTACCGTCAATAACAGAATTCTCTGCAGACCAAGTATCTGCCACTAATTCCAATCACATGCTCTATACTCAAACCATGTTTCTTCTATATAATAAACATTGTTATTGAGCTTCCTCAAAAGAATAACCGATCGACTTTCTTCTATATAATATTGTTTCTTTTTAATTCAATTCACTTAAATCACCTTTAAGTATGACAGGAATAATTTGCACAGGTTTTAAATAGTTAGAAATCTTGTTAACGACTTGTAAAATAACGAAATGCCCGCTATAATAGTAAAAGTGTGTTAAACATAATGAAATTGCGGAATTAATGTTGCGTTTGAGTTATGTTTTATGTATAATAGACAATGTTGGTCTTTGACTGCGATGATGCGAAAGGTTGCTGACACACCCGGCCGCTTTGCCATGGCGAGTGTGTGGGAAATTTTCGCTGAGAATGTCTATTTTAAAAATAGGCGAAAAGGAGGGAAAGTAATGGCAAAACAAAAAATTCGTATCCGTTTAAAAGCTTATGATCACAGAATTCTTGATACATCTGCAGAAAAAATTGTTGAAACAGCAAAGCGTTCTGGTGCGGCGGTGTCTGGTCCAATCCCACTACCTACTGAAAAGACGATTTACACAATTCTTCGTGCGGTGCATAAGTACAAAGATTCTCGTGAGCAGTTTGAAATGCGTACGCATAAGCGTCTGATTGACATCATCAATCCGACTCCACAAACGGTCGATTCATTAATGCGTTTAGACCTGCCATCAGGTGTAGATATCGAAATCAAACTTTAAAAATAAATATTAAAACATACAGGAGGTGTGACTGAAATGACCAAAGGAATCTTAGGAAGAAAGATTGGTATGACTCAAGTATTTGCTGAAAACGGCGACCTTATCCCGGTAACAGTAGTAGAAGCTGCTCCAAACGTAGTGCTTCAAGTGAAATCTGTTGAGACAGATGGTTACGAAGCAGTACAGCTTGGCTTTGAAGACAAGCGCGAAAAGCTTTCTAACAAACCAGAAAAAGGCCACGTTGGCAAAGCAAACACTGCTCCTAAGCGCTTCGTGAAAGAAATCAACGGAGTTAACTTAGCAGAGTATGAAGTTGGTCAGGAAGTCAAAGTTGATATTTTCGCAGAAGGCGAAATGGTAGATGTTACAGGAATCTCTAAGGGTAAAGGTTTCCAAGGTGTAATCAAGCGCCACGGACAATCTCGCGGACCAATGGCTCACGGTTCTCGTTACCACCGCCGCCCTGGTTCAATGGGTCCTGTTGCTCCAAACCGTGTATTCAAAGGTAAATTATTACCTGGACGCATGGGTGGAGAGCAAATCACTGTTCAAAATTTGCAAATCGTTAAAGTTGACGCAGAACGTAACCTTCTACTAATCAAAGGAAACGTTCCTGGTGCTAGAAAAGCCCTTCTAAAAATTAAAGGTGCTGTAAAAGCTAAGTAATTTTTACAGGAAAGGAGGAAACAAGAATGCCGAAAGTAGCATTATTTAACCAAGCTGGTTCACAAGTTGGCGAAATCGAACTAAACGAATCAGTATTTGGTATTGAGCCTAACAACCACGTAATGTTCGAAGCAGTTGTCATGCAGAGAGCTTCATTACGTCAAGGAACTCATAAAACTAAAATTCGTTCTGAAGTAGCGGGCGGCGGACGTAAGCCTTGGAAACAAAAAGGTACTGGACGTGCTCGTCAGGGATCTATCCGTTCCCCACAATGGCGCGGAGGCGGTACTGTATTCGGACCAGTTCCACGCAGCTACAGCTATAAATTGCCTAAAAAAGTTCGTCGTTTAGCGATCAAATCTGCTCTATCATCTAAAGTACAAGCTGAAAGCATCCTAGTACTTGAGAGCCTAGCATTCGAAGCTCCAAAGACAAAGGAATTCACAAACGTACTAAAAGGCCTTTCAGTTAACACTAAAGCCTTGATCGTAACAGCAGGTTTAGACGAAAACGTTGCACTTTCAGCTCGTAACATTCCTGGAGTAACTGTTGTTGCTGCTGATGGAATTAACGTGTTGGATGTTTTAAATCATGATAAGCTGATCATGACAAAAGCAGCTGTTGAAAAAGTAGAGGAGGTGCTTGCATAATGGATGCACGCGATATCATTAAGCGCCCCGTTATTACAGAACGTTCTTCAGATCTTATGACTGAGAAGAAGTACACTTTCGAAGTTGATACAAGAGCGAACAAAACACAAGTTAAAGACGCGATCGAAACTATTTTCGGCGTTAAAGTTGAAAAAGTTAACATCATGAACTACAAAGGTAAGTTTAAGCGTATGGGCAAGTTCGGCGGATACACTAACAAACGCCGTAAAGCAATCGTAAAACTTACACAAGACAGCAAAGAAATCGAATTCTTCGAAGTATAAAACTTGAATAGAAGAGGAGGGAAACGAAATGGCGATTAAAAAGTACAAACCTACCTCCAACGGTCGTCGTAATATGACAGCATCTGATTTTGCTGAGATTACAACTGACAAGCCGGAGAAATCCTTGCTTGCTCCGTTGCACAGAAAAGGCGGTCGTAACAACCAAGGTAAGTTAACTGTTCGTCATCAAGGTGGCGGCCACAAGCGTCAATACAGGATCATCGACTTTAAGCGTACAAAAGATGGCATTCCTGGACGCGTTGCCACAATTGAGTATGATCCAAACCGTTCTGCAAACATTGCATTAATTAACTACGTAGATGGTGAAAAGAGATATATCCTAGCTCCTAAAAACCTAGAAGTAGGTATGGAAGTTATGTCTGGCCCAACAGCTGACATTAAAGTAGGTAACGCTCTTCCACTAACAAACATCCCAGTTGGTACTGTAGTACACAACATCGAATTGAAGCCTGGCAAAGGCGGACAATTAGTTCGTTCTGCAGGAACTTCAGCACAGGTTCTTGGTAAAGAAGGCAAATATGTATTAGTGCGTTTAAACTCTGGCGAAGTACGTATGATTCTTTCTGAGTGCCGTGCAACTATTGGTCAAGTTGGTAACGAACAACACGAATTGATCAATATCGGTAAAGCAGGTCGTTCACGCTGGTTAGGCAAGCGCCCAACAGTTCGTGGATCTGTAATGAACCCTAACGATCACCCACACGGTGGTGGTGAAGGACGTTCACCAATCGGACGTAAATCACCAATGTCACCATGGGGCAAGCCGACTCTTGGTTACAAGACTCGTAAGAAGAAAAACAAATCCGACAAGTTTATCGTACGTCGTCGTAAAAAATAACGGGATTGAGCTACGGTTCGCGGGAACCGTAGGGCAATCACGAAGGGAGGTTCAATCATGGGTCGCAGCTTAAAAAAAGGACCTTTTGTTGATGAGCACTTAATCACAAAGATCGAAAAGTTAAATGAAACTGAAGGCAAGAAAGTTGTAAAAACTTGGTCTCGCCGTTCTACGATCTTCCCACAATTCATCGGACACACTATTGCTGTCTACGATGGTCGTAAACATGTACCTGTATATGTCACTGAAGACATGGTAGGCCACAAGCTTGGAGAATTCGCTCCAACTCGTACTTACAAAGGTCATGGTAATGACGATAAGAAAACAAGACGTTAATGAGAGGAGGGCATCCACATGCAAGCTAAAGCTGTTGCAAGAACAGTTCGTATTGCTCCTCGTAAAGCTCGCTTAGTTTTAGATTTAATTCGAGGAAAGCAAGTTGGTGAAGCGGTAGCTATTTTAAACCTTACCCCAAAAGCAGCTTCTCCAATCGTAGATAAAGTGTTGAAATCTGCATTAGCGAACGCAGAACACAACTATGAAATGGATGTTAATAATCTTGTCGTATCCGAAGCGTATGCAAATGAAGGACCAACGTTAAAACGTTTCCGTCCACGTGCTATGGGCCGTGCAAGTGCAATTAACAAACGTACTAGTCATATTACTATCGTTTTATCAGAAAAGAAGGAGGGATAATCAGTGGGTCAAAAAGTAAATCCAGTCGGTTTGCGTGTCGGGATCATCCGTGATTGGGAATCTAAATGGTACGCAGGCAAAGACTACGCTGATCTTTTACACGAAGACCTTAAGGTTCGTGAGTACATCACAAAGCGTTTACGCGATGCTTCTCTTTCTAAAGTAGAGATCGAACGTGCTGCAAACCGTTTAAATGTAACTGTCCACACTGCTAAGCCAGGAATGGTTATCGGTAAGGGCGGTACTGAGGTTGAAGCTCTTCGCAAAGCGTTAAACCAACTTACTGGCAAACGTGTTCATATAAACATTCTTGAAATTAAAAAAGCTGATATCGATGCGAAATTGGTTGCGGAAAACATTGCGCGCCAGTTGGAAAACCGTGTATCTTTCCGTCGTGCTCAAAAGCAAGTTATCCAACGTGCTATGCGTGCAGGCGCTAAAGGTATCAAGACAATGGTATCCGGCCGTCTTGGCGGAGCAGATATCGCTCGTTCTGAACATTACAGCGAAGGAACAGTTCCACTTCATACTCTTCGTGCTGATATCGATTACGCTACTGCTGAAGCAGATACAACTTACGGAAAACTTGGCGTAAAAGTATGGATTTACCGTGGAGAGGTCCTTCCTACAAAGAAGAAATCTGAGGAAGGAGGCAAATAATATGTTATTGCCTAAACGCGTTAAATATCGTCGTGAGCACCGCGGAAAAATGCGCGGAAAAGCGAAAGGCGGCGCAGAAGTAACATTTGGTGAATTTGGCCTTCAAGCTTTAGAAGCTTCTTGGATCACAAACCGCCAAATCGAATCTGCTCGTATCGCGATGACTCGTTACATGAAGCGTGGAGGAAAAGTTTGGATCAAAATTTTCCCTCACAAGCCATATACTGCAAAGCCTCTTGAAGTCCGAATGGGTTCCGGTAAAGGTTCACCTGAAGGCTGGGTAGCAGTTGTTAAACCAGGCAAAATAATGTTCGAAATCGCTGGCGTTTCTGAAGAAGTCGCACGCGAAGCATTACGCCTTGCTGCACACAAGCTTCCTATCAAGTGCAAGTTTGTTAAACGAGAAGAAATTGGTGGTGAATCTAATGAAAGCTAATGACATTCGTGACCTTACCACTGCTGAAATTGAACAAAAAGTTAAATCTTTAAAAGAAGAGCTTTTCAACCTGCGCTTTCAATTAGCGACTGGACAACTTGAAAACACAGCTCGCATTCGTGAAGTACGCAAAGCGATTGCTCGCATGAAAACTGTAATTCGTGAACGAGAGATCGGCGTTAACAGATAATTGAGAGGAGGTTCTCACAATGAGTGAACGCAACCAACGCAAAGTTTATACTGGACGCGTAGTTTCTGATAAGATGGACAAAACTGTCACAGTACTTGTTGAAACATACAAAAAGCATCCTTTATACGGCAAGCGTGTTAAATACTCTAAGAAATTCAAAGCTCATGATGAGCAAAATGAGGCAAAGATCGGCGACGTAGTACGTATCATGGAAACTCGTCCGCTATCTGCCACAAAACGTTTCCGCCTTGTAGAAGTGGTGGAAAAAGCTGTTATTATCTAATTGTTCGGATTAAGGTTTATTCCGAAGGGAGGTTACTCGCATGATCCAACAGGAAACACGTTTAAAAGTTGCTGATAATTCAGGTGCCCGTGAAGTTCTAACTATTAAAGTTCTAGGCGGTTCTGGCCGCAAGACTGCTAATATTGGTGACATTATCGTCTGCACAGTGAAACAGGCAACACCAGGTGGCGTTGTTAAAAAAGGTGACGTTGTTAAAGCAGTAATTGTTCGTACAAAGACTGGTATGCGCCGTACTGACGGCTCATACATCAAATTTGACGAGAATGCTTGTGTAATCATCCGTGACGATAAGAGTCCTCGTGGAACTCGTATCTTTGGACCGGTTGCACGTGAGCTTCGTGAAAACAACTTCATGAAAATCGTATCATTAGCACCAGAAGTACTATAATCTATTTCAAATGCCTTTAAGGAGGTGCACACAGATGCATGTAAAAAAAGGTGACAAAGTAATGGTCATCTCTGGTAAGGACAAAGGCAAAACAGGGATCATCCTTGAAGCTTTTCCTAAGCAAAGCCGTGTTCTTGTTGAAGGAATCAATATCGTGAAAAAGCACGCTAAGCCTTCACAAGTGAATCCACAAGGTGGAATCTTAAACCAGGAAGCACCAATCCATGTATCAAACGTAATGCCTATCGATGCGAAGTCTGGTAAGCCAACCCGAGTTGGTTACACAGTTGAAAACGGCAAGAAGGTACGCGTTGCTAAAAAATCCGGTGAAGTTCTAGATAAATAGTCTATTGAAGAAGGGAGGTACAATCGATGAACCGCCTAAAAGAAAAGTTCAACAATGAAATTACTCCTGCTCTAATGAGCAAATTCAACTATCAATCAATTATGGAAGTACCAAAGCTTGAAAAGATCGTAATCAACATGGGTGTTGGTGAAGCTGTTGCCAATGCTAAAGCTCTTGATACTGCAGTTGAAGAATTAGCAACAATCACAGGCCAAAAGCCAGTCGTGACTCGCGCTAAGAAATCAATCGCTGGTTTCCGCCTTCGTGAAGGTATGCCGATCGGCGCGAAAGTAACTCTTCGCGGAGAGCGCATGTACGAATTCATCGACAAGTTAATTTCAGTTTCTTTACCACGTGTACGTGACTTCCGCGGTATCTCTAAGAAGTCTTTCGACGGACGCGGTAACTACACTCTTGGTGTTAAAGAACAATTGATCTTCCCTGAAATTGATTACGATAAAGTAAATAAAGTTCGTGGCATGGACATTGTTATTGTAACGACTGCTAACACTGATGAAGAAGCTCGTGAACTATTAACACAATTCGGAATGCCATTTCAAAAGTAATCTCTAATAAGAGGGAGGCGAAAACGTGGCTAAGAAATCAATGATTGCGAAACAAAAACGCACGCCTAAATATAAAGTACAAGAGTACACTCGCTGTGAGCGCTGCGGCCGTCCGCACTCTGTATACCGCAAATTTAAGCTTTGCCGTATTTGTTTCCGTGAATTAGCATACAAAGGACAAATTCCTGGTGTGAAAAAAGCTAGCTGGTAAAACTGAAAGCTCTGGAAGGAGGTAAATTAAATGGTCATGACAGATCCGATTGCAGATTTGCTTACTCGTATTCGTAATGCGAATATGGTACGTCACGAAAAATTAGAAGTACCTGCTTCTAACATGAAAAAAGAAATCGCTGAGATTCTTAAGCGTGAAGGCTTCGTACGTGACGTTGAATATATCGAAGATAACAAACAAGGTATCATCCGTATCTTCTTGAAGTACGGTGCAAACAACGAGCGTGTTATTACTGGTCTTAAGAGAATCAGCAAGCCAGGACTTCGCGTTTATGCAAAATCAACTGAAGTACCTAAGGTACTTAACGGTTTAGGTATTGCTCTTGTTTCAACTTCAAACGGCGTTTTAACTGACAAAGAAGCTCGCGCAAAGCAAGTTGGCGGAGAAGTTCTAGCATACGTTTGGTAATAGATTTTCTGAATGAATGGAGGTGCAACAAATGTCACGCGTAGGTAAAAAACCAATTGAAATTCCAGCTGGTGTTACTGTTACTCTTGATAACAACAACGTAACAGTTAAAGGACCAAAAGGTGAATTGTCTCGTACTTTTCACGCTGATATCGAAATTAAGGTTGAAGATAACGTAATCAACATCTCTCGTCCATCTGACGCAAAAGAACATCGTGCATTGCACGGAACGACTCGCGCGGTCCTTGCGAACATGGTTGAAGGTGTATCTAAAGGATTTGAAAGAACTCTTGAGCTAGTAGGTGTCGGTTACCGTGCTTCTAAGCAAGGCAACAAGCTTGTACTTAGCGTAGGTTATTCTCATCCAGTAGAAATCGAGCCAGAAACTGGCATCGAGATCGAAGTTCCTGCAAACACTAAGGTAATTGTAAAAGGAACTGACAAAGAGCGTGTTGGCGCATTAGCTGCTAACATCCGTGACGTACGTCCGCCAGAGCCTTACAAAGGTAAAGGTATTCGTTATGAAGGCGAATTTGTACGCCGTAAAGAAGGTAAAACAGGTAAGTAAGGTCGCATAGGTTAACGAAAGGAGTGACGTAAATGATTACGAAGGCTGATAAAAACGCTACTCGCCGTAAAAGACATGGTCGTGTTCGTGCGAAACTTAGCGGAACTGAAGCTCGTCCTCGTCTAAATGTGTTCCGTTCTAACAAGCACATTTACGCTCAATTAATTGACGATGTAAAGGGAGTAACTTTAGCAAGTGCTTCTACTTTAGATAAAGAAGTTAATGTTGAAGGCAATAACCTTGAAGCAGCTAAGACAATTGGTGAACTTATCGCTAAGCGTGCTGTGGAAAAAGGTTATAAATCAGTAGTATTTGACCGTGGCGGATACCTCTATCATGGCCGCATCCAGGTCCTTGCTGATGCTGCTCGTGAAAACGGCTTAGAATTTTAATAGAAAAAGGAGGGACACAAAAAGATGCGTCGTATTGATCCAAACAAACTTGAACTTGAAGAACGCGTAGTTACGGTTAACCGTGTTGCGAAAGTTGTTAAAGGTGGACGCCGTTTCCGTTTTTCTGCTCTTGTAGTAGTAGGAGATAAAAACGGTCATGTCGGTTTCGGTACTGGTAAAGCTCAAGAAGTACCTGAAGCGATTCGCAAAGCTATCGAAGATGCGAAGAAGAACCTAATCCAAGTACCTATGGTTGGTACTACAATTCCACACCAGGTTATCGGACACTTTGGTGCTGGTGAAATCCTTCTGAAGCCTGCTTCTGAAGGTACAGGAGTTATCGCTGGTGGACCAGTTCGTGCGGTTCTAGAATTAGCTGGTGTTGCTGACATCCTTTCTAAATCATTAGGAACAAACACACCAATTAATATGGTTCGTGCAACTCTTGACGGATTAAAACAACTTAAGCGTGCAGAAGACGTAGCAAAGTTACGCGGTAAATCTGTGGAAGAACTGTTAGGATAAGGAGGGAAATCAAATGGCTAACAAATTAGAAATTACCCTCACTCGCAGCTTGATCGGCCGTCCGCAAGATCAGCGCGAAACAGTTAAGGCTCTTGGTCTACGTAAAGTTAACCAAACAGTTGAGCAAGCTGATAATGCAGCAATCCGCGGCATGATCAACAAAGTTTCTCATCTTGTTTCAGTAAACGAAAAATAATTTTATTCTTCTTTAAAATAAGGAGGTGCCAACATGAAACTTCATGAATTAAAGCCTGCAGAAGGTTCTCGTAAAGAACGTAAGCGTCTAGGACGTGGTATCGGTTCTGGCCAAGGTAAAACTGCTGGTAAGGGTCATAAAGGTCAAAACGCACGTTCTGGCGGCGGTGTTCGCCTTGGTTTTGAAGGTGGTCAAACTCCTTTATTCCGACGCTTGCCAAAACGCGGTTTCACAAACATCAACCGCAAAGAATATGCAGTCGTTAACCTTGATGCTCTAAACGTATTCGAAGATGGAACTGAAGTGACTCCAGAACTTTTAATCGAAACAGGTCTTGTTAAGAAAGAATTAGCAGGTGTGAAAGTACTTGCTAAAGGAAGCTTAGACAAGAAGCTAACTGTTAAAGCTCATAAGTTCTCCTCTACAGCCAAAGAAGCTATCGAAGCTGCTGGCGGTCAAACTGAGGTGATTTAATGTTCCAGACAATCTCCAATTTTATGCGCGTGGGTGAAATTAGAAATAAAATCTTCTTCACCCTTTTAATGTTGATTGTATTTCGTCTCGGCTCATTTATTCCTGTTCCGAACGTAAATGCAGATATTTTAAGAGCACAAGATGACATGAGTGTTTTCGGAGTGCTAAATACATTTGGCGGCGGTGCGCTGAAGAATTTCTCCATTTTCGCAATGGGAATCATGCCTTACATCACCGCTTCCATCATCATTCAACTATTACAGATGGATGTTGTGCCTAAGTTTACTGAATGGTCCAAGCAAGGAGAAGTCGGACGCCGTAAATTAGCTCAGTTTACCCGCTATTTCACGATCGTTCTTGGTTTTATCCAGGCACTCGGTATGTCTTATGGCTTTAATAATATGGCTGGCGGATTATTAATCCAAAGCTCAGGTATCGGAACTTACTTGCTGATCGCTACGGTCTTGACTGCCGGAACTGCATTCTTAATGTGGTTAGGTGAGCAGATCACGGCAAAGGGAGTAGGAAACGGTATCTCAATCATTATCTTTGCAGGTATTGCTGCTGGAATTCCGACTATGGCAAACCAGATTTATGCTCAGCAATTTGAAGATGCAGGTGAGGCGTTGTTCCTTCGCATTGTTACTGTCCTGTTAATTCTGATAGCTGTTATCGCTATTATCGTTGGTGTCATTTTCATTCAGCAGGCAACACGTAAAATACCTATTCAGTACGCTAAACGCATGAGTGCAGGAAATAATTCGGTTGGCGGCCAGAACACTCACCTTCCTTTGAAAGTGAATGCAGCTGGTGTTATCCCGGTTATCTTTGCAATCTCGTTTGTCGTTACACCTCCGACAATCGCTCAATTCTTCGGCACCAATGATGTTACACTTTGGATTCAGAAGACGTTCGATTACACACAGCCGATCGGTATGGTCGTGTATGTGGCTCTGATCATTGCGTTCACGTATTTCTATGCGTTCATCCAGGTGAATCCTGAACAGGTTGCTGAAAACTTGAAGAAGCAAGGTGGATATGTTCCAGGCATCCGTCCTGGCAAAAACACACAAGAATACTTGACTAAGGTTCTGTATCGCCTGACTTTGGTTGGCGCGATCTTCCTTTCAGTAATCTCTGTGCTGCCAGTATTATTCATTAAATTTGCTGGTCTGCCTCAATCAGTACAGATTGGCGGAACAAGTTTGCTGATTGTTGTCGGCGTTGCGCTTGAAACAATGAAGCAGCTTGAAGCTCAACTTGTAAAACGCCATTATAAAGGCTTTATTAAATAAGATTTAGGGGACCCTTTGTTCCCTGAATCTTTAAATAGAGACTGAGGGGGGAAATCTTGTGAATTTGGTTCTGATGGGGCTTCCGGGTGCCGGTAAGGGCACGCAAGCCGATAAAATTGTTGTGAAATACAACATCCCTCATATCTCAACAGGAGATATGTTCCGTGCAGCTATCAAAGAAGGAACGGAACTTGGATTAAAAGCAAAATCGTTTATGGACAAGGGAGAGCTAGTTCCTGATGAAGTAACGATTGGGATCGTCCGTGAGCGCTTAAGCAAGGATGACTGTGGCAAAGGTTTCCTTTTAGATGGATTCCCGCGCACTGTTGCCCAGGCTGAGGCACTGGACACTATGCTTGCTGATCTTGATAAAAAAATCGATTTTGTCATCAATATCGATGTAGATCAAAGTATTCTAATGGAGCGTTTAACAGGACGCAGGATTTGTAAAAACTGTGGGGCTACTTACCACCTCGTGTTCAATCCACCTTCTGAGGAAGGCGTATGCGACCGATGTGGCGGAGAACTTTATCAGCGTGCTGATGATAATGCCGAAACAGTTCAAAATCGCCTGGATGTCAACATCCAGCAAACAAAGCCTCTGTTAAACTTCTATGAAGATAAAGGTTACTTACGCAATATCAACGGTCAGCAGGATATTGATAAAGTTTTTGCTGATATCGAAGAATTGCTTGGGGGCTTAAATTAATGATCATTTGTAAAACCCCTCGTGAAATAGAAATTATGCGAGAAGCAGGTCGCATTGTAGCGTTGACTCACCAGGAGTTGAAGAAGCATGTTGCTCCTGGCATTACAACTAAAGAATTGGATGCCATTGCAGAAGATTTTATACGCAAACAAGGTGCTACTCCTTCTTTTAAAGGTTATAATGGTTTTCGCGGCAGCATCTGTGCATCTGTCAATAACGAACTAGTTCACGGGATTCCTGGCGGACGGGTTCTTAAAGAAGGCGACATCATCAGTATCGATATCGGTGCGAAGTACAACGGATACCACGGGGACTCTGCTTGGACTTATCCGGTAGGCAATATTGATGAGGAAGCTCAGCGTCTTTTAGACGTGACCGAAGAGTCTTTGTTCAGAGGCTTGAAAGAAGCCAAGCCAGGAGAACATCTTTCGAACATCTCCCATGCTATTCAAACGTATGTGGAATCTGAAGGTTTTTCTATTGTTCGCGAGTATGTCGGCCATGGAATTGGGCAAGAATTGCATGAGGACCCGCAAATTCCTCATTACGGCCCTCCTAACAAGGGTCCAAGGCTAAGGCCTGGAATGGTTCTATGTGTAGAACCGATGGTGAATGCAGGAAGCCGCTATGTTAAAACGTTAGCCGATGATTGGACTGTCGTAACGGTTGACGGTAAAGTGTGTGCTCACTTTGAGCATACAATCGCGATCACTGAAACTGGCTTCGAGATATTAACTAAAGCCTGATAGAAAGTGTCGGACACCTGATTCTGTTTTTAGTCTTAAAATAGGCCAAATTGTAATTTCTATGCGGACGGGATGCCAGCTTTATGGTATAATCATAAGGTTGAGTATTTTTCTCAGCAATTATCTCAAATGCATTGCTGTATAGGCCGTGTCAAAAATGGAAAGCTAAGCTTCGCCAATGCGGGGCATAAGATTTAAATACGTATTTGAATTAAGAAGGGAGACCAGTTTATGGCGAAAGATGATGTAATTGAAATCGAAGGCACAGTAACTGAAACTTTGCCTAATGCAATGTTTAAGGTAGAATTAGAGAATGGTCATACAGTGTTGGCTCATGTTTCCGGCAAAATCAGAATGCACTTCATTCGTATCTTGCCTGGAGATAAAGTAACAGTAGAGCTTTCTCCATATGATTTGACTCGCGGAAGAATTACCTACCGCTTTAAATAAACCGTGACTCCGTACTATCAAGGAGGTTAGAGTAATGAAAGTGAGACCATCTGTTAAGCCAATCTGCGAAAAGTGTAAAGTTATTCGCAGAAAAGGCAAAGTTATGGTGATCTGTGAAAACCCTAAACATAAACAAAAACAAGGTTAATAAAAAAGGAGGTGCGCATCTAGATGGCACGTATTGCTGGTGTAGATATTCCACGTGAAAAGCGTGTAGTTATTTCTTTAACATACATTTTCGGAATTGGCAGACCAACTGCTGAAAAAGTACTTGCTGAAGCTGGTGTTTCTGAAGACACTCGTGTTCGCGATCTTACTGAAGAAGAACTTACTAAGATTCGTGATCTTATCGATAAATTAAAGGTTGAAGGTGACCTTCGCCGTGAGGTTTCATTAAACATCAAACGTCTAATCGAAATCGGTTCATTCCGTGGCTTGCGTCATCGTCGTGGCTTGCCTGTTCGCGGACAAAACACGAAGAACAACGCACGTACTCGTAAAGGTCCTCGTAAGACTGTAGCTAACAAGAAAAAATAATCCGTAAAGGAGGGTAACATTTAAATGGCTCGTAAAACTAATACACGCAAACGCCGCGTCAAAAAGAATATCGAAAGTGGAGTTGCGCATATTCGTTCAACTTTTAACAATACTATCGTAACAATTACAGACGTACATGGTAATGCATTATCATGGTCTAGTGCTGGTTCGCTTGGTTTCAAGGGTTCACGTAAATCCACTCCATTCGCAGCACAAATGGCAGCAGAAACTGCAGCTAAAACTTCTATGGAACATGGTTTGAAAACTTTAGAGGTAACTGTTAAAGGACCAGGTGCTGGCCGTGAAGCAGCTATCCGTGCTTTACAAGCAGCAGGTCTTGAAGTTACAGCGATCAAAGATGTAACTCCAGTTCCACATAACGGCTGCCGCCCGCCAAAACGTCGCCGTGTTTAATTTTTCTGTATAGAATTTGTAGTCCTGTCTATAATGGGATATGATACAAATATTTTCTAGTATACAGAAATCATTAATCCAGTTGTTGTGCACAGACGGGAACGTATACATGGGGGACTTTCGGTGTGGTGAATAACCAGCCGGGGTTTCGACGTTTTGAAGGAGGGTATATTTGATGATCGAAATAGAAAAACCAAAAATCGAAACGGTTGAGATCAGCGATGATGCCAAGTACGGCAAGTTTGTCGTAGAACCGCTTGAGCGTGGATATGGTACAACTTTGGGTAACTCCTTACGTCGTATCCTATTATCCTCACTCCCAGGTGCAGCTGTTACATCGATTCAAATCGATGGAGTACTTCATGAGTTCTCAACAATTGAAGGCGTCGTAGAAGATGTTACATCAATCATTTTAAATGTTAAGAAATTAGCATTGAAAATCTACTCTGATGAAGAGAAGACACTCGAAATCGATTTACAGGGCGAAGGTCCAATTACTGCAGGAAGTATCACGCATGACAGTGATGTTGAAATCCTTAATCCGGATCTTCACATTGCGACTCTTTCTAGCAAAGGTTCATTGCGTATGCGTTTGACTGCAAGAAGAGGACGCGGTTATACACCTGCTGTTTCAAACAAGCGGGAAGATCAGCCGATCGGTGTTATTCCAATCGACTCAATCTACACACCGGTTTCACGTGTATCTTATCAAGTAGAAAACACTCGCGTTGGGCAAATGACGAATTATGACAAGCTGGTATTTGACGTATGGACAGATGGCAGCACAGGTCCTAAGGAAGCTATTGCACTCGGTGCTAAGATCCTGACTGAGCATTTGAATATTTTTGTCGGTTTGACTGATGAAGCTCAAAATGCTGAAATCATGGTTGAAAAAGAAGAAGATCAAAAAGAAAAAGTTCTTGAAATGACTATTGAAGAACTAGACCTTTCTGTTCGTTCATATAACTGCCTGAAGCGCGCTGGAATCAACACTGTCCAAGAGCTTGCTCACAAGACAGAAGAAGATATGATGAAGGTTCGTAACCTAGGCAGAAAATCACTAGAAGAAGTAAAAGCAAAACTAGAAGAGCTAGGCTTAGGCTTACGTAAAGATGACTAGTTAATTGCAGATTAACTAGGCATTTTGCTGTCAGACTGAAAATGCCAGCTTATGACTTCAACAAAGGAGGGAAACACTCATGGGATACAGAAAGTTAGGACGCACAAGTGCCCAGCGTAAAGCAATGCTACGTGACTTAACAACAGATTTGATTATCAATGAGCGTATTGAAACGACTGAAACACGTGCAAAAGAACTTCGTTCAGTTGTTGAAAAAATGATTACTCTTGGAAAGCGCGGAGACCTTCATGCTCGCCGTCAAGCATCTGCTTGGGTTCGCAAGGAAGTTGCAAACGCTGAAACAAACCAAGATGCAGTTCAAAAATTATTCGCTGACATCGCTCCACGCTATGCTGAGCGCCAAGGTGGATACACTCGTATTATGAAACTTGGACCTCGCCGCGGTGACGGTGCGCCAATGGTAATTATCGAGTTAGTTTAATATCTTTAAACACTCGGGCAAGGGCGATGGACAGTTTATACAAACTTGTTTCATCCCCTTTTTTTCTTACACTTCGAAAACTGAAAAAAGCAGCACAAGCCAAAACGAGCGTTATGATGAGCAGGCTTTAAAAGAGGGATTGCTCACTGTCCATTAGGCCAGGAACGCCAGGATGCAATTGACGTCCTGCTGCGAGGATCTGATGCCAGATTCACTCGCGGAGCTTTTCCTGCCTGTCTCGTCTAGCTCATGCACTTCTTCCCAGTCCTTTAAGGACCCAGCAATTCGCGGAACGTTTCCGCCCGGGAAGAGGTGCAGGCTTTTTTTATATTCTAAAACTTTTTATATCATAAAGAACGCAATAAATTAGAGAAGAGCTAGTTAAGAAGAGTTGAGAGGAGGACGGAGATGAAAAAGCTCCTTGTTAGCATCCAAGATGTATCTTTTAGCTATGATGGACAAAATGCGCCCGCCTTAAATAATGTCAGTTTTGATATTTTTGAAGGGGAATGGCTGGCCATCGTAGGACATAATGGTTCGGGTAAGTCGACCCTTGCCAAATTGTTAAATGGGCTGCAATTTCCACAGGAAGGTTCAATATCCGTATGCGGGATTACCCTTTCGGAGGACACTGTCTGGGATATACGGAAAAATGTCGGAATGGTTTTTCAAAATCCTGATAACCAGTTCGTTGGAACAACTGTTCAGGATGATGTGGCTTTTGGTCTGGAAAATCACGGCGTGCCAAGAGAATTAATGGTAGAGCGCGTTCAAAATTCACTTGAAAAAGTCAAAATGGGAACCTTTCTAAATCAAGAGCCGCACCATCTGTCCGGCGGCCAAAAACAGCGTGTAGCAATTGCAGGTGTACTTGCCCTGCAGCCTTCAATCATCATCCTTGATGAGGCTACCTCGATGCTGGATCCTCGAGGCCGTGCAGAGGTCATTGAAACAGTACGTGAATTAAAAAGCCGGGAAAATATTACGGTCATTTCGATTACACATGATCTTGAGGAAGCAGCCAAGGCTGACAGAATCCTCGTCATGAATAAAGGGAAGCTGTATCGTGAAGGAACACCCGAAGAAATTTTTCAGATGGATGAAGAATTAATCAAACTTGGCCTGGATATTCCGTTCCCCGTTAAAATGAGCAAATTAATGCGGGAAAAAGGAATTGGGCTATCAAAATCATATTTAACTGAAGAAGAGCTGGTGACGGAATTATGGACATCTCACTCAAAAATGTAGAATATCGTTACCAGGCTAATTCTCCTTTCGAACGTCTTGCCGTTTCTGACGTATCCATCGACATTCCTTCAGGAACGTATTTGGCGATCATCGGGCATACTGGGTCAGGGAAGTCAACGGTACTGCAGCATCTGAACGCTCTCCTTAAGCCGACAAAAGGTTCTGTTGTGATTGGCAGCAGGGAGATCAAGGCGAACCGTAAAGAAAAGAATTTAAAGGGTGTTCGTGAAAAGGTTGGAATTGTCTTTCAGTTTCCCGAACACCAGTTATTTGAAGAAACAGTGGAAAAGGATATTTGCTTTGGACCGATGAACTTTGGTGTTTCAGAGAACGAAGCCAAAGAACGTGCGAGGGCAGCCATTCAGCTGGTCGGTCTGTCTGAAGACATTCTTGAAAAATCCCCGTTCGACCTCTCTGGCGGCCAAATGCGCCGCGTTGCGATTGCTGGGGTATTGGCGATGGAACCAGAGGTTATCGTATTGGACGAGCCGACCGCAGGACTTGATCCTAGGGGCAGAAAAGAAATTATGGACTTATTTTATACACTTCATAAAAAGAAAAACCTATCTACGATCCTGGTAACACACAGCATGGAAGACGCTGCTCGTTATGCCGATAAAATTGTTGTCATGCATCAAGGGAAGGTGTTTACAAAAGGGACACCTGAAGAGATTTTCTCAAATCCGCAGGCACTGATTGATTTAGGTTTGGATGTTCCTGAGGTAGTCGGCCTGCAGTTAAGGATTGAAAAAGCCTTTCAGACTAAGTTCAGCCGGATTAGCCTTTCTGAGGATGAGCTAGCCGAGATGGTAGCGGGCTTTTTGGAAGGGGGCAGCCAGAAATGATGGAGAACATGATCTTTGGCCGATATGTGCCAGGAGAGTCAATTTTACATCGGATGGATCCCCGTTCGAAGCTGATCATTGTATTTCTTTTTGTCTGTGTTGTTTTCATTGCAAATAACGCATGGACATATGGCGTTTTAGCAATTTATACGCTTTTGATGGTAGGTATGTCAAAAATACCAGTGCGATTCCTTTACGGTGGGTTAAAACCCATTTTACTGCTAGTAGTCTTCACATTCCTGCTGCATGTTTTCATGACAAAGGGTGGAGAGCTCGTTTTAGATATAGGCTGGCTGAAAATCTATGAAGAAGGAATCAAACAAGGGATTTTTATTTCTTTGCGCTTTTTCCTGCTGATTCTTATCACCTCACTTTTAACACTGACAACGACACCGATCGAAATAACAGATGGCTTGGAAACTTTGCTTAATCCTTTGAAAAAGATGAAATTCCCTGTTCATGAGCTGGCTTTGATGATGTCCATTTCATTGCGATTCATTCCTACGCTCATGCAGGAAACAGATAAAATCATGAAGGCCCAGACGGCAAGGGGCGTTGAGTATAACAGCGGCCCGGTCAAAGAGAGAATCAAAGCAATCGTACCGTTATTGATCCCGCTATTCATCAGCTCATTCAAACGGGCTGAGGAGCTTGCTGTCGCTATGGAGGCAAGAGGCTATAAAGGCGGGGAAGGCCGGACAAAGTATCGCCAGCTTAAGTGGGGAACTGCTGATACGAGCATGATTCTATTTCTGGCGCTCGTCACGATTCTATTGATTGTATTAAGAGGGTAGGGTATTAAAATGCCGCGATTAAAATGTACAGTTTCATACGATGGCACGATGTTTTCCGGCTACCAGGTCCAGCCTGGCAAAAGGACGGTCCAGGGAGAAATTGAAAAGGCTCTTGAGAAGCTTAATAAGGGTAAAGGCATCAGAATAAGCGCATCGGGCCGTACAGACGCGGGAGTGCATGCGCGGGGGCAGGTTGTCCATTTTGATACCATGCTCGAAATTGAGCCTGCCAGGTGGCAGATTGCGCTTAATTCCTTGCTGCCTTCTGATATTGCCATTCATACTGTTGAATTGGCGGCGCCTGATTTCCATGCGCGCTTTAACGCTGTCAGCAAAGAATATCGATACTTTATGCTGCTATCAAAACATCGAGATCCGTTCCAAAGGAACTTTGCGTACCAGTTTCCTTTTAGCCTTGATTTTGAGGTGATGAGGGCAGCTAGCAAACATTTGCTCGGGACTCATGATTTTACTAGTTTTTGCTCTGCTAAAACAGAAGTTGAGGACAGGGTCCGGACATTGAAGGAAATCGATTTTTCCGAAGAGAACGGCCAGTTTATCTTCAGGTTTGTCGGGGATGGCTTTCTTTACAACATGGTAAGGATTCTCGTAGGTACGCTTCTGGAGATCGGCACAGGCAGGAGACCTGCAGATTCGATACCAGAGCTTCTCGAAAAAAAAGACCGCACACTGGCGGGCAAGACAGCACCTGGTCACGGACTGTATCTATGGAAGGTTTTCTATGAAGAAGATTCATTAGAAAATAGGAAATAAATTTGAAAAAATCATTATGACAACTAATCCTGGTGTTGACAATCTCTCTACCACAGGTTAATATATCATGTGTATGTATTTTAAACCCACGATCAGCCCCGGAAGAGCTTTCGTGTTTGAAAATATATTCAACAAATTTAAACTTGATTTTTTTTTGACTATTTAGGAGGGAAACTCATGCGTACAACGTTTATGGCAAATGCCAACAATATCGAGCGTAAATGGTACGTAGTTGACGCTGAAGGCAAGACTCTTGGTCGCCTTTCAACTGAAGTTGCAGCTATTCTACGTGGTAAACATAAACCAACTTTCACACCACATGTTGACACTGGTGACAATGTCATCATTATCAATGCTTCTAAGATTGAACTTACAGGTAAGAAACTTACTGACAAAATCTACTACCGCCACACGATGCACCCAGGTGGTTTGAAGCAAAGAACGGCTCTTGAAATGCGTACTAACTACGCTGAAAAAATGCTTGAGCTAGCAATCAAAGGTATGCTTCCAAAGAATTCTCTTGGACGCCAAATGTTTAGAAAGCTTCATGTATATGCTGGTAACGAGCATCCACATCAAGCACAACAACCTGAAGTTTACGAACTTCGCGGATAATTATTAAGGAGGTAATTAACTTGGCACAGGTTCAATATATCGGTACCGGTCGTCGTAAGAGCTCCGTTGCACGAGTTCGTTTAGTACCAGGCACTGGAAAAATTACAATCAACGATCGTGAAATCGAAGACTATATCCCATTCGCAGCATTACGTGAAGTAGTTAAGCAGCCACTTGTTGCTACTGAAACTGTAGGAAGCTACGATATCCTTGTAAACGTAAATGGCGGTGGATACACTGGTCAAGCTGGCGCAATCCGCCACGGTATCGCTCGTGCGTTACTTCAAGCTGACCCAGAATTCCGTCCAACACTTAAGCGTGCAGGACTATTAACTCGTGACGCTCGTATGAAAGAACGTAAGAAATACGGTCTTAAAGGCGCTCGTCGTGCACCTCAGTTCTCAAAGCGTTAATTTTTGGCGCTTCAAAGACTCTCAACCATTTCGGTTGGGGGTCTTTTTTATGTTTTTAGGCTCTGTTAAAGGTAAATGGTGTTTTTAGTATGTTGATTGGAGTGGAAATCAAAAGTTAAGGTTAACAGAGCTATGTTTTAAAAAACAGTTTGACCACATTCTGATTGACCATTATAAAAAAGGGACTTATGAACTTTTTTTAGATAGGGAATGCATATTGCAGGGACTCAGAGAATACTTCTATACGGAAAATATAGAAGGGGGAACGTGTCCAAATGGCTTATTATAATCCGTATTCTCAAAACAGCAGAAAACTGACGTATAAAAAAGACGAGCTAACTTATGAGCCTCGTGAAGCAGGTCACTCTCGGATAGGTGAGTCATTCTCTTTTGACATTGTTGACCATCAAGGTTTCGAAAAGAAATTGAACTTGGGAGGAATAGTAAATTCGGAAAGTAAGGTGTTTGCCTCGATATCAGAAATAGGAATGATTCAGGGGAAAATGAAGCCGTTCCAGGGAGCAGCTAGTATGGAGATTCATAACGTCGTTCCGCATGACAGCGGGATTGTAATTGTACGGGGCGCGATCGGTTGTGATACAAACCTTAATGCACGAATTTCTTTGGTCGTATTCGATTAAAAAATATCAGTTAAAAAATATCAGACGGAGGCAACCGCTGAAAAATGGTTGCCTCCGTCTTTTTTATTCAGTCTTCATATCCCTGCAATGATTCCATATGGCTTGCAATCATCGCTATGATTGTAGGAGCTTCTTCCTTTGTGAAGATAAAGTTTGTTTCATCTTTAATCAATTCGTCATCTTCTGTCCATAAGCGGTTTATGCGACGAAGGACTCCATCTCCTGTTTCCTGGACTACTCCAAACTGGTATGTCACTTCGACCTCATCTTCTTTATGGAACGCTGTAACCTCTGGAGTTTCCCACTCTACATCTATTTCTTCGAGAATATCGTCCTCATCTATTAATTCTGCCATGTACATTTCTTCTTCGTCATCCAGGTCAGCGATCTCGTCATCTGCATAGGTATCCACATATAACGTGTCATCATCATCTGCTGCATAAACGAGATCAACCCCATTTTCGTCGTCGTTTATGTAGTCGTGGAAACCTTTGTGAACTGAATCCACTATATCGTCTATATCCGAAAGAATGACTCTGGCCGGATGTTCCAGTTCATCATCAATCTTTTCAATATAAAATTCTTCATTGTGCGGGTCATAAAATAGGGTGTAGAAATAGTCTCTTTCACCGTCTTCGTAGTCGACAAAAAATTCTATACGTGGATGCTTAGAGCCTCTCTCCACAGTCATTTGGCCTTCCTGATCGTATTTTTCGCATATGGATTCAAGATGGTCCTGCAATTCTCCAACTACACGGTCAAACCATTCCATTGACATAGCAATCCGTCCTTTCATCGGTAATCTGGATTAGTTTACCCAATACATTAGAATTTCTTTTGTGACAGTGTAAGGTAATTGCAGGATTTGAATGTGTATTTCTAGTTGAACACTTTCATCGAGTTTTAAATATTGGAAGACAGAGAAAAGAGTCTCAATATAGCTCAATGCATTACTTCTTTGTTTAAGGTAATAAAAAAACCGCCTTTCACAGGCGGTCTAATCTCTTACATCCCAAGCATCTTTTCTGCTTCTTCCGGAAAATCAATGAAGGGGTTCCGGTTTCCTTGCAGCTCTTGAATGGCAGCGTTCCTGTGCTTTTCATATCGTGTGACAGGCTGAGCTTCGTGCCATTTTAGCAATAGTCTTGAATCCATTCGGTCCTTAAGTGAAATCACTCCTTTATACCTTAATGAAAAGTAAAACACAGCTCTTGCTACGACTCCTTTCCCGTATTCCGGCTCAAATTTCTGGTTCTCAGCCATTCCGCAGCCTGTTCGGATCACATTGGCTGTAAATTCAGGAGCGTATGACTCAAAATCATAAAATGGAAAATTGCTTCTCATCCTGTTGCACGATGGTTCGCATGCGAAGAGGTGGTGCAGGTCTCCTCTCATAGGCTCGTCCCCATCAAACCATGACTGGGGTACAACGTGCTCACAATTATAAATCAACCCCTCGGTACCGGAAAATCTGCCTTCCTGAAGCAGCTTGTATTGTCTTAAATCGTCTTCAATCATTTTCAGCGGATCCAGCTGCTGCCCGGAGTATAAGCTTTTCAGCTGGCCATCTTCCTGCAGATCCACCCACGGATATACGTATTGGTGAGGGGAGTATTTCAAAAGAACAGTGTGCGTCGCAGCTAAATGCATATGGAGCATCTCTTCTAAATGAATTGCTTCAAAATCGATAAGGCTGTAATACTCCTTACTTCTGCTAGTATCAAGGAAACAGTCATAGTAGGGTTTATTTTTTATGCTATCAAGGTGGTCCTCCTTTGATAAGACCCACTCCTCTTGAATGCTGATCATAATTCATTTAAAACCATTGTTTTGAAGTTTTGATCGAAGATGGTGGCCAAATGCTCTGGGACGGTCAGATAAACGAGTCCATTTCCTTCAAGCTTTGGGGAATTTCCGAGTGGAACAGTGCGCCTGATTAATTGCGCATACAGCTCCGGTTCAGTAAGCGGACGATCGAAATGTTTGTTGGCATAAGTTTTTATCAAGGCAAGAGCGCCTGAAACATGGGGAGCGGCCATGGAAGTTCCGCTTAATGTAGCATACTTTCCATTAAGATACGTGGAGAGGATGCCTTCTCCTGGGGCAACTAAATCAATTTCATTATTTGAGTTTGTAAAATCAGATGAACCTCTCTCAAGGTTGATCGCACCAACAGAAATGACCTCGTTATAGCAGCCGGGATAGGCAAATTCATTAGTGGAGTCATCACCATCGCCTTCATTTCCCGCGGCGCAGACGACAAGGATGTTATTTTCTACGGCAGCTTGAATTGCAGCATGCAGCTCAGGTACATCGCTCGGTCCGCCGAGTGACATGGAAATGATATCTGCCTTTTGCTCAATCGCATGATGGATGCCTTTAATGATCCATTCATATTTACCTGAACCAGCCTTGTTGAGTACTTTAACAATTAACAAGCTTGCTTCAGGGGCAGCACCAATGACGCCAGCTAAATTTTCTGACGCGGCTATCGTACCTGCAACATGAGTGCCATGACCATTATAATCTGAATACAGATCAGGATTGCTGCGGTCATCATCGGTAAAATTCCTCCCGCCGATAATGCGGTCCTTCAAATCAGGATGGGAAATCTCACAGCCAGTATCCAGAATAGCAACCGTAATGCCTTTTCCTTTTGTCTCATTCCAAATCTGCGGTGCCTGAATTAACTCGACACCCTTTGGAACTTCATTGATTTCTTCATTCTCTTCAATCACTTTGTATGGAATAACGCGAACATATTGCTCCATTTCTTTCCCTCCTTAGAGATAAAATTGAAGCGAGTTCTGGTTGTAATTAATATACTAACAATTCTGAATTTTATTTGACAGTAACTATAGTAGTGTTATTTGATAGAATTTATTTTACAAATAGAGTCGTTTCTGGGCTTTTTCTCCTAATTGTTAAAAGATTATTTTTAGACATTATTTTTTCAGTAAACGGCTGAGAAAACTGGAAAAGGAAACGTCAATTATTATTGCATTACACCTGCGGGAAGGTTGAACACTATTTCCTAAGGGGTGAGAATACTTTGAACGTCGTAACGACTTTTGTAGATAAACGAAGAGAAAAACAAATTAAATATGAACGATCAATGCTTCGTGAATTATCAATAAACATCCTGTCGAACAGGGTGAAACAATATTTTGGTTCATCAAGGCTGACTTCCAATCTTGTGATGAATTCAGGAATAGAAGAAGCGTGCTATGATGTTGCGATTGAAGCGTATCTGCTTGGTGCGAAATTCAGCCGGTTTGGTTATTTTGGCGAATCGATCGAATCAGTTAAGTACCGCTGTGATAAAGAGGAGCGCCACCTCATTGATACCCTGTATAACTTTTTCCTTTTCTGGGGGAAGGGTGAGGAAGGTACGGGATCGGAGGAGCTTTATTATTTATGCGAGCAGTATGTCGACGGCTGGTGGCGAGAGGGTTTTATGAAAGGTGAAAAGAAATATAAGCTAAGGCTGCATTAGAGAATATGACATAAGTTCTAAACTATTGACCTGTCCCATATAGTGTATTAACAGGGACTAGCTGGGAAGGATGGTTTAGAAATGCTGAAAAAATTTAAAATGATCTTATTTGCAGCCGGCCTGGCCGTGTTGTTCCTTATATTGCAGTATGATTTTGCTGAAAACGATTCATGGGAATCATGGAATCTTCCTTTATCCGGAAAAATCATATACCTTGATCCTGGCCATGGCGGCGTTGACCCTGGAGCGGGAGAAGAGGAAGCCTTTGAAAAAGATATCGCATTAAATGTGGCTCTCAAATTGCGGGATTACCTTCAACAGCAGGGAGCGCTCGTCATCATGACAAGGGAAACTGATGTTGACCTTGCCGATACAGGCCTAAAGGGATATAGCAAGAGAAAGGTCCAGGATTTAAAAAGGCGGCTTGATTTGATTAATGAATCAGAGGCAGACTTTTTTGCGACCATCCACTTGAATGCGATCCCTTCTCCGAGATGGAAGGGGGCCCAAACGTTTTACTCTACCCATTTTAAAGAAAACAAAAGGGCGGCAAAATTGATTCAGGATGAATTGCGCCGGAATCTGGAAAATACAGACCGTAAAGCGAAGCCAGCAAATGATATCTATTTGTTAAAACATACAAATAAACCTGGGGTGTTACTAGAGATTGGGTTCCTGTCCAATCCTGAGGAAGAAGCGAACCTCAGACAAGAGGCTTACCAGGAAAAGGTCGCAGCCTCGATCTATGAGGGAATGCTTCGCTATTTTACCGATGAACAAAAATTCTGGAACAACTAAAGAAGGGTCAGTGATCCTTCTTTTTTATGTGGGAAGGTTTTATCCTGAAAAAATCAGGTAACAATATTTCAGAAATGTGTGATAGGTTTAACACTTAGTAATTATTCTAATGTGTTATACTGTGAGTGAATTAAAATTTATAGAGGAGGGTGTCATTATGTTATCTGAAGCTAAGGTACGTGAACTTTTAAAAGACCTTAAGGAACCATTTTTACATAAAACACTCGGAGAAATAAATGCGATCGAAGAAATTAAGATCAAAGAAGAGAAGAATCATGTAAGCGTTAAAATTGGGATTGCTAAAACGGGTACAGCGGAACAGCTGCAACTCCAGACGCAAATCGTTAACCTTTTAAAAGAAGCAGGGGCAGAAACAGTTGGATTAAGATTCACTGAACTTCCTGCGGAGGTTCTTTCGAAATTCCAGACAGCGTCACCTGAGGAGGAAGGCTTGCTTTCACCAAATAGCAAAACGACGTTCATTGCCATCGCAAGTGGTAAAGGTGGAGTAGGTAAGTCGACTGTATCTGTAAACCTTGCCGTTTCACTTGCACGTCTTGGCAAAAAAGTTGGACTAGTTGACGCTGATATTTACGGATTCAGTGTTCCGGACATGATGGGCATCACGAAGCGTCCGGTTGTTAGAGGAGAAAGGATTATCCCAGTAGAAAGACATGGAGTAAAAGTAATCTCTATGGGATTCTTTGTTGAAGACAATGCACCGATTATCTGGCGTGGGCCAATGCTCGGAAAAATGCTGAACAGCTTCTTCAATGAGGTTGAATGGGGAGAGCTTGATTACCTGCTGCTTGATTTGCCACCAGGTACGGGGGATGTAGCATTAGATGTACATACTATGCTGCCAACTTGCAAAGAAATTATTGTTACAACACCGCATCCGACAGCAGCATTCGTTGCTGCCCGAGCAGGTGCTATGGCATTAAGAACTGAACATGAAATCCTTGGCGTTATTGAAAATATGTCTTACTTTGAAAGCAAGCTGACTGAGGAAAAAGAGTATGTCTTTGGCCAAGGCGGCGGGGATAAACTAGCTGATGAGCTAAATACTAAGCTTTTAGGAAGGCTGCCTTTAGGCCAGCCAACCTGGAACGAAGAGGATTTTGCTCCTTCAATCTACCAGGAGGATGATCAAATTGGCGCAATTTATACGAACATCGCCCAAGAAATCATCCATATGCTCGACAAGTAGTCTGTTTTCTTTCGCAAAAAGAAGCCTCTCCCGTTCAATTAGGGAGAGGCTTTTTAAATTTTGCTGCTTTAGTGAAATTCACTGAGAATTACTGTCCTCCAGAAGATCCACCGCCAGAATCGCTGGATCCTCCGCCGCCACCGCTATTACCGCCACCATCTCCGCCGCCTTCAGGTTTCTGAGTTGGGAGTTCCTCAGCTGCTTTTACAATCAGGGCCTGCAGTTTTGCCTTGAAAAGCGGGCTCTCAAAGGTTTCAGACATGACTTTTTGTAAGTGTTCACGATACTCTTTGCTCTTTAGAAGAGTAGTCAATTCTTTTTCCAGTTCCGGATCCTTCATAACCTCAATCATCATGCCTTTATATTCAGGATCCTTCATCAGGTCTTTCAACAGTTTTTCATTTTCTTTCTTCATGCTTTTTGCGACACTTTCGGCGAATTTCGGATCCTCAAAGGACTTCTTCCAAAAATCCATTCCTTTTTCAGATGTTAATGTCTTTTCGATTGTATCGGTTACGACCGGCTGGTCCATTATTAATTTTTGTTTCATGCCATCGTCGCCCATCACTTCCTGGATAGCTTTTTTGCCATCATCAGTTTTAAGGATGTCGACTACCATCTTCTTTGTTTCTTCGTAATCAACTTGTCCCCCGCCTGACTCTGTTGGAGCACAGCCGGCAGCTAAAAGTAAAAAGGTAGCGGGGAGTACAATTTTCATCATCTTCTTCATATTCATTCCCCTTTCACATAGACAGCCCTAATCTTAGAATGAGTTATAAGGCAAAATGTTATACACCAAGCGGGCACCTAGATTTTTCATACATGCATTGGTACAATTAAGTAGTGCAGTTTATTTTTTTTATGGGGGAAAAAATTTTGACAAGCCGTAATTGGGTTAACTTATTTCTTACCACCCTTGTTATAGGAGCTGTGACAACGGGCGTGGTTGGTTTTATTGTCCGCTGGAGTGAGTTCCAGCAGTTATTAAATGATTTTAGCATTATGGAGTTCCTTTCAATCTTATTATGGCTTATGGGTGTAGGACTTATATTTAGCATACTTAGCCAAATGGGGTTCTTTGCTTACTTGACGGTTCACCGCTTTGGACTTGGCATTTTTAGATCTCTTTGGAATGCGGTGCAGTTTATTTTGATTGCCTTTGTATTATTTGATCTTGTATATTTTCGTTTTAATTCATTTGCAGAAAAAGGGGAAAGCATCCTGCCATACTTGGGACTTGCAGGGATTGTTTTGATTGCAGGCCTTGTTACAGCTTTTCTAAAAGCAAAACAAACGAACAAAGATGCATTTATCCCAGCATTATTTTTCATGGTGGTTGTAACAGTGATAGAGTGGGTTCCGGTTTTGCGGGTTAACGAACATAGCTGGCTATACCTTATGCTTTTCCCGTTGTTAATTTGTAACGCATATCAGCTGCTGGTTCTTCACAAGTTAAATCAAAAATCGATTGAGGAGCGCAAAGCCCTTGATAGGAACATAAAAGCGAATAAAAAAGCACAAAAAAAACCGTCCAATGCTTAATTGGACGGTTCAGACTGTAGCCAAATTCGATGATATCGATCTTGTCTACAGTTTTTTATTTTGGTTGGAATGTAAAAGGGGTCTGTTGATTTCCGTT
>NZ_JBALSS010000047.1:0-1533 GCF_036967045.1 Bacillus sp. JJ1609 | reverse complement strand
AGCCCGCAGGAGTCTGCGCACCTTCCACTCCAATCAACAGGGTTTCTATAACTGATCGGTGAACTATACCTTTGTCGACAAAGTGACCGTCCCATGCTTAATTGGACGGTTATTTTATTTCAGCTGATTTAGAGTCTCCGTTCGCAATCATTTCAGAAACAGTGACCATTTTTAAATTTTTCCCCCGAATGTCCTTTAACACAAGCGGAAGTGCATCTGCTGTTTGTTTGGCTGAATCGGATGCGTGCATTAAAAGAATGTCACCTTTTTTTGCCTTAGCAGCATTTTCAGCAATAACGGCAGTGCCCGGATTGGTCCAGTCCTTCGTATCAAGGCTCCAATGGACAACTGTGTAGCCAAGACGTTCTGCAATTTTTAAAGTGCGCTGGTCGAAATGTCCTGTCGGAGCTCTCAGTAATTCAATGTTTTTAACATTGAGTTTCTTGAATGCTTCCTGTGCTTTCATAATGTCGCGGCGGATTTTATCATCCTCCAGCTCGGTATAATCCTTGTAGTCATAACCAAGCATCCCAATTTCATAGCCCTCTTTTACCATTCTGCTAACCAGGTCAGGGTGCCTTTCAGCCCAGGACCCAGATAAAAAGAAAGTTACAGCTGTTGCCTTTTCTTTCTTTAAGATGTCCAGAATAGGTTCAGCCTTTTCGTCCCCCCAGCCAATGTTAAAGGTCAAGGCTAAATCCTTTTCGCCTTTATAAATAGCTTTCGGTTCATCTTTCGCTGAGAATGCGGGTATTTGGATCATATTTTCCATGTAAAAGAACCATGCTGTGAAAAAAGCAGCAATCATGATGACTAAAATCTGTTTAATCGATTTTGCATTTAATACAAAAAAGAAATTCATTTTTCTCACCACCTCGTCCAATGCACTCCTTGTCTAATTTTTATTCTTATTTTCAAAAGATATGATAATAAAAAATAAGATTATAAAAATCCCCAAAAAAGATAACACTACAATCACTATGAGAAAATGAACAGGAGTGTATGTATGCTTGGTGTTCTGATCAATGAAAAAGAACTAAAAGAACTTGAATACTTAATCAAAAGAGAAATGGACGAAATCCTTTTCGACTTAAAGGATGATCGGATTGACCATGTAGTGAAGAGATCGATGAAAGAAAGGTATCAAATCCTGTTTTCACTCTTTAAAAGAATAGCTTCTCCCAAGGAATGTCTTAAATATATGCCAGCGAAGAAAAGCATGTATAAAGGCTAATTACATATCCTCAATAGCTTCTTTATATTTTTTTTAGAAATATGGTTGACGCAAATGAGTTATCCTGATATATTAATAAACGTCGCTGCTGAGCTAATCAAAAAATCGATTGAACAGCGGTTAAATTAATAAAAAATGTGATTGACATTAAGTTGAACACATGATATATTATGAAAGTCGCTTCTGGGCGGCAGAATAATAAAATTGCTCTTTGAAAACTAAACAAACAAGCGTCAACAAACAATATTTTATAGTGACTTCTATTATATAGATGATCACTAGCCAACGTTTTAACTTTA
>NZ_JBALSS010000046.1:0-37356 GCF_036967045.1 Bacillus sp. JJ1609 | reverse complement strand
TGCCAATGATGCCGCAGGTAGGAGGAATGATGCAAGGCCAGATGCCGATGATGCCACAGGTAGGAGGAATGATGCAAGGTCAAATGCCACATCAAATGCCACCACAAATGCCGCAGGTAGGTGGAATGCAGCAACCGCCAATGTTGCCTAAACAAGGCGTCAAGGGGATGGGAAATGACTGTGGCTGCGGAGGTTCCATGGGCACTCCTTATGGTTTAATGGGAGCTGGTTATCCTCCTCATGCACAACAAGGATATCCGGCAGGACCTGGCATGCACCATTTACAGCCGCAGCATGGTTATCAAATGGGGATGGGACCACAGGGCTTTATGAATCCTTATGGAGCGGGTCCGATGGGTCCTGGCTTTGGAATGCCTCGTTTTGATGATGAGAGCGATGAATATTAACATCAAGAGAGGGGGAGACGATTTGTTCAAAAATCGTCTCTTCTCCTATTTAACAAGAGAACTTGCCGTGAATATCCATGAATTAAAGAAATTAAGGGGAAATGTATATTTTGTCCGTACGGAGAATTATCAATTTATCCTGAAAGGCTATAAAGAATTAAGAAAGTTAAAGGTTCAAGAGGCATTTACTTCATCTTTAAGGAAATCGGGTTTCGGCAATTCATATTGTTTTTATACGAACAGCAATCAGCCGCTTTACTTCCAGAACGAATATTATGGTTGCATGGAATATATTCAGCCCAATGAAATACCCTTTCACTATGGACATGATAAAGAAAGGCAGGAAGGCATCGATCTTTTAAAAAAGTTCCATGATCAAACCCGAAATCTTGCCTCCTCTTATACCACCTTGCTTCCTAAAACGGATCTGGCGAGAAAATGGCATCAGCGGAAGATGGATTTTAGGAAGAATTTACCGCAGATTAATTATCATGTAAACAAAGAAATGACAAATGAGTTTTTAAGATGGGCGGATTTTTCATTGCATGGGTTTATCAAGTTAAAAAACAACCTGGATGAAAATCAACCTGCCATCCTTCATGGAGATGTGGCCCATCACAACTTCTTGAGGTCGAGGGAAGGGAAATTGTACTTAATTGACTATGATTTAATCAGTATTGGGTCGACTGCATGTGATATGCTTCAGTACGCAAATCGAATCTTGCCTTTTTTGGATTGGAAGCTTTCAGCGCTAGCAGATTTAAATCATCTGAACAATTGGTTAAATAACGAGGCATTTTTATTTGGACTTTTGTATCCAGCCGATTTATTAAGAGAATGGAATAGGCTAATTAGAGATGATGAGGATTCAAACCCATACAGAACTGCACCGATTGTTGATATGACAATAAGTCAATTTCAGCAAAGGCGGCAATTTCAAGAGGATGTAAAATCGTTACTGAAATAGACGATTGTTTCTGGTTATCCTATTGGTCTTATCTGACAGAATGAAACACATAACCTATCCACACTCTAATATTGAGCATTTTAAATGCTCAGATTAGCCAGAATGGGGGTTATTCGTTTGGATAAGAGGATACTAATGCTTCCTTTAGCTTCCCTGATGGTGTTTGGCATGAGTGCCTGTAATGGCAATGATGAAAATGCTGCCCAGGACCGAAATGCCAATCCAGCTCAGCCAATAGGCTATTATTCAAATGGAAAAGGAAATGAAGTCGATGTAATGGATGATCGGGAAGGTCCTGTGACTGAAATCTTTGACCACAACTTTGGCAAAGAAGGCCGTGTCGCTCAAGAACAAAAGCGAATGAGAATCCAGTCAAGGGATGAAAATGGCAACCCGCCTAACCCGACTGTTCCGGTATCAGACCATGATCATAACTTTTTTCAAAAGGATAACCGTTTTAGCCGCGGTGATACGAATTACCACGGTCATTTGGATGATAAAAGAGGAAGCGGCAAAGCGAAGGTTTACAGAAATAGCAAACAAGATAACAAAATGGCCCGTAAGGTTGGCGAAGCAGCAGCTGCTGTAGACAATGTTGATAAAGTAAGGTCTGTAATGTTTGGCAAGGATGTAGAAATTGCCGTCGATTATAAAGACAAGTCTAAGGAAAAGCAGACGAAAAAGGAAATCAGAAAAGCTGTTAAGCCTTATATCGAAGGCAGAGAACTAAGAATCATCACGGATGAAGGAACATTCAGCAGGACAAGAAACATTGACTATGAAAGAAAGAACGGCAATCCGCGGGAAAGCATCAACCTGAATCAGAGATAAAATTTTGAAGGCAAAGCTTATGCTTTGCCTTCTTCTCTTTTGTGAAAAAACAACCATAGAAAAGACATAATTCTTAAAAGGATAAACAAACATATTTTGGCTAAACTAGTAGTGAACAAGTCTTCATTCTTTGATTTTTCTTATTCAGAAACCATTAACAATTAAAGTGAGGTGGACAGCAATGGGTTCAAGGTATAAGTTCAATGCATTCAGCATCTCTGCACTGCTGCTAATCAGTCTATCTAGCTATGGTTTGGCGCTCCACACAGAACCTGCTTTTGCTGAGAAGCCTGAAGCCAAGGTCCATGTAATCAATGAACCTCTTAAGGTCAAGATCATTTTGCAAAGAGCTTATTTAGATGGAGAAATGAGTGAGGAAAGAGTCCTGGAAACAATTTGGTCCATGGAAGATTTTTGGGCAAAATATGATGATTGGCAGCTTATCGATATGGAACAAAACAAAGCTGTTTTCAGACAGGACATTGATGACATCTCACCACTTTTAAAGGCGAATGGTTATTTTGGCTTGTCTGATGAGGGGGTCCTTACTATTTTTAATGGCAGGCCCGATGGATCAAATATTATCCAATCATTCTTTCAAATTGATCTTGGGAGGCTTGAAAGCTTTAAGAGGGATCAATTGAAGAAAGGAATTCCAATCAAGAATAAACAATGCTTCGAAGAAGTCCTCGAGACATTTAAACCATATACTTTGCTGGAAAAGCAATAAAGGGCCGGTATGACCGGCTCTTTATTTGTGTTGTTCCCTGTTGCTAGGTGCAAGTATTAAAATAAAGGCTGTGTTTTAGAAACTTGTTTATTTTGACAACACTGTAGCAGAAAACAACAGTCATGGTTAACACAGCCAAAATACAAAAATAAATCATACGTTCGCCTTTTAGCATATTTTTGTACATCTCATTAAAAATTGTATGTTAAAATGAGTTACAGCAAAGCAGAGGGGCGAGAGTATTGTTCGAATTTATAAAAGGCAGCGTCGACTTTGTCGGGCCTGAATATATAGTAGTTGAAAATAATGGGATTGGGTATCAAATTATGACACCTAACCCGTTTGTATTTGCAAAAGAAACCGGAAAAGAGATTCGTATTTATACATATCATTATGTCAGGGAAGATCTTATTGCTCTATATGGTTTTAAGACCAGGGAGGAAAAAGCCCTCTTCACACGACTTTTGAATGTGTCAGGAATTGGTCCGAAAGGGGCACTCGCTATACTTGCTTCAGGAGAGCCTGAACAAGTTGTACAGGCAATCGAAAACGAAGATGAAGCTTTCCTCGTCAAATTCCCAGGAGTCGGAAAGAAAACAGCGCGTCAGATGATCTTGGATTTAAAAGGAAAACTGCATGACTTGGTTCCGGACTTTTTCCCGAACTTATTTAATGCTGATGAAGTTGCAGCGGCTGAAAGTCTGTCGACTGAGTTTGATGAGGCAGTCCTTGCTCTCAAGGCTCTGGGCTATTCCGAGAAGGAAATTCGTAAGGTCGCACCTGATTTGAGAAAAGAAAAGCTATCGACAGATCAATATATTAAGAAGGCGCTGCAGAAGCTTTTGAGATAAAATCAAGATTGATAAAAGGGTGATAAACAGATGGAAGAACGAATTATCTCCAGTGAAGCCGGCGATCAGGATCTTTCATTTGAGCAGAGCCTGCGGCCTCAGACACTAAGGCAGTACATCGGACAGGATAAGGTGAAGGCCAATCTCGAAGTATTTATCGAGGCTGCGAGAATGAGGCGCGAAACGCTGGATCATGTTTTACTTTATGGTCCTCCTGGATTGGGGAAAACTACACTTGCAGCCATCATCGCAAATGAGATGGGAGTCAACCTTAGGACAACTTCCGGCCCTGCAATTGAAAGGCCTGGGGATCTAGCGGCAATTTTGACTGCGCTTGAGCCTGGTGATGTATTATTTATAGACGAAATCCACCGGCTGCCTCGAACAATTGAGGAAGTGCTGTATCCAGCAATGGAGGATTTTTGTCTGGACATTGTCATTGGAAAGGGGCCGAGTGCGCGTTCTGTTAGATTGGACCTGCCGCCATTTACACTTGTTGGGGCGACTACCCGTGCTGGTTCATTATCTGCTCCTTTAAGAGACAGGTTTGGAGTATTAAGCCGATTGGAATACTATAATGAAAGCCAGCTTACTGATATTGTTGTCAGGACAGCGGAACTGCTTGAAACCGAAATTGATTGGCTTGCGGCACAAGAACTCGCTAGAAGATCGAGAGGAACACCGAGGATTGCGAACCGCCTGTTAAAGCGCGTCCGAGACTTTGCCCAGGTCCGCGGCAATGGTGCGGTAGAGGAATCTCTTGCTAAAGAGGCATTGGAGCTCATGCAGGTAGACCGTTTAGGCCTCGACCATATTGACCATAAATTACTAATAGGGATAATTGAAAAATACCGCGGCGGCCCAGTAGGGTTAGAGACCATCGCCGCCACCATCGGAGAAGAGTCGCAGACCATAGAAGATGTGTATGAACCATATCTTCTGCAGATTGGATTTCTACAGCGGACTCCAAGGGGAAGAATTGTAACGGAGACTGTTTACCGACATTTTCAAATGGAGGTGCCTGAGCGTTGACAGGTGCAGCAAAGTTCGTGATGATTGCGGGAGCAGTGATCTTTGTAATCGGATTTATCATGCAATTCATTAACCTTGGCAGACTGCCAGGTGATGTAATGATTAAAAAGGGCAATGCAACATTTTATTTCCCAATTGTTACGTCCATCGTATTGAGCGTTGTATTATCTGCGATTTTTTACTTAATTGGCAGATTTCGCTGAAACATCTATAAGTTAGGCAGCTTTAACAGTCATCGCCCGCCCGCGGAAAGCGAGCGCCTGGAGCGGAAACCAACAGGCACGTTAAACACAGCCACAAGAAAAAATAGTAAGGGTGACATCATGAAAGTAGATTTGTTTGATTTTCATCTGCCGGAAGAACTGATTGCACAGACACCACTGGAACAGCGTACAGAAAGCAGGCTAATGGTTCTGGATAAAGAATCCGGCAAAATTGAACACGATAAATTCAAAAATATAAAAGGATATCTCCAGCCTGGAGATTGTCTTGTTTTGAATGATACAAAAGTACTTCCTGCAAGGCTGTTCGGATTAAAGGAAGATACAGGTGCGAAAATTGAAGTCCTTCTTTTAAAACAGGTTGAAGGTGATGAGTGGGAAACGCTTATTAAGCCAGCGAAGCGTGTAAAGGAAGGAACAAAAGTTGTTTTTGGCGATGGGATTTTAACAGCTGTTTGCACAGGTGAGGCAGACCATGGCGGAAGGACAATGAAGTTCTCTTATGAAGGAATTTTCTATGAGGTTCTCGAGCAGCTCGGTGAAATGCCGCTCCCGCCTTATATCAAGGAGCAGCTGGAAGATAAGGATCGTTACCAAACTGTTTATGCAAGAGAACGAGGTTCTGCAGCAGCTCCGACCGCGGGCTTGCATTTTACAGAGGAACTGCTGGAAGAGCTTAAGGAAATGGGAGTCCATATTGCTTTTATCACTCTGCATGTAGGCCTTGGCACATTTAGGCCTGTAAGTGTTGATTCTATTGAAGAGCATGATATGCATTCTGAGTTCTATCAGGTGACTGAAGGAACAGCATTGCTATTGAATACAGTCCGAGAAAACGGAGGCAGGATCATCACAGTTGGGACAACGTCTACCAGAACACTCGAAACGATTGCCAAAGCAAATGACGGTAAGTTTGTATCAGAAAGTGGCTGGACGAATATATTTATATATCCAGGATATGAATTTAAGGCAATCGATGGGATGATTACAAATTTCCATCTGCCTAAATCAACACTAATTATGCTAGTCAGTGCTTTGGCTGGACGGGACCATGTCCTCAATGCGTATAATATGGCAGTAGAAGAAAGGTATCGTTTCTTTAGCTTTGGCGATGCGATGCTGATTTTGTAATCTTGTTTCTTGAGTTTTTAAAAAGTCCTAATGTGCACCCTAATATTTGATTTCAACGAAGATAAGATAGAAATTTTAACAGCTTTGGTTTAGCCAATGGAAGGAGCTTATATCAATTGTCAGCAATCCGATATGAATTAATTAAAACATGTAAGCAAACGGGAGCAAGGCTTGGACGCGTGCATACACCACACGGCTCATTTGAAACCCCTGTGTTCATGCCTGTGGGCACACTAGCAACCGTAAAGACCATGGCACCTGAGGAATTAGTCGAAATGGGAGCTGGTATCATCCTCAGCAATACCTATCACCTCTGGCTGAGACCTGGCCATGAAATAGTACAAGAGGCTGGCGGACTGCACAAGTTCATGAACTGGGACCGTGCGATCCTTACAGATTCTGGCGGTTTCCAGGTATTTTCTTTAAGTGAATTCAGGAAAATTGAAGAGGAAGGTGTCCATTTCCGCAACCATCTTAACGGAGACAAGCTTTTCCTTTCACCTGAGAAAGCAATGGAAATCCAAAATGCTTTAGGCTCAGATATTATGATGGCTTTCGATGAGTGCCCTCCTTACCCAGCTGAATATGAGTATATGAAAAAGTCAGTTGAAAGAACATCTCGCTGGGCAGAGCGCTGCCTTACAGCTCATAAGCGCCCGCAGGACCAGGGTCTGTTCGGGATTGTCCAGGGTGGAGAATATGAGGAATTAAGGAAACAGAGCGCCAAGGATCTTGTGTCGATGGACTTCCCTGGCTATGCAGTTGGCGGATTGTCGGTTGGAGAACCAAAGGATGTCATGAACAGGGTGCTTGACTTTACTACACCATGGCTTCCAACAGATAAGCCTCGTTATTTGATGGGGGTAGGTTCACCTGACTCATTGATTGATGGCGCGATTCGCGGCATCGATATGTTTGACTGTGTTCTGCCGACAAGGATTGCCCGAAATGGTACATTGATGACGAGCGAGGGACGATTGGTTGTGAAGAACGCCAAGTTTGCACGTGATTTTGGACCGTTGGATCCTAATTGTGATTGCTATACTTGCCGAAATTACAGCAGGGCATACATTCGCCATTTAATTAAAACAGATGAAACCTTTGGAATTCGATTAACTTCTTACCATAATCTCTATTTTCTGATAAACTTAATGGAGCAGGTCAGACAGGCGATCCGCGAAGACCGTCTCGGCGACTTTAGAGAAGAGTTCTTTGAGCAATATGGATTTAATAAGCCGAATGCTAAAAATTTCTAATAACCTGGCTTGTACTAGTGAAAGGAGGGGAAATGAATGGAAGGTTTAGTAGGTACAGTATTCCCACTGCTGCTGATGTTTGCATTGTTCTACTTTTTACTGATCCGTCCTCAACAGAAGAGGCAAAAAGCGGTTCAGCAAATGCAAGGTGACCTAAAAAAAGGTGACAAGGTTGTCACCATCGGCGGTTTACATGGATTTGTCGACGCACTTGATGAAGGCACTGTTGTCATTAAGTGTGGAGACGGAAGCCGTCTTACATATGATCGCGCTGCAATCCGTGATGTAACAGCATCTTCGGGCGACATGCTTGCGAAGTAATGAAAAAAGAAGCGGATTTTGAATCCGCTTCTTTTTTATGCGCTTTTTCCGCCTGCAATGTTGACTCCTAAAATTCCACCCATCATCGCAGTTAATATATAGCACGTATGATAGATGAGCTGCTCAAAGGAGAATAAGCTGTCATATCCCAAAAATTGAAATAAAAAGATGATAAGGGAATAAACGAGACCTGTTCCTCCTCCAATCAGCCACCCCTTTTGCTTGCCATTCCCCCCAGTAATAAAACCGCCGATAAAAATGGATAAGAAAGAGATGGATGTCATTACATATTGAAGCGAAGATTCTTGGACTGAAGTGAATTTTAAAAGAAGAGAAAAAATAAAACTACTTACGACTGCCAATAAGAATATTGCAATCACACCGTATAGGACGGCCTTTCCTAAACTCCTGGATTCCATTAACCCCTCTCCTCTCTAATCTGATTCCCCCAAACAGGGAATTGCCTAGTACAAGCATATTCAAGGAAATGAACAAATAGAATCAGTTTTTTATTTTGCTCTGTTAACATTGGATGGTTATTTCCTGTCCAGGCACTCGCTTCCGCGGGCGGCCCGGGAGCTTCCTTGGCGCTTGAGACGCGGAGAGGTAAAGAGAATAAAAAAAATAATTTCTACCACAAAAAATTAAGACAATAATAATATTTTTTATGTTCCAGGTAAAAGACTATAGAGGAATGTGTTGTGAAGGGTGGGAGAAAAGTGGAAGAATATATGATCATACTTTTTAGGACCTTGCTCCTTTACTTGCTGATCCTCGTGATATTCCGATTGATGGGCAAGAGGGAAATCGGCGAATTGAGCATTTTGGATTTTGTAGTGTATATCATGATTGCTGAAATGGCTTCACTCTCGATCGAAAACACAGAAGATCCCTTAATCAATACCTTGCTACCAATCATTATTTTGGTAATTATTCAGATTACTTTGGCACTTATTTCTCTTAAAAGCAAAAAGTTCAGGGATATAGTGGACGGTAAGCCGACGGTCATTATCAATAACGGAAAAATTGATGAACAGGAAATGAAAGCCCAGAGGTATAACTTTGATGATTTACTGCTTCAATTAAGAGAAAAGGACGTTGGAAATATTGCCGACGTTGAATTTGCTATTTTGGAGCCATCAGGGAAGCTGTCCATTTTTCAAAAAAACCAGGGAAGTCAATCTGGAGGCCAGCAGGAAAATGGTAGTCTTGCGCTGCCGCTAATTATTGACGGTGAGATTCAGGAAGATAATCTTAAATTAATCGACAAGAAAAAGGAATGGCTCTTGGAACAGCTGAAGAAAAAAGGACATTATGATCCGGGGGAAATATCTTTCTGCAGCTTTCAAAATGGAAAGTTTTATTTTGATTTAATTGATAAATAATCCATCTAATAATCGCTTCCAAAAACTGAAAACAATAATCTCTGAGATAACTGCCATTTAAAAAACGTGGAGCAGAAACCACGTTTTTTGAATTTGGCTATTCTAGAAAGTGTTATTGATCATGTACTCCTTTAAAAATCATGAAGTCTAAAGAACAATCATGCGGATCACACTTATTTAAATAAAGGTTTTTTAAAGAAAGAAGTGAATACGGCGAGAACTCTGCGAACCTCATGCCTTTTAATTAGTCCTAACGCCATTGCCAGTGAAATATAGATTAGTGAAATGGCCCCCGCCGTAATAATAATTCTCAAGGCGAGGGAAGTACCTACCTCATAAACATTCCAAAGCAGGAAACCTGCCAAACCTGATAGCGCTATAACAGCAAATGTTTTTACATAATCCATTACATAAAAGGTAAAGGAAACAGCCTTCAGCATCGTGGCGAAATGAAGCAGGGTAATCAATACAATGCCCATTACCATTCCTAGAGCTGCTCCGTTAATCCCGAATGCAGGCTGGCTTGCTAGCAAGAAAATGACAGCCGTCTTTGCTACATTCCCGATTAAACTGTTAATCATGGCAGCCCGTGCTAAGTCTAATGCCTGAAGGGCCGCTTGTAATGGTCCCTGAAAATAATAAAACAGAAAAAAAGGAGCCATCAGCTTTATGAATTGGGAGCCATTTGATGTACCATACATCAGGGTCATTAAAGGCTCAGCCAAAACGTACAGCACAACCACTGACAGTCCGCCAGTCAGCAGTGAAAACCGTAACGATTGCTGTAGAAGATGTTCAATGACTTTTCCATTTTTCTTCGAATTCGCCTCGCTTATAGCGGGAACAAGAGAAGTTGAAAGGGAATAGGTAATAAATGATGGCAGCAAAAGCAATGGCATCGCGAATCCTGTAAGGGCACCGTATTGTTTAGTTGCTGCAACGGCAGTCACTCCAGCAATTGCAAGGCTATGGGCGACTACTATTGGTTCAAAGAACCAGGAAACTGACCCTATCATCCTTGATCCAGTTGTCGGCAATGCAATACTCATCAATTCGTTGAAGGTCGATTTACCTGAATGGACATATTGAAAGAAATTTTTCCTCAGTCGGAATTTCTTTCTCAGTTTGAAGGTCGTCATTAAATACAGCAGTGAAGCAAGTTCTCCAAGCACTGACGCCACCATAGCTGCTGCTGCAGCATATTCAATTCCATAAGGCATAAATGTTCTCGTCAATACAGCTATTAGAGTGATGCGGATGAGCTGTTCAATCACTTGAGAGATGGCAGATGGCCTCATATTCTGCCTTCCCTGGAAATATCCGCGAAGGACAGAGGATATAGCCACTATTGGTACAATAGGGGCGATTGCCATGAGCGGCAAATGAGTCCGCGGGTCTGTAAATAAAGTATTTGAAAGGTAGGGAGCAAGGAATAATAAGGCTGGCGTAAAGATTATAGATAAAGAAATTGTCGTAGCAAGAGAGACGACTAAAATTTTCTTGATTTTAGCATAATCTCCTCTTGCTTCAGCTTCAGCTATATTTTTGGAAATGGCCACAGGGAGTCCCAGCTGTGTAATAGTCACGACAAGGATCAATGTCGGGAAGGCCATCATATATAAGCCGACACCCTCTTCACCAATAAAACGGGCGATGACAATCCTGTTTATAAAACCAAGCACTCTTGTAACGAGCCCGGCTATCAGTAAAATAAATGTTCCTTTTAAAAACTTCGACATTCCGCTCCCTGCCTTCTCAAAAATGCTTATTTCATATACAATTAACTATATGCAGGAAAGTGGACAAAGCATGACAGGTTAGAGGATTTAAAAGACTAGAATTTGGGACAGGGAGGCAAGGGAATGGATCGAAGCCATCAGTATGGGCGTTTTTACAAAGAAATTAAGCCAGCTTTGAAAAGCAAGGTGGAAGAATTCAAGCTTTTCGGTTATGAAAAAGTCAGCGAAAAAGATTTATGGGATTATCTAACGAAAAAAAAATGGAAAAAATTGAAGGAAGATATTCATCTGTATGAAATTGTAGCTGATATACTATCAGTCAAGATTGGAGATTTGATGAACTTCACTACCGTAGAAGCCTTTAAAATGGGGGATTTTTCTTTGGATAATGAGGAGGAGCGAAAGCAGCTGCTTAAATAAGAATCAGTTCTTATTAATATTCCCAATAATTAGTCTGATTTTGGATATCAAAATTTCACTCTGTTTCCTTAACATCAAGACCAGTTCCCGAATTTAGTACTTAGAATTCCTGGAGCAGATTTTTTTATATATAGACAAAATGAATTATTAATAAATCAAGTCATTTTGTTTTAAGGGATAAAAGTTATTCATTATCCCAAAAAGCTTAATTGACAGTTTTTTTAATCTGATACATAATTAAAATGCTATAAATTGGTTGCCTTCATATGTTTCCTGTAGTCTTAATGTTTTTAACTGTCTGGCAGCATGATTTTTTGTGCGCAAAATAAGGAGGATTTCTACATAATGGTAAAACGCAGCCGCATCGTGGTCTTCTTTTTGTTAGTTTTGCTAATTGGAAGTGCCATGGGTGCAACGACCCAGAATATCTTGAACAATATAAAGCTAGGACTCGACCTTCAGGGTGGGTTTGAAGTTCTTTATGAAGTGAGCCCACTGGATAAAGACCAGAAAATTAACCGAGAAACGCTAAAGAGTACAGCAGAAGCATTAGACAGAAGGGTTAACGCCCTGGGTGTCAGCGAACCGAACATTCAAATCGAAGGCGAAGACAGGATTCGCGTCCAGCTGGCAGGTGTTAAAGATCAAAATAAGGCAAGGGAAATGCTGTCTACTGAAGCAAACCTTTCTTTCCGTGATGTAAATGACCGAGTGATGATGGACGGAGGAGACCTTGCTGAAAACGGGGCTAAGCAAAGCTTCGACCAGAATAACAAGCCAAGTGTATCCATCACACTGAAAGATGGAGATGAGTTTGGTAAAATAACTCAAGAAATCCTTGGGATGGCTCCAGACAACCAGCTTGTTATTTGGCTTGATTTTGAAGAGGGAAAAGACTCTTACAAAGAAGAAAGATTGAAAGAAAATCCGAAGTTTCTTTCAAATCCTAATGTAAGCCAGGTTTTAAACAATAAAAACGTAGAGATCACCGGCAACTTTACTATTGAAGAAGCACAACAGCTAGCTTCATTATTGAACGCTGGTTCACTCCCAGTTAATTTGGACGAAATATATTCAACTTCTGTAGGCGCAAAATTTGGTGAGCATGCAATGGATAAAACTGTGCTTGCCGGAATTATTGGGATTTTGGCCATTTTTGTCTTCATGATGGCGTATTATCGTTTTCCAGGATTCATTGCCACAATTACTCTGACTGTTTATATCTATTTAACAGTCCTGATTTTTGATTTGATGAACGTTGTTTTGACCCTGCCAGGTATTGCTGCACTTATCCTAGGTGTTGGTATGGCAGTTGATGCAAATATTATTACGTACGAACGAATTAAGGAAGAAATTAAGGTTGGTAAATCGATAAAATCTGCTTTTAAAGCGGGAAATGACAATTCTTTGTCTACTGTCACTGATGCTAACCTGACAACCCTTCTAGCAGGAGTGGTATTGTTCATTTATGGGACAAGCTCTGTAAAAGGGTTCGCAACTAGTTTGATCATTGGTATTTTAGGAAGCTTCTTTACAAACGTCTATCTTTCAAGATGGCTGCTTGGACTATGGGTTAACAGCGGTTTCCTTGATAGTAAACCAGGATGGTTCGGTGTAAAAAAACAGGATATCAAGAGTCTTTCAGAGAACTTTGATACACTCGACTTGCCAACTAAATTTGACAGATTTGATTTTGTAAGAAGCAGAAAGAAATTTTTCATTGCTTCAGGCACTTTGCTGGCTATAGGTGTCATTATTTTACTTGTGTTTAGATTGAACCTTGGAATTGATTTTACTAGTGGTACCCGCGTAGAAATACTTTCAAAAGAACCGGTGACCAGCGATATGGTGTCCAAAGAGTTCAATAAACTTGGAATGGAAACCAATGATATCGTGATTTCAGGGGATAAAGAGAATATAGGTGTTGCAAGATTCAAAGGAGAACTTTCTAAAGCCGACATTTCAAAAGTGAAATCGCACTTTGAGAAAGAGCTAGGGGCAGATACTAACGTTAATAGCGTTTCACCTACAGTCGGACAGGAACTTGCAAAAAATGCTCTCATTTCTCTATTGATTACCACATTAGGGTTGATCGTATTTGTTACTTTCCGCTTTGAGCTTCCTATGGCAGTTACTGCGATTATCGCGCTATTATATGCTACATTCTTTATAATTCCGGTATTCAGTATAATAAGGTGGGAAGTCGATATTACATTCATTGCGGCGCTGCTTACAATAGTGGGTTATGCCATTAATGATACGATCGTTACATTTGACCGTATGCGAGAGAACATGCAAAAGAGAAGAAAACTGAAAACAAAACAGGATATTGAGGATGTTGTAAATGTTAGTATTCGTCAGACACTTGGCCGATCAGTAAATACTGTCTTAATGGTAACCCTTACGGTCATTTCACTACTGGTATTCGGTAGTGAGTCTATCCGTGGCTTCTCAATTGCGCTGCTGATTGGGCTAGTCGTAGGTACCTATTCTTCTATTTTTATTGCCGCTCAGCTATGGGTTGAATGGAAAAATAAAGAGCTTGAGAAAAAGGGTGTAATTATCACGTATAAAGAAAAACCAAAATACTCTGACGAACCTCAAGTTTAATCATGTTGAATTTTTTTAAAAACCACGGAATATTCCGTGGTATTTTTTTTGTGCGGTCGGCAATGTGCAATCTCAGGGTGAAATCCAAAGTAAAGAAGTCACTAGATAAAACAAAAATCCCCAATCGCTCCTAATTGAAATAACCTAGGCTGAAAAAGATAAATCTTTTTCGGTTTGTATCACTGCCATTCTTTAAAGAACCCCCTTATACAGATTTGTTTTGTGGAGATAAGACAAGTCAAACCACGCTATATATTTTTGGTTAGAACACCCATTTTTCAGGATAAAATAATAGGAATGCCGAAAGACTAATTTAGTCGGTTTCTTACAGGTATACATATAAAGTGTGGAGTCGGGAGGAAATGTGTCATTGGAAAAAGACGTACGATTTAAAAAAGCAGAGTTCGCCGCCATGGTTGGTGTAGTTGGGAACATTGTATTAGCTGTCTTAAAGTGGATAATCGGTATTTACGCAAACAGTACAGCGCTTGTAGCTGATGCTGTGCATTCTGCCTCGGATGTTGCTGGCTCACTTGCTGTTTATATTGGGTTAAAGGCAGCGAAAGCTCCGCCAGATGAGGACCATCCATATGGACATGGAAAGGCTGAATCGATCGCTGCTATAATTGTTGCCGTCCTGCTGTTGCTGGTAGGTGTGGAAATTGGCAGGTCTGCAATTGAATCCTTTTTTAAGCCGATAGAAGCACCAAAATCGATTGCTATTGTAGCGGTCATCGTTTCAATCATCGTAAAAGAGGGAATGTTCAGGTATAAATACAGGCTAGGGAAACAATTGAACAGCGACGCTTTAATCGTAAATGCGTATGAACACAGGTCTGATGTATATTCATCCATCGCTGCCTTGATTGGAATCAGCGCTGCGGTCATTGGCGGCAAATTGGGGATTGGGTGGCTTGAGTATGCTGATCCGGTAACAGGATTGCTTGTAGCAATCTTCATCTTAAGCATGGCCTGGACACTTGGCAAGGAATCGATTCACAACACTCTTGATCATGTACTCCACGATGAAGATACCGAAGAATTTAAAACAGTTGTTCGTTCTATTCCAGAAGTGAAAAAATTGGATGAGTTGCATGCGAGGGAACATGGACATTATGTGATCATCGATTTGAAAATATCCGTAGATCCACATATCTCTGTTGAACAAGGGCATAGAATAGGTAAATGTGTGAAAAAGAAGCTTATGGAAAACAAGAATGTCCAAAATGTCTTAGTCCATATAAATCCTTTTAGCGAGGATGGTAGTTTCGAGGATAACATTGACATTCTATAGAAATAAAGGGGTTGATGAGAATGAAATTTCAATGGACACTGCTGCTGGGTATTGCCTTCGCACTGATTGTGGCCGTTTTTGCCGTCATCAATGTAGAACCAGTAACAGTTAACTATTTATTTGGTGAAGCAAAATGGCCGCTGATCCTCGTTATATTGGGCTCAGTGCTAATGGGAGGCATCATCGTCGGGTCAGTCGGACTCTTCAGGATGTTTGTCCTTCAGCGTGAGGTCAAAACGTTAAAGAAGCAAAACCAGGCCTTAGAAGAGCAGCTAAAGGAAAATTATATAACTCAGGAAGAACCATTGCATGGCATTGAGGATATTCATTGAGTGAAAAACGGAATGGCAGCTATTTCAGCTGTCATTTTTTAATTTGGTTAATTTTGATTTCTATCACTTGTTGATTGGAGCGGAAAGCGAGTGCTTGAAGCGGAAATCAACAGCCAACGTTAACATAGCCTAAATAAAAATAGTTCACCATTCTTAGCATTCATTGTCATTGAAACAAGGACAAGGCTTTTGTATAATAAAAAAGCTGAGAGGTGAACGTATGTTAAAGCCAAAATCAAGGTGGATTGTAAAGCAATCTGACCAGTTAAAAACAGAGTCACTCGCAAAAGACCTCAATATTACCCATCTGACTGCTTCTCTGCTTGTCAATCGCGGACTTGATACCGTGGAAGATGCCCGGTATTTTTTATTTGGACAAAAAAGCAATTTCCACGATCCGTTTCTATTAAAAGATATGGACAAGGCAGTAGCCAGAATCAACAAAGCAGTAGAAATACAGGAGCCAATTTTAGTATTTGGTGATTACGATGCAGACGGTGTGAGCAGTACAACGGTGATGATGAAAGCACTGAATGAATTAGGAGCTAATGCCGATTACTACATACCAAACCGGTTCACAGAGGGCTACGGACCTAACGAAAATGCCTTTAAAATAGCAGCTGAAAGAGGAATTGGACTGATCATAACAGTCGATACAGGTATTTCTGCACTTCATGAAGCTCAGGTAGCCAAGGACATTGGCATAGATCTAATTATAACGGATCACCATGAACCAGGACCTGTTCTCCCGAATGCCTTTGCGATCATCCACCCTAAGCTTGAGGATAGTGTCTACCCGTTCAAGGATTTAGCTGGTGTCGGGGTAGCGCTAAAGGTGGCCCATGCCCTGCTGGGAAGGCTGCCTGAGCATTTGCTTGAATTTGCTGCGATTGGAACAATTGCTGATCTTGTCCCTTTGCTCGGTGAAAACAGGCTCATCGCCTTAAGCGGTATCGCGCAAATGAAAACTAGCCAGACTCCTGGTTTGCATGCCTTATTAAAGCTTGCCAAAACAGAGAAATCTGCAATAGATGAAGAAACGATTGGTTTTTTAATCGGGCCAAGGGTGAATGCTGCTGGACGGTTAGGCAGTGCAGATCCTGCAGTACAGTTAATGATGACATCAGATTCTGAAGAAGCTATGATGCTTGCTGAAGAGATTGATTCCTTAAACAAAGAGCGGCAGAATTTGGTCGCCGAAATCGCCCAGGAAGCCATCAATGAAGTTGAAACCTATTACCCAGTGAAGGATAACTCTGTTCTTGTTATCGGTAAAGAGGGCTGGAATGCGGGTGTTATAGGTATTGTGGCATCAAAGCTAGTAGAAAAATATTACCGCCCTGCGATTGTCCTGAGCTTTGACAAAGATAAAGGGCAGGCAAAAGGGTCAGCTAGAAGCATAGCGGGGTTTGACCTGTTTAAAAATCTATCTACTTGCAGAGACATCCTGCCGCATTTTGGAGGCCATCCTATGGCAGCCGGAATGACATTGGATCTTAATAATGTGGATGAACTGAGGGATAGGCTTAATGGGCTGGCAAAGGATCAGCTAAAAGACGAAGACCTCATCCCTGTATCCCATATTGATGCTAAAATTAGCATCAATGAGATAAATATTGCCACGATTAACGAGCTGGGACTGTTGTCACCATATGGCGTCAGCAATCCAAAGCCGAAGGTGCTCATTGAAGAGGCGAATATATCCACCTTAAGGAGAATTGGTTCGGACCAGTCACATTTGAAGCTTTCCCTTGAGGATACTGGTAAGACAATAGACAGCATCGGTTTTGGCTTCGGACACCTTCATGACCACATCTCACCAAGCTCAAAATTGTCGGTCATCGGAGAATTGTCAATCAATGAGTGGAATAATATCAAAAAGCCTCAGCTTTTTCTTAGGGATGTTGCAGTAAAGACGTGGCAGCTATTCGATTTCAGAGGACTTAAAAGAATTGAGAAACTCCCTGAAATGATTTCAGGTGATAAGATTAAATGGGTTCTTTTTAATCCTGAATTAAAGGATAAATTTTCTGCTATTTTGGGAGATTCCCTGTTGTTGATTTCTTCTGGGGAAGAGGCAGAACAGCTGGAATTCGATTTATCTTATGTCGTGCTGCTGGATCTTCCTCCATCTAAGGAGCTTCTGGTAAAATTATTATCGGGAAAAAATCCAGGAAGAATCTATGTCCACTTTTATAAAGAAAATAGTGAGTTTTTCACTACCATGCCAACAAGGGAGCACTTCAAGTGGTTCTATGCTTTTCTTTCCAAGAAAAGCCCATTCGACCTGAAACGGTATGGCGGTGAGCTGGCAAAGCATCGCGGATGGACAAAAGAAACAATTGAATTCATGTCACAGGTGTTTTTTGAACTAGATTTTGTTAAAATAAACAATGGGTTTATTTCGCTTGAAAAAGATGTCCCTAAAAGGGATTTAACTGAATCCAAAACATATCAGCATAAGGTGCAAGCATTTACTCTTGAAAATGAGTTGCTCTATTCATCCTACGAGCAATTGAAGGGTTGGTTTGACCAATTCATTCAAGAGTCGGTGAAAAATGAGGAGGCAATTATTCAATGGATTTGAAACAATTCATCACAATCGTTCCCGATTGGCCAAAGCCAGGCATTAAATTTAAAGATATTACAACTTTAATGGACAATGGCGAGGCATATAGATATGCAACCGACCAGATCGTGGCTTATGCACGTGAAAGGCAAATTGATCTTGTAGTAGGACCTGAAGCTCGCGGTTTTATCATTGGATGCCCGGTAGCTTACTCACTTGGAGTAGGTTTCGCTCCAGTGCGCAAGGAAGGCAAACTTCCTCGTGAAACTGTGAAAGTTAATTACGGCCTAGAATACGGCAGAGATGTATTGACAATTCACAGGGATGCAATCAAACCAGGACAAAGAGTATTGATTACAGATGATTTGCTTGCAACAGGCGGAACAATTGATGCAACGATTAAACTAGTAGAAGAACTTGGCGGAGTCGTAGCAGGAATCGCGTTCTTGATTGAGTTGACTTACCTTGATGGACGCGAAAAATTGAATGGATATGATATTTTAACCTTAATGCAATATTAATGAGAATGGGTGCTTCACTTCGAAGTGCCCTTTTGTCATTTTTAAGTAGGTTTTACCTTATTTTTTACATACAAAAATACGTTGAGAATGAAATAGGTCTTTTATCAAGACTAAAGTAAAGGCTGTGTTAAAAGGTCAATGTTGATTTTTAGCACTTGTTGAAAAATGAATGATATTCATCAAATTATAATAACTTTCGACATTTTTTTTATTTTCTGTTGTAAAATATCTTCCTTTCTCTTTACATCTTTGATTTTTTCTTTGATAATAGTAACAATCCTTTATAAGAATCATTATTTATATTAATGGTTTTTTTAAAATATTAGTCGATTTTTCTCTAGATCCCGTATGAAGAAATACGGGTTAATATAATGAAATAAAAATTAGGTGATCCTATGGCGAATGACCAGGTAATGACCGCAGAACAAGTCATTGACTGTACAAAATCATACTTGAATGATGAGCACGTTAAATTGGTAAAGAAAGCATATGAGTTCGCCAGACAGGCTCATCATGACCAATTTAGAAAATCCGGGGAACCGTATATCATCCACCCAATCCAGGTAGCGGGAATCCTAGCTGATCTGGAAATGGATCCAGCAACGGTTGCGGCTGGTTTTCTTCACGATGTCGTTGAAGATACAGAGGTTACCCTTGATGATATAAGAGACGCGTTCAATGATGAAGTGGCAATGCTTGTTGATGGTGTTACGAAGCTGGGTAAAATTAAATACAAGTCGCATGAAGAACAGCAGGCGGAAAACCACCGGAAGATGTTCGTGGCGATGGCACAAGATATCCGTGTCATCCTGATTAAGCTTTCTGACCGTCTTCATAATATGAGGACTTTAAAGCATTTGCCGCTTGAAAAGCAGCGAAGGATCTCCAATGAGACTCTTGAAATATTCGCACCGCTTGCACACAGGCTGGGTATTTCAAAAATCAAATGGGAACTTGAAGATACTGCATTGCGCTATTTAAATCCGCAGCAGTACTATCGGATTGTCAATCTGATGAAGAAGAAGCGTGCGGAACGTGAACAGTATTTGGAAGAAGTCATTTTAGAAGTCAAAGATAGGCTTCATGAGGTTTCAATTAAGGCTGAAATTTCGGGAAGGCCAAAACATATTTATAGTATCTATCGAAAAATGGTACTGCAAAACAAGCAGTTCAATGAGATTTATGACTTATTGGCTGTGAGGATTGTTGTTGACAGTATCAAGGACTGCTATGCAATCCTTGGAATTATTCACACCTGCTGGAAGCCGATGCCTGGCCGTTTTAAAGATTATATCGCTATGCCAAAACCAAATATGTATCAATCACTGCATACAACTGTCATCGGGCCAAAGGGAGATCCACTTGAAGTCCAGATCAGAACAGATGAAATGCACAGAATTGCTGAATTTGGGGTGGCGGCACACTGGGCATACAAAGAAGGAAAACCAGTTGAAGGCGCTAATTTTGAGACCAAGCTTTCATGGTTCAGGGAAATCCTTGAGTTCCAGAACGACACTGCCAATGCAGAAGAATTCATGGAATCTCTTAAAATCGACCTATTCTCTGATATGGTGTTTATTTTTACTCCTAAGGGCGATGTCATTGAATTACCTGCAGGGTCGGTTCCAATTGATTTTGCATACCGGATCCACTCGGAAATCGGGAATAAAACAATCGGCGCAAAGGTAAATGGCAAAATGGTCACGCTAGATTACCAGCTGAAGACTGGCGATATTATTGAAATTCTCACTTCTAAACATTCATATGGACCGAGCAAGGACTGGCTGAAGCTTGCCCAGACATCCCAGGCAAAAAACAAAATCCGTCAATTCTTCAAGAAGCAGCAAAAGGATGAAAATGTTGAAAAAGGCCGGGAGCTATTGGAAAAAGAGATTCGCAATATGGATTTCGATGTCAAGGAAATCCTTACCTCTGACAGCCTTAAGAAGGTTTCAGAGAAATTTAATTTCACAAACGAAGAAGACCTGTTCGCGTCTATCGGCTATAACGGAATCACTGCATTGCAGGTAGCGAACAGGCTTACTGAGAAGCTCCGCAAGAAGCGTGATCTTGAGCAGGAAAAGGATATTGCGAACGCTGTTTCAGAACTTAAGGCATTTTCTCCTGTAAAGAAAAGGGAATCAGGTGTAAGAGTTTCTGGCATTGATAACTTGCTCATACGCCTATCCCGATGCTGCAATCCTGTTCCTGGGGATGAGATTGTAGGATTTATCACGAAGGGCAGAGGTGTTTCTGTACACCGCTCTGATTGCACAAATATCCATACAGAGGATGCGCAGGCAAGACTGATTCCAGTAGAATGGGAAACAGCCCTGAACGACCGGAAAGAATACAATGTTGATATCGAAATCAGCGGATATGACCGCAGAGGACTTCTTAACGAAGTTCTGCAGGCAGTTAATGAAACCAAGACGAACATTACGGCCGTTTCCGGGAAATCTGATCGGAACAAAGTGGCGACAATTAATATGTCCATCGCAATCCATAATGTAAACCATTTACAGAAGGTAGTAGACCGGATTAAACAAATCCCTGACGTTTATGCTGTCAGAAGGATGATGAGTTAAGGAGAGTCAACATGCGTTTAGTTGTACAGCGTAGCAAAGAAGCTAAGGTAACAGTGACGGATGAAGTGACTGGCTCCATTGTAAAAGGGTTTGTTGTCCTTGTCGGCGTGACGCATGAAGACAAGGAAGAAGATGCAGCATTTCTTGCAGAGAAGGTTGCTAATTTGAGAGTTTTTGAAGATGTAGCCGGGAAAATGAATCTTTCACTCCTTGATGTAGGAGGAGAGATTCTTTCCGTTTCACAGTTCACCTTGTACGGTGATTGCCGTAAAGGCCGTCGACCTAACTTCATGGATGCAGCAAAACCGGACCATGCACTTTCCATTTATGAAGCCTTCAATCGATTCCTGAAAGAAAAAGGGATCAGGGTTGAGACTGGTGTTTTTGGTGCGATGATGGACGTTCAGCTAACCAATGATGGCCCGGTAACATTAATCATTGACAGTAAATAAGAACAAGAGAGAAGGGATCCCGCTATCATTGTGGGATCCCTTCTTTTTGATCTATTGAGTAATTAAAAACAATTAATTGTTATTTTTAAAATAGCGCGCCAGTCCATCAAAGATGCCATTCGCAACTGCTTGCTGGTATTGTGAGGTATTAACTAGCATTTCTTCTGCTGGATTGCTCAGATACCCTAATTCCACAAGTATAGCTTTTTGTCTGTTCTCTCTGATGACATGGTAGTCGCCAAAGCGAGTGCCGCGATCCTTAAGCATCGTCTTGCTGATCACCGATGAATGGATTTGTTCACCTAAAGGCTTTTGGATTGAATTGTAGTAATAGGTGGTCATTCCTCTTACACTGCGGTCATTGGTGCTGTCAAAATGAAGGCTGATAAACGCGTCGGCATTTTGGTAATGTGCTGTGCTGACTCGGGAACCGAGTGATATGTAGGAATCATTATTCCTGGTCATGATAACATTCGTTCCTGAAGCTTTAAGCTTGTCATATACAAGCTGTGCTGTTTTTAAAGTCAGCGATTTTTCCAGCGTTCCTCTTACACCTGTTGTTCCATTATCTCTGCCTCCATGACCAGGGTCGATTACGATTGTCCTATTTTTCGTATGCATCTCTGCGCCAGGTTTTTCTATTTGTCCTGAGTTGCCCTGAATGGAAACAATCCAGCCTGCCACAAAGCCAGTTAACCCATTGGATAGTGAAATTTCATACCAATCATTCTTGGCGCTAATTACTTCGAATGAATCTCCCTGGTTCGCACGGGAAATGACCGAGCTGCCAGTGCTTGCTCCTTTACGGATGTTGGTGCCATCGTGCAGGATATTAACTCTGCTATTCTTTACAGGCTGATTAGGAGTAATGACTGGTCCGTTCTTCGTCTTCTGGAAAAACCATCCTGCTGCCCATCCAGTTTCGCCTGCCTTGTATTCGATTTTTACCCAGTTATTCACTTCCTCAATGATTTGAAAGCTTTGTCCCTGTGTGATAGTACCAATTACTTTACCATCAAGAGCATTGCTGTCCCGCACGTACAATTGTGAGGCTGTTACAGTGCCTGAATATTGGCTTGCAGGTGAAGATGGCTGCTTTTTATCGGATGATGTGTTTTGGTTCACCTTAAGAAATTGGTCGCTTACCCAAGCTTTTTTTTCCGAATATGTAATTTCAGCCCAGCCATTCGACTGAGAAAATATGGAAACCTCTGCGCCTCGCTTCAAAGATCCTATTGTTTTCGCATTAGTCGAAGGCTTTTCACGGACATTCAAAGAGTCCGCAGTAACTACGCCTTTGGTTTTTGCTTTTTCATTGTTTGCTGGAGTACCAGTTTCTTTACTATCTTTAATAGTGATGATAAATTCCTTTGCTACCCAGCCCTGAATTGATGAGGTGCGCACTTCGGTCCATTTATCGTTGGAATTCATTATTTCTACGGCTTGTCCACTATTCAAAGACCCAATAATCTGAAATTCGGTCCCAGGACCTTTTCTGACTCTCAGCCCGTTGGCGGTTACGCTGCCAGTCGTGCCAGTTGGGCTTTGCGTAACAGCAGGCAGCACATTGGATTCCATTGCAGTAAACCATTCTGCAACCCATCCCTTTTTACTGCGGCCCAGACTAATCTGGATCCAATCGCCTTCCTGCTTAACGATCGAATACTTTTCTCCCTTTTTCACCGATCCTGCAACCGGGTAGCTTAAGCCAGGACCTTGTCTGACATTCAAGCTTGTAGCGGTAATTGTCAGCCTTTCATTGTCCGCTTTTACTGTTTCTAATGCTGGCAGGCTCCCGAAAATGAGCATAAGGCAAAGGATGACAGGAACCATTTTACTTTTGGGCAATGCTCTCCCTCCCTTTATATATCTTTAAAAATATTTTACCGGAATTTACCGGCAAAATCACGAGGTCTTTTTCCTTATATCGGATTTAAGGGACAAAAATTAACTTTATATAAAAAACATGAAAAATTTTTAAAAGGGTGGGAAGAATAGTTAGGAATAAAAGATGGAAGGTGATTACATGCGATTTAGTGAGAAAGGGATGGCCTCATTCGGAGAAAATCAATTATTTGGCGTCGATTTTCATGATTTTATTCAGAAGGAACAAAGCTCTCATGTTGTGGAATTAGCATCTGAGTTCGGGCTTTCTCTCCGTGACGTAAGAAAATTAAAAAAACAGCTGGAACGTTCGTGATAAGTCCTTGACAATCGAAAATGGACTCCGTAATATAATATAAATAAAATATCATAGCGAAATAATACCGTTGATGGAGCACAGTAGCTTAGAAACACATGGTAAGAGAGGGAATGCCTAGGCTGAAAGCATTTCTGCATGATGACTTTGTGAATGAACACTCCGAAGGATCTTTTCTGAACCTGGCATACGTGCCATTAGTAGGAGAGGACGTACTCAGGCGTTAACTGTTAAAGAGGAAGTGCGTTCAGGCGCCTTCAATTAGGGTGGCACCACGGGAATCAAAGCTCTCGTCCCTTGTTATTATTACAAGGGATTGGGGGCTTTTTTGTATTTCTTTAAACAGGTTAGTTTTGCAATATTACATAACTAGATTGAATTAAGAAGGAGGATGCACTGTGGCAAATCAAATTAATATCCCACGGGGAACACAGGACATTTTGCCAGGCCAGGCTGAAAAATGGCAGCTAATCGAAGCGAAGGCAAGAGAGCTTTGCGAAAGATATCAATACAAGGAAATCCGTACACCGATTTTTGAACATACAGAATTATTCAAGCGCAGCGTAGGGGATACAACAGATATTGTCCAGAAAGAAATGTACACATTTACTGACAGAGGGGACAGGAGCCTGACGCTCCGCCCTGAAGGAACTGCTGCGGCTGTCCGCTCATTTGTGGAAAACAAAATGTTTGGACACGCAAATCAGCCAGTAAAGCTTTATTACATGGGACCGATGTTCAGATATGAACGGCCACAGGCCGGACGTTTCCGCCAATTTGTCCAATTTGGCGTCGAAGCCATGGGCAGTGCGGATCCAGCGATTGATGCTGAAGTAATTTCGCTGGCTATGTCCATCTACCAGGAGCTAGGTTTGAAGAAACTTAAATTGGTCGTAAACAGCCTCGGTGACAAAGAAAGCCGACAGGCTCACCGTGAGGCACTTGTAAACCATTTTAAACCCCGGATTGGGGAGTTTTGCAGCGATTGCCAAAATCGCCTGGAAAAAAATCCAATGCGAATTCTGGATTGCAAAGCAGATCGTGATCATGAACTGATGAAATCAGCTCCATCCATTATTGATTATTTAACCGATGATTCAGCACAATATTTTTCAAAGGTTACGCAGTACTTGACTGATTTGGGAATTGAGTTCGAAGTGGACGCGAACCTGGTTCGAGGACTGGATTACTATAATCACACTGCGTTCGAAATCATGAGCAATGCGGAAGGTTTCGGAGCAATCACTACCCTTTGCGGCGGCGGAAGGTATAACGGCCTGGTCGAAGAAATTGGCGGACCAGAGACACCGGGTATCGGATTTGCTTTAAGTATTGAAAGGTTACTTGCCGCTCTGGATGCTGAAGGTGTGGAGCTTCCAGTAAAAGAAGAGATTGATTGTTACCTTGTCTCCCTTGGAGATTCGGCGAAAGATTATACTGTCGGGCTGCTCCATAAATTGAGAGCCGCTGGATTCTCAGCAGAACGAGACTATCTCGATCGTAAAATCAAAGCGCAATTCAAGGCAGCTGATCGTTTGAATGCCAAATATGTAGCTGTTTTGGGTGAAGATGAATTAAAAGAAAATAAAATAAACCTAAAGTCCATGGCAGATGGAGAACAAATCGAACTGCCGCTTGAAGGTTTTGTCGAAAAATTCAGGGAGATTTGCAAATAGAGGGGGAGTTTAAATGTTTGGTAGAACATATTTTTGTGGCGAAGTAACAGAACAAGCAATTGGTGAAAAAGTTACATTAAAGGGTTGGGTACAAAAGCGTCGTGATTTGGGCGGACTTATTTTCATTGACCTGCGTGACAGAACGGGTATTGTCCAAATCGTTTTTAATCCGGATGTCTCACCTGAGGCACTTGCCCTTGCAGAGAAAGTCCGTACTGAATATGTCCTCGACGTGAAAGGAACTGTCATTGCACGCGGCGAAGGAACGATTAATGAAAACCTTAAAACAGGTAAAATTGAGGTCCAGGCAGAAGACCTGACGATCATCAACGAAGCGAAAACAACTCCATTTATCATTGCCGACAAAACGGATGTTTCAGAGGATGTGCGTTTGAAGTACCGCTATTTGGACCTTCGTCGCCCGGTGATGTTCGAAACTTTTAAAATGAGGCATCAGGTAACGAAAGCGATCCGCGATTTCCTGGATGGAGAAGGTTTCCTTGATGTTGAGACGCCAATCTTAACAAAGAGCACTCCAGAGGGAGCAAGAGACTATTTAGTTCCAAGCCGTGTCCATCCTGGTGAATTCTATGCACTTCCTCAATCTCCGCAGCTTTTCAAACAGCTCATGATGGTTGGCGGGTTTGAACGGTACTACCAGATTGCACGCTGCTTCCGTGACGAGGATTTGCGTGCTGACCGCCAGCCTGAGTTCACTCAGATTGATATTGAAACTAGCTTCATGAGCCAAGAGGATATCCTTGCGTTGGCAGAGAAAATGATGCAGAAGGTCATGAAGGATGTTAAAGGTATCGATCTTCCAGCACAATTCCCGCGCATGAGCTTTGATGAAGCAATGGACAGATTCGGTTCTGACAAGCCAGACACCCGCTTCGGAATGGAACTGGTCGATCTTTCTGAGACTGTAAAAGACTCTGGATTCAAGGTATTTGCTTCAGCAGTAACAAACGGGGGCCAGGTTAAGGCGATTAATGTAAAAGGAGCAGCTGCCAGCTATTCTCGAAAAGACATAGATGCACTTACAGAATTTGCAGCTGTTTATGGAGCAAAAGGCCTTGCATGGCTTAAGGCTGAGGAGGATGGTCTTAAAGGTCCTATCTCTAAATTCTTTGCCGAGGAAGACCAAGAGGCACTTAAAGCTAAGCTTGAGGTCGAGGCAGGCGACCTTCTTCTGTTCGTTGCAGATAAGAAGAGTGTAGTTGCTGACGCACTTGGTGCATTGCGCTTAAAGCTAGGGAAAGAGCTTGACCTTATTGACCAAAGCAAGTTTAACTTCCTTTGGATTACAGACTGGCCGTTATTGGAGTTTGATGAGGAAGCAGACCGTTATTTCGCTGCCCACCATCCATTCACGATGCCGGTGCGCGAGGATCTTCCTTTGCTTGACAGTGACCCTTCTAATGTAAAAGCACAAGCATATGACCTAGTGTTGAATGGCTATGAATTAGGCGGCGGTTCGTTAAGGATTTTTGAACGTGACATCCAGGAAAAAATGTTCTCTGTACTTGGCTTCACCAAGGAACAGGCTATTGAACAGTTCGGCTTCCTGCTTGAAGCATTCGAATATGGAACTCCACCACATGGCGGAATTGCCCTTGGCCTTGATCGAATGGTTATGCTCCTTGCAGGCAGAACGAACCTTCGCGATACAATCGCGTTCCCGAAAACAGCAAGTGCAAGCGACCTTCTTACAGATGCTCCTGGTGAAGTAAGCACTGCACAGCTGGATGATCTTCACCTAGCATTGAATATTAAAAAAGACCAATAATATCCATTGTTCAATTCCTTGAACTTGATTCAAGGCTGTGTTATTATACTAACAACAGATGAAGAGTCCTGATGTGTTCGTTGTATAACCTGAAGTTTTGACCTAACATTTTTCCTTCGGGAGTCCGCGTTTTCGGGCCGCGTAAATGCCTCTGGCTAGAGGACTTACAGAAATCCGGAACAGGGCACCCACCTGCTGAGAGCGGGTTCAAGACGAAGGCAACCAACACGACGGCACGATTGGGACTCTTCCTACATAACTCAAGTGAAAACCATGCGAATTGCATGGTTTTTTTTATAGGATTTTTTTATCATGCAGAAAGAACATAAATACTCTAATTCCTATAAAAATACTTGAAATTAAAGTAGAGTATGTTATATTCAAAAACGGGTATAGATATTAACATTAATTAAATCATGTTTGGAGTGAGTTTGAATGCTTCATCAATTTTCTAGAAATGAATTAGCCATCGGTAAAGAAGGCATTGATATAATGAAAAATAGTACAGTGGCGGTATTGGGAATCGGCGGTGTAGGCTCATTCGCAGCTGAAGCACTAGCAAGATCAGGAGTTGGCCGCCTGGTACTGGTTGACAAGGACGATGTAGACATTACCAATGTAAACAGGCAGCTTATCGCCTTGCTTTCAACAGTCGGCAAACCAAAGGTTGAAGTGATGCGTGACAGGATTAAAGATATCAATCCTGAATGTGAGGTAATTGATTTAAAGATGTTCTACACGGAAGAGACGTATGAACAATTTTTCAGCTATGGTCTTGATTTTGTCGTCGACGCTTCAGATACGATTTCTTATAAGATTCACCTCATTAAGGAATGTTTGAATCGCGGAATTCCAATGATTTCAAGTATGGGTGCTGCAAATAAGATGGATCCTACCCGTTTTAAGATTGCGGATATTTTCAAGACCCATACTGACCCTCTTGCAAAGGTGATTCGTACACGCCTAAGAAAAGAAGGTATCAAAAAGGGAATACCAGTGGTTTTTTCTGATGAAAGCCCAATTGTAATCAGAGAGGACGTACGTAAAGAGGTAGGCAACGACAATGCGGAAATACGGAAAGCAAAGATGCCTCCATCTTCGAATGCTTTTGTACCTTCGGTAGCAGGGCTGATCATGGCTAGCCATGTTGTGAGAGAGATGTTAAAAGATGTAGAGATTAAACGAGTGAATGATTAAGGTTTTATAAGAGTTACATGGGTGTGAAAAAATTGCTCTGTAACTCGAAAAAAGTTCAAGATTATAATTGACGAAAGTTTTAAGCGGATGGGCCACTGCAGCCAATCCGCTTATTTTTTACCAGTGATTTTTTCATAGATCATTGCCAGTGCCTGTTCAAATTTACCTGTCTTCTTTGGCTTGTAATATACCTTGTTTTTGATTCTGTCAGGCAGATACTGCTGCTTAACCCATCCGCCCTCATAATCGTGAGGATAAAGATAGTCTACGCCTCTGCCCAGGTCCTTTGCTCCCTTATAATGGGCATCTCGTAAATGGTCAGGTACTTCGCCGCTGATGCCGGAGCGGATGTCCGCTAGTGCTGAGTCAATCGCAACAATCGCAGAATTTGATTTGGGCGATAGGCACAATTCTATCACCGCATTTGCCAGTGGGATTCTTGCCTCGGGGAAACCTACTCTTTCCGCAGCTTCGATTGCCGCCAGGGTTCTTTGTCCAGCCTGAGGGCTGGCAAGTCCAATATCCTCAAAGGCAATGACCAAAAGTCGCCTGTTTATGCTCACAAGGTCACCAGCTTCAATCAATCTTCCAAGATAGTGAAGAGCCGCATTAACGTCACTGCCTCGGATCGATTTCTGGAAACCCGAAAGCACATCATAATGGGCGTCGCCATCTTTATCATGAGCGAGGCTTTTCTTCTGCATACACTCTTCGGCTGTTTCTTCATTTATATTGATTACTCCGTTTTCACCCGGTTCAGTAGACAGTACAGCAAGCTCAAGGGCGTTCAAAGAACTTCGCACATCACCGCCAGAAGCGGTAGCGAAATGTGTAAGCGCTTCGTCTGTTATCGAGATATTTAAGTTTCCAAGGCCTCTTTCTACATCTGAAATCGCTCTTTTTAAAGCTTCTTTTATATCATTTGGCTCGAGTGGCTTAAGCTCGAAAATCTGGCATCGACTCCGGATTGCTGGATTGATTGCATGATAAGGGTTGCTTGTCGTTGCCCCGATCAAAACAATCATCCCATTTTCAAGGTACGGAAGCAGGAAGTCCTGTTTCGCTTTATCCAAGCGATGTACTTCATCCAGCAGCAATATGACCTTGCCTGACATCTTTGCCTCTGCAGCAACGACTTCCATATCCTTTTTATTATTCGTTACAGCATTAAGTGTCCTGAACGCAAAATTCGTACTGCCGGCAATTGCGCTGGCAATCGAAGTTTTCCCTATGCCGGGTGGGCCGTATAAAATCATTGAGGACAACTGCTTTGCCTTGACCATTCTATTTATAATTTTTCCTTCAGCTACCAGATGAGACTGGCCAATCACCTCTTCGATCGTCCGAGGTCTCATCCTGAAAGCGAGAGGTTTTAGATTCATATCCATCGCTCCAATAAAACGTATATTCGTATCTATACAATAACACGAACGGCACACTTGCGCATTGTACATGCAATTTGTGCTATAATGTCAAAAGCCTACCTATTAACTGAGGATTTTGTTAAAATTTAATTATAAATGCCGCATGGGGCATAAATATATAATCTGTAATACCTGTTTAAAAAATAGCCTTTCAGAACAATGAAATAGAGGTGCTTTTATGAAAATTTCTACTAAGGGCCGGTATGGACTTACGATTATGATTGAGCTTGCCAAGAAATATGGGGAAGGCCCTATTTCCCTAAAGTCAATTGCGCATACTAATGATTTATCAGAGCACTATTTAGAACAATTGGTCGCTCCGCTCAGGAATGCTGGGCTAGTAAAAAGTATTCGCGGTGCATATGGCGGGTACATCCTGGGGGACTTGCCCTCCAAAATTTCTGCTGGTGACATTATCCGTGTTTTGGAAGGCCCGATTAGCATTGTAGAGGGAATCGAGGACGAGGAACCTGCGAAGCGTGAGCTATGGACTCGGATCAGGGATGCGGTTAAGGATGTGCTTGATAACACTACAATCGAGGACCTGGCAAACCATACAGACAACTTTGGCGAATCGGACGCTTATATGTTTTATATTTAGTATTCGACAGTGAAAATCTTCTGAAGAGAGGGTATTATTTTGGAAAGAATATATTTGGATCATGCTGCAACTACACCGATCCATCCTGAAGTCTTAGCCGCAATGGTAAAGGTGATGGAAGCTGAATTTGGAAATCCATCAAGCATTCATCATTTCGGCCGTGAAGCGCGTAAAATCCTGGATGATACTAGGCATGTACTTGCAAACAGCATTGGGACGAAAGCAAATAACATCATTTTCACAAGCGGTGGAACGGAAGCAGATAACCTGGCGATTATCGGTTATGCGGAAAACAATCGTACAAAAGGTAAACATATTATTACGAGCAAGATTGAGCACCATGCGGTTTTGCACAGCTGTGAAGAACTGGAGAAGCGTGGTTTTGAGGTGACCTATCTTCCTGTGGATGAGAATGGCCAAGTGTCGGAGCAGGCAGTCGCCCAGGCTTTAAGGGAAGACACCATCCTCGTTACCATCATGCATGGAAACAATGAGGTTGGCGCAATCCAGCCAATTCGTGAAATTGGCGAACTGCTGTCGGGACACCAGGCAGTTTTCCACACAGATGCTGTACAGGCGTTCGGGATTGAAAAACTGAGGGTTGATGATTTGCAGGTAGACCTCCTATCCGTTTCGGCCCATAAAATCAATGGACCAAAGGGAATGGGTTTTCTATATATCCGTGATGGAATTAAGCTGGCTCGTCAGCTGTTCGGCGGTGAACAGGAGCGGAAGCGGCGAGCAGGGACTGAGAACGTCGCAGCGATAGCGGGCTTCCGTAAGGCAGTTGAGCTATCTATAAAAGAACTTGAAAGCAAACGTACAGCTTATAATGAGTTCAGGAATGTATTCATTGAAAAACTTGAAACGGACGGAATCTCTTTCCAGCAGAACGGATTACTTGAAAATTCACTGCCGCATATTTTAAACTTAAGCTTTCCTGGAACAAACGTTGAGGCGATGCTAGTCAATCTTGATCTCGCTGGTATAGCTGCATCAAGCGGCTCTGCATGTACGGCTGGTTCGATAGACCCATCACATGTGCTCGTTGCGATGTTCGGAAAGGAATCTGACCGTTTAACCAATTCGATCCGTTTCAGTTTCGGTTTAAATAATACGAAAGCTCAGGTTGAAAAAGCTGCAGAAGAAACAGCTAAAATTGTTCAGAGGCTAACGAAAAATAGGTAGCAGTCAGGGAAAATAGTTTTGGAAGAAAAGGGGGGAAGCATAATGGAAAAATCACCGAAGGATACAAGAGTGGTGGTTGGTATGTCAGGAGGTGTTGACTCCTCTGTGGCTGCGCTCCTTTTAAAGGAGCAGGGATATGACGTCATTGGTATTTTCATGAAAAACTGGGATGATACTGATGAAAATGGCGTTTGTACGGCAACAGAGGATTATGAGGATGTAATCCGTGTCTGCAATCAAATTGGCATTCCTTATTATGCGGTTAATTTTGAAAAACAATATTGGGATAAGGTTTTCACTTATTTCCTCGATGAATATAGAGCGGGCAGGACGCCAAATCCTGATGTTATGTGCAACAAGGAAATCAAATTCAAGGCATTCCTTGAGCATGCGCTTAATCTAGGTGCAGATTATCTAGCAACTGGACATTATGCACGTGTGGAAGACCGCGATGGTGAACGGAAGATGCTTCGCGGTCTTGATGAAAATAAGGACCAGACTTATTTCTTGAACCAGCTCGACCAGAGCCAGCTGGAAAGAGTTCTTTTTCCAATCGGGAACCTGGAGAAAAAGCGGGTCAGGGAATTGGCAGTAGAAGCAGGTCTTGCGACTGCTACAAAGAAAGACAGTACAGGCATCTGCTTTATCGGCGAAAGAAATTTCAAAGAATTCCTTGGCAATTACCTTCCAGCCCAGCCAGGGAACATGGAAACGATGAGCGGTGAGGTAAAAGGAAAGCATGACGGTCTAATGTATTACACGATTGGCCAGCGCCAGGGTCTTGGAATCGGCGGATCAGGTGAACCTTGGTTTGTCGTTGGCAAGGATCTAGAACGCAATGTTCTGCTTGTCGAGCAAGGCTTCCATAATGAGCTGCTCTATTCAGACAGCATCACGGCAGTCAATATCAGCTTCGTTTCAGACAAGCCAAAGCAAAAGACCTTTGAATGTACAGCCAAGTTCCGGTACCGCCAGCCTGACAATGCAGTAACTGTTGAACTTCAGGACGATGGTACAGCAAAAGTGTTCTTTAAAGAACCAATCAGGGCTGTGACTCCTGGGCAGGCAGTCGTATTTTATGACGGCGAAGAATGTCTCGGAGGCGGAACGATTGACAAGATTTTCAAAGATGGCAGTAAATTGACTTATGTCGGATAATAATCTTGAATTCATCCCCGGCGGGTTAGCATCGCCGGGGATTCTTGCATGATGATAGTCTAACTAAAATTGCGCAGGTTTATGGTATACTTGCATGGAGATTGGAGTGGTAAAAATGGATAAAAACCAGGCAGGAATTCAATTTATGAAGGAAGGCAAATGGGAGGAAGCGGCTCAGGCTTTCATGGAAGCAATTGAAGCTAAGCCAGCTGACCCTGTAGCATACATAAATTTCGGGAATGTACTGACTGCAGTCGGTGACACCGATAGAGCTTTGAATTTTTACAATAAGGCAATCAACCTTGATGAGAATGCCACAGCGGCCTATTACAGCAAAGGCGGCGTTTATTATGATGCGCAAAATTTCGAGGAAGCCAAAAATATGTTTGAGCAGGCAATGAAAAAAGGTCTCGAAACTGGGGACAACTATTTCATGCTTGGAATGAGCCTTGCACAGATGGGCAACAGCAGGATTGCTCTTGCTTATTTACAGAGAAGCACGGAGCTTCTTGAAGATGACGCAGAAGCTCATTTTCAATATGGATTATGCCTCGCTCGAGAAGGTTTTATTGACGAAGCGATCACAAGCCTGGGGAAGGCAGTACAGCTAGACCCACAGCATGCCGATGCACTTTATAATCTAGGCGTTGCTTATGGTTTTAAGGAAGATGGCGAAAAGGCGCTGGAAATGTTCAATCGCGCTTTAGAAGTTCAGCCTGATCACTTGTTGGCTGGTCACGGCAAAAAGCTGATTGAGGGACAGGATCTCCAATAATCCACGTGAATCTGCAGAAAGGGGGAAAATCCATTGGAAAAGCAAGACTCGCTTGATTTGTTTTCAGAGCAGGGAAAGTTCATGAAGGGCAAGCATCTTGTCACTATTTTTCATAACGAACAAAACCTTTACACAGTACTAAGGATCAGGGTCGAGGAAACGAATGAACAGTATGAGGATAAGGAAGCGGTCATTACCGGTTATTTCCCCCGTGTTCACGAGCAGGAAACCTACATATTTTTTGGTGAAGTGAAAGAGCATCCGAAATTTGGGACACAATTTCAGGCTACTCATTTTCGAAAGGATTTGCCGCAATCAAAACAGGGCATCGTTAGTTATTTATCGAGCGACCTTTTTAAGGGCATCGGTAAAAAGACAGCCGAAAAAATCGTGGAAACACTTGGGGAAAAGGCGATAACCCGAATTGTTGAGAACCCTTCAGTGCTTGACCAGATCCCAAAGCTTGCACCGGAAAAGGCAAAAGACCTATACGATACCCTGATGGAGCATCAGGGGCTTGAACAGGTAATGGTCGCACTGAATCAATATGGCTTTGGTCCGCAGCTCTCGATGAAAATCTATCAGGTATATAAAGAGCAGGCAATCGAAGTGATCCAGAACAATCCATATAAACTCGTCGAGGACATTGAAGGCATCGGCTTTGGGAGGGCGGATGAGCTAGGGAGCCAGCTTGGGTTGACCGGCAATCATCCAGACCGTATAAAGGCGGCCTGCCTGTATACTCTTGAAAGCTCGAGCATGCAAGGCGGGCATGTTTTTATGGACGCGGAGTCTCTGTTGGTTGATGTAAAAAAACTATTAGAAGACAATCAAAATTTTGAGATTGAATTCACTGATATCTCCAAAGAATTAATCCAACTTGGCGAAGAAGGCAAGCTTATGGCAGAAGAACAAAAAATCTATTTGCCATCCCTTTATTTTTCAGAAAAAGGGCTTGTTAAAAATATTAAAAGAATTCTTGAACAGACAGAATATGAAAACCAGTTTCCTGAATCGGAGTTTCTGCTTGCCCTTGGTAATCTGGAGGAACGTCTGGGCGTCCAATACGGGCCAAGTCAAAAGGAAGCGATCCAGACAGCCCTGATGTCCCCGATGATGATCTTGACAGGGGGACCCGGAACGGGGAAGACCACTGTTATAAAAGGGATTGTCGAGTTGTATGCCGAATTACATGGCTGTTCACTGGATCCTAAGGATTATAAAAAAGAAGAACCCTACCCATTCCTGCTTGCCGCTCCTACAGGCCGCGCTGCAAAGCGGATGACCGAATCAACTGGGCTTCCAGCTGTTACGATTCACCGGCTGCTTCGCTGGAATGGAGCATCAGGGTTTGAACATAACGAGGACCAGCCTCTGGAGGGGAAGCTTCTGATTATTGATGAAACTTCAATGGTTGATATCTGGCTTGCACATCAATTATTCAAGTCATTGCCAGACCATATTCAAGTTATTGTGGTAGGCGATGAAGATCAGCTTCCTTCTGTAGGACCGGGTCAGGTGCTCAAGGATTTACTCGATTCCGGAAGGGTTCCAACGGTCCGATTGACGGATATTTACCGTCAGGCGGAAGGATCATCCATCATCGACCTTGCGCACCAAATTAAAAAGGGAAAATCTCCTGTTGATATATCCGTACAAAAGCCTGATCGTTCTTTTATCAAATGCACCACGAACCAGATTCCACAGGTTGTCGAAAAGGTGGTTGCTAACGCAAAAAAGAAGGGGTATTCACCGCGGAATATCCAGGTCCTTGCTCCGATGTACCGAGGACCTGCGGGAATTGACCGCTTGAATGAGCTTTTGCAGGAGTTGTTCAACCCTAATCCTGATGGTATGCGGAAAGAGCTGGCTTTTGGAGATATAAAATACCGGATTGGCGACAAGGTTTTGCAGCTTGTGAACCAGCCTGAGGCAAATGTATTCAATGGCGATATGGGAGAAGTAGTCGCGATTTTCTATGCAAAGGAAAATACCGAAAAACAAGACCAGCTAATTGTCTCATTTGATGGCATTGAAGTAACCTATAACAGGCCAGACTTATCACAAATTACTCATGCATATTGCTGTTCAGTCCATAAATCGCAGGGAAGTGAATTTCCGATTGTCGTTCTTCCTGTCGTAAAAAGCTACTACCGGATGCTGCGCCGGAATCTTATTTATACTGCGATTACGAGAAGCAAACAATTCCTGATCCTGGTAGGCGAAGAGGATGCCTTGAAAATGGGAATTGAACGCGGTGAAGATACAGAGCGGAATACAACACTAGTCGAAAAGCTGGTTGAAATGCTTCCTGAGATAGGTGGAGGGAAAAAGGCGGAGGACATTGCCTTATCTTATGATTCATCTGTTGAAACGAAGGTTGATAAGCAGCGCAAGATTGATCACGTCAAGGAAGAGGACGGAGTCAATTACTTAGAATTAATCCGGACCACAGACCCGATGATTGGCATGGAAAACGTCACTCCATATGATTTCATGGAGGAGAGCGTGAATTGATATATATATGGTGAACCCGCTTTTTAAAGCGGGTTTTTCTATGGTGGTTAAAATCGCTTAAAGATGTATGAAAAAGAGACCAGAAAAAGAATATTGCTGCACAAACATATAAAACAGATTACACAGCCTAGCCTCAATGGAAAACGTTACACCTTATGAATTCCGGGAAGAGAGCGGAAACTAAAAATGTTCGGAAAGGCGGGACACACTTTTGCGGACATTTTCACTATTAAAGGGCCTTCCTGTGTATGAATTGGCAAGTGGTCAAAAACTGGGCGAAGTTTGTGATGTGAGCATTTCGAGCAATGGAAGCGTAGTAGGCTTACTTGTTAAAAAGGGTGCGTTCATTAAGAAAACGTGTCAAGTCAAGGTTGGCAATGTTGCTTCTTTTGGCTGTGATGGGGTCATGATTAACGATCAGTCAGCATTGGAACCAATGGAGACAGAGCCTGAATATACATTTGAACACCACCAAAGCCTTGCTGGGAAAAAGCTTCTTTCTAAGGAAGGAGAACAGTTAGGGCTTTTGGAAGACGTATATTTCATGGAAGAATTGGGAACGATTGTAGGGTACGAATTAACGGATGGCTTTTTTTCGGATATTACGAATGGAAAGCGTGTGGTCAAGTCCATTGGTCCGCCTGCAATCGGAAAGGATGCCATCATCGTCACTGTCAAATCGAGATGAGGTGTCCCTGTATGTTAAGTTGTCCCAATTGCAAAAGCAAGGATATCGGCAAAATTGGTATAAACCAATACTATTGCTGGAATTGCTTTATTGAACTGTCTCTATCCAAAGGCCTGATCCATACCCACCAAGTTGAGGAAGATGGAACATTAAGCTCCCTTGACGACTTATTTGATGAAGATCAACGTCAATATGGCATATAAAATAAACTGAAGAGGTGAGACACATGAATAAAATGTTAACCTCCGTTATTGCATTTGGCGCTGGTATGGCAGCCTATAATTATGCTTCCAACAACAATATGATGTCTGGAAGGAAAATGAAAAGGATGTCTAAGAAAGTGGCGAAAGCTTTATTTTAAACTGTTTAAATCCCATGTTACAGCAGGGGGATTTCAGACTGTAGACAAACTCGATTAAAGCGAGCTTGTCTACAGTTTTTTTATCTTTGGTTGGTAGTTAAACAGGTCTGTTGATTTCCGTTCCA
>NZ_JBALSS010000045.1:17434-17687 GCF_036967045.1 Bacillus sp. JJ1609 | reverse complement strand
CCTAAATAAAAAAACACGCCAACTGTCAATAGGACTGTAGCGAACTGTTTATAATCAACCATTTTTTCATAGATTTGCTTAGCGTTCATTTCCATCACCTGCATAATTTGTCTTAACCACAACGCTACTTTAACATATTTAAACCCTTATTTATGATGTAAATTTTGGAAGTTGATTATCCTGAATATTTTTGGACTGTTATCGCATAAAAAAAGCCCCTTATTCTATAAGGGACTCAGACTGTAGACAAACC
>NZ_JBALSS010000045.1:14741-17322 GCF_036967045.1 Bacillus sp. JJ1609 | reverse complement strand
TCGCTCCTGCGGGGTCTCACCTGTCCAGCTGCGCCCGCAGGAGTCTGCGCGCCTTCCACTCCAATCAACAGGTTTTCAATAACTGATCTTTGATCTGGATCTTTGTCGACAAGCTAAGCATCTTATTCTATAAGGGACTTTGACCTTCAGTAATTTACAAATTCCAATTCTTAATCATTTCATTAACGATTTCAAAGGAATTCTTTGAAGCTAGTTTTGTGAATTCCAGGAAGTTAACATCTGCAGAACCATCGGCCTGATCAGACATAGATCGGATGATGACAAATGGAATCTCATTCATGCTGCAAACCTGTCCTACAGCTGCACCTTCCATTTCAGTACAAAATCCTTGAAGCTCCTCATGAAGAAACTTGACTTTATTCCGGTCCGCGATGAATTGGTCTCCAGAAAGAATCCTGCCGCTGACAATCTTTTTATCCTGTACAATCTCTTTACTTGCTGAAATGGCCATGTCAACTAATTTTGGATCCGCTTTGAAGACGGAAACCTCGGTGTAAGGAATTTCACCAAGCTTGAAGCCTAATGCGGTTACATCCATATCGTGCTGCAGGCAATCGGTCGAAATAACAATATCTCCAATTTTCAGCTCAGGATTCACTGCTCCTGCGACCCCCGTGAAAACGATATTGGTGGCTGCAAATTCATCGATTAAAATCTGTGTACAAACACTTGCATTTACTTTCCCTACACCTGATTTGCATAGTACAATATCATAGCCGTTAAAAGTACCAACATAAAATGTAATGCCTGCTTTTTTCTTTTCATCATAATTGCTCATAGCATCCAGGATATGCTGAATTTCTTCATCCATAGCACCAATAATTCCGATTCTCATACTCTTTACCTCCAAGTTTTATTACATAAATTGTTCATTCTAGTATTTATTTAAAGCTTATACTGTCAGCATTTTTGACATTCGGTTTGCTTCAAAAAGTATTTTTTCTTCATCAAGGGTTAAGAATTGGCGATTCTCCATGAGTTGCTTCCCTTTGACATACACATCCCTAACATCCCTGCCCGACCCTGAGTATACAAGATGGGATACAGGATTATGTCGTGGGTAATAGAAGCTCTGATTTGAATCGACTACAATCAAATCCGCATCCTTTCCCATCTCAAGGGAGCCAATCTTATTCTCCAACCAAACAGCGGAAGCTCCATCGATTGTCGCCATCCTCAGTGCTTGTGCAGCGCTGACTGCAGTAGCATCTTGTGCTATCCCTTTATGGATAGTTGCTACCGCTTTTAATTCTTCAAATAAATCAAGATTATTATTTGACGCGACACTGTCGGTTCCGAGGCTTACTGTGATTCCTTTTTCAATCATTTTGCTGACAGGAGAAATTCCGCTGCCCAGCTTCAGGTTACTGATAATATTGTGTGAGACTTTTACATCCTTGCTGGCAAGAATCTCAAGGTCGGCCTCATTGACATGGACAGCATGCGCAACTAACGATGGTCGGTCAAAGAAACCAAGCTTTTCCAAGTGTGCGACAGGCGTCTCGCCAAATTCTTCAATATTCTTGTCTACCTCAAATTTTGTTTCAGACATATGTGTATGCAGCGGTACATTCAGTTCCACCGATTTTTCGATGATCTGGGAAATATACTCTGGCGAACAGGTGTAAGGAGAATGAGGGGACAGCATCGTTGTTATCCGGCCATTTGCGCCATTATTCCAGTTTATTGCAAACTGGGCAGCTTCATTTAGCTTGCTTTGGCGAATCTCCTCTGAACCAAAACCGATTACTCCTCTGCACAATACACCTCGGATTCCAGCAGCTTCCACAGCTTTTGCAACCTCGTCCATATTGTCATACATATCGACGAATGTGGTCGTCCCAGTACGGATCATCTCAAGAATAGATAAATACGCTCCCCATTTCGCATGTTCAGGAGTATATTTAGCCTCAAGCGGCCAAATTTTCTCTTCAAGCCAGGTTTGCAGGTGCAAATCATCTGCGTATCCCCTGAGCAATGACATCGGTGAATGGCCATGAGTATTCACCATTCCAGGCAAAACGTAACTCCCTTTAAGATCAATAGTTTTTTCATATGCCGAAAAATCCTCAGGCGATTTGCCGATATAAACAATTCTTTCGTCCTCAAATCCGATTGCCCCAGATTCGATCACTTCATTTTCCGCGTTACAAGTAATGATTGTTCCGTTATATAATAACGTTCCTTCCATATTAATCTCTCCTATGTAAAATCGCTGTTTTTGCATTTGTTTTGTATTATGTACTAGAATTAGATCAATGCCTCGCAAATATGCCCATCATTTAAATTTATCAAAAAATGTTTTATTTTTATAGAGATTTTGCTATTTTTTATTTGTAAGATCATCAAAATACTGTGTTAAAGGTCATTGTGATTTTTAGCACCTGTTGATTGGAGCGGAGGGCACTCGACTCCTCCGAAAATGCTTCGCATTTCCATCGTGCGTGGGCAGATTCGAGGAAGCTGTTCAATGTCCTGCGGGCTCAGCTGGCCAGGTGAGACCTAGGTGAAATGATTCTCGTGAGGAATCATTTACACCCCGCAGGAGCGAAGCGACGAG
>NZ_JBALSS010000045.1:0-14709 GCF_036967045.1 Bacillus sp. JJ1609 | reverse complement strand
GTAGGGCTTTTTCATAATTATTCCGCGGAAAGCGAGTGCCTGGAGCGGAAATCAACAGACACGTTTAACGAAGCCTATAAAAAACAATAGATATGAGGAGATTAACTATGGAATTCCATTTTGACTTAATTGAAGATAAGGTAGAATTTTTCGAAGCAATTGACCTAAAAACGCTTGAAAAGAATATAAACAAGCAAATAGAAATCAATAAAGCCATTATGCTCACTGTACACCATGTTTCTCACCAAATGCACATCGATGATAAAGGACGACTGTTCTATTCAGCACTTGTCCATTTCAAGGCAAAAAAGTAAAGGGCCCCATATTTCAGGACCCCTTTAAATAGCCTATCGCTTATCGTTTTGAATCAATTCTTCAACCTTTACTGGCTTCCAGCCCTGGCCTTCCACCCACTCAATAGCTACCCTGTAGGTTTGTTCGCTGCCTTTTGCAGAAACAGTGCCTACAGCTGTATTTGGTGCTCCATTATTTTCATTCCACCAAACCGTCATATTGTTTTTATCAATTCCAGTAGCGTAAGAATATGCTAATGTCATTTCTTGCCAATCTACCGAGTTCTGGTCAAAGACTGGAGCATGTTCGCCAGACTGAGTGGTTCCCACTGGCTGCCAGCCCGGATTCTCGATTGTCTGTTTTACATTTGCATCGCTTCCGCCCTCAGTCACCACTGGATCGCCCAGTTCTTCACTGTCTTCTGGTTCTGCAGACTCTGAATCATCTGCAGAACCTTCATCCGACTGCTCTGTCTTTTCGCCCTTATTATCTTCATCGGCATTTTCATTGCCGTTGTTATCCTTATTATCCTGTTTGCCTGAAGAGGCAGCGTCTTTTTCATTTTCTGCAGTAGCATTGCTGTTGTCCGCTGCTCCTTCATCATTACTGAAAAAAATGTTTGCAGAAACAAAGACAATTAATAAAATAACGACAACAATCAAGGTATTTAAAATAAGGTTGGTTTTTCTTCGCTTTGCCCTCGTTCTCGAACGGGCCCCCTCATTTAGGTTGTCATAATCATTCTTCAAGGTCTTTCCCTCCCTTATAAGGTTGTCAACATTCTACCATGACTTAACGCAAACTTGAAGGATTTTATCCTTATCTAATTAGTTACTGGACAATCAAACCTCATTCCTGATTATAGTCATAGACCGCTTTTACTATATCAGCAAACAGCGGATTCACTCCACCTTCATCTTCTGGCACCCCTAAATTAACGGCAACAAGTGCATACTTTGGATTATCATATGGAAAATAACCTGCAAACCATTTGTTGTGAAGCTGCTTTTCCCCATCATAGATTCCAGTCTCTGCCGTTCCGGATTTTCCAGCCACTGCATATGGCAAATCCTTGAACCACCTGCCTGTTCCATGATCATTCACAACTACTTCCCTTAAAAGCTTTTGGAGCTTCATAGCTGTATATGAGGAGATTCTATCTCCTTTCAGCTTTTCCTTTGGAAACTCAGTCATTTCCGTACCATTTTGGTACTGGATTGATAGCACAGACCTGACCATATCCTTTTCTCCTCCGCGCGCAATGGTCGCCATCATGTTCGCAATGGCCAATGGAGAGACCCTTACCTCATGCTGGCCAATTCCGGATAAGGCTGAAAAGTTACGATCCTTTCTGGCATCCTCGGATACAAAAACCCTGCCTTCCTCTTCATCCTGCATCTGCTGGAAGTTTTCCAGGTGGAATATATCCCCTTTCCAGCCCACACCGCCTGTAACTGAAAGCATTTCTGCATATCTTTCAAGAATTGTTGGATCTTTCTCCTGCAGTTCTCTGGCGATTTCTCCAAATGTACGGTTGCAGCTTCTCGCAAAACTGTCAGTAAAATTAAGCATTCCATGATCGTATTTCAGATCAGGCTCTCCATTTAACTTTTTGCTGCAATCAAACTTCCGACTTGGATCATCAAGCCCGGAATCTATTGCTGCCGCCGCGACAACAGTCTTAAAAACTGAACCTGGAATGTGCTGCTTGACCATCATATTTTCTATTCCCTTGTCGCTGAATGGAGCTTTCTTATTGATTTCCGGCCTAGATACCATCGATAGCACGCTATTCGTTTTGATATCGAGCAATACAACTCCGCCCTTTTTTATGCCATAGTTGTCTACTGCTTCTTCGACAATCGTTTGAAGGCCCTTATCGATCGAGGTCTGTACGTTTATTGGATAAAACGGATTTGCCGGTTCAATATACTTTACATTAATGCCAAATAGCGGTGCCCCTTCACCATCCACATGGTAGACAAGCCTCGATTTCCCTTCCGCTACGAGAAATTCATCAAAGCTTTTTTCGAGGCCAGAGAGGCCAATCAATGTTCTTGGAAGGAAGTCCTTCTCCCCGTATCGTGATTTCAGAAGGCTCTCGTTTTCACCAATAATGCCAAGTAGCTGAGCCGCAGGGATTTTATCCAATGGATACTTACGCTCAACAGCAAACACACCTGGGATTTTCATCTCATTAATTGCATCCATCTGGCTTTTGGTGAGAATCACAGGATCTGGATCACCGTACGCAAATGGCTCCTTTGATTTTTCAACCGCATTCTTAAGTGCATACTCAGATACACCTATGGTCTTTGCAACCTGATTTACCTGCCAGTCCATCTTTTTTAAAAAAGGGAAAAGAACAAGGACCGATGACGTTTCATAGGATAAGGGATTACCTGAACGATCAAGAAAATTTCCCCTGCCATTGTCAACAACCATTTCCTGTGACCTTTGCTTGACACTTGCCTCTATCAAATTAATTTCGTGCTTTGAAAATGATTCTGTATCAAGAAGCTGCAACTGCGCCAGCCTGAACAGAAGAAGGCCAATGCCGGCAATACATATGCTGATCCAGACAATCATTCTTTTCCTGCGCATAAAAAAACACCTCGTCAAAAGTTTTGACGAGGTTTTGAAGTTTCAAACTGTTAAATTGGAACAGCTTGAACAAAATTATTTTTTCGTTATGTTTTTTCATGTTAGCAAAAACAGCCTATTTGATAGATGTGATACGGACGCTCATTTCACCGCCAGGAGTCTGAACGGAAACTTCGTCTCCAACTTTTTTACCCATTAAGCTCTTAGCGATTGGAGAGTCATTTGAGATTTTACCTTCAAATGGGTCTGCTTCAGCGCTACCTACGATTGTGTAGGATTCTTCATCACCATTAGGAAGCTCTACGAAAGTGACAGTACGGCCTAAGATAACTGCATCTGTACTTAATTCGCCTTCCTCAATGATTTTTGCATTGCGGATCATATTTTCCAGAGTTGTAATACGGCCTTCAACAAACGCTTGCTCTTCTTTTGCAGAATCGTACTCAGAGTTCTCTGAAAGGTCACCGAAGCTGCGCGCGATTTTAATTCTCTCAACAACTTCTTTACGTTTAACCGTTTTCAACATTTCCAATTCTTGTTCCAGCTTTTCTTTCCCTGCCACTGTCATAGGAAAAACTTTCTCTGTAGCCAAAATCCTTCACTCCTTCTAGTCTTCACAATTCCCCAAAAAATAGATTGTGTAATATTATATTATGTAACCTGAAAAATATACAGGAGCGCGTCCTTTTCAAGGGCGCGCATTAAAAGAGAGTCCAAAAGTGGACCATTAAATTAGTCCGGACTACTAGAAGCACTGATTAAGTACTTCTATGTCCAGCTTTATCTATGCTATTGTGTCACAAAAATGATTTTTGTTCAAGAATTGTTTGAATTTTTGTTACCATTAGGTCGATTGCGACATGATTATGGCCGCCCTCCGGAATGATAATATCTGCATAACGTTTAGTAGGTTCAATGAACTGGTTGTGCATTGGCCTTACCACATTTACATATTGCTCAATTACAGAATCCATAGAACGGCCACGCTCTTTGATATCACGAAGTAGGCGGCGGATAATACGCAAATCAGCATCTGTATCAACATAAAGCTTCATATCCATCAGGTCCCTTAATCGCTCATCTTCAAGAATCAAGATTCCTTCTAGAATGATGACATCCTTCGGTTCCACATCAATGATTTCACTTGACCTTGTATGGATCGCATAATCATAAACTGGCTTCTCAATTGGTTCATAGCGAAGCAGTTTTTCGATATGCTCTATTAAAAGATCATTGTCAAATGCCAGCGGATGGTCGTAGTTTGTCTTTAAACGCTCTTCCATTGGCAAATGGCTTTGGTCTTTATAATAATAATCTTGTTCTAACATCAGGATTGAATGGCCCTTAAAGCTATCAATGATTGCTTTCGTGACACTGGTTTTTCCTGAGCCGGAGCCGCCGGCTACACCAATTACAACAGGCTTGCGGTTCATCTCTTACTTCTCCTTCCGCATCATGTTATTTGGGTAGACAGGCTTGTCCATCTTGAACTTAACGATTTGCAGGGGATGGCGGGCAACATCAAGTTCGTTGCCATCTTCATCCCAGATTTTTTCAACTACATGGGTAAAGTTCTCGATTTCCGGTCCAAAGAATTCAACCTCGTCTCCCGGCTTAAAGAAATTCCTTTGCTGAAGTGTCACCATTTGGTTTTCAGCATCATAATCAAGCACAAGTCCAGCGAAGTCGAATGTCGTCTTCTTGCTATGGTTTCCAAACATTTGCTCTTTATACCCTGGAACTCCTTCAAAGAACGCAGTTGCCGTCTCACGATTCGCACATTTATCAAGTTCTTCAAGCCATTCCTGCTTAATGACAAAGTTCTCAGGATCCGCACAATAAGCATCGATCACTTTGCGATACACACTTACAACTGTAGCGATATAGTGAATTGACTTCATTCGGCCTTCGATTTTAAGGCTGTCAATGCCATGCTCGATCATACGGGGAATGGATTCAATCAGTTTAAGGTCTTTAGGACTCATTGCAAATGGAGCATCGCCTTCACCGAACAATGGGTTTTCTTCATTACCTTCGAGTGTATATAAATCGTAATCCCAACGGCATGACTGGCAGCAGCCGCCGCGGTTCGAATCTCGAGCAGTCATATGATTGCTTAAAGTACAGCGACCCGAATAAGCAATACACATAGCACCATGGATAAAGGTCTCGATTTCTATATCGACTTTTTCTTTCATTTCCTTGATTTCTTCACCACTTGTTTCACGAGCAAGAACAACGCGTTCAAGTCCTTCTTCTTTCCAGAATTGAACTGCTTTCCAGTTAGAAAGAGATTGCTGTGTACTCAAGTGAACCTCTATTTCAGGAGCAACCCTGCGGCACGTTTCGATGATCAATGGATCAGCCACGATTATTCCGTGAACTCCTGCTTCCTTTAATCCCATAAGGTATTCTTCAAGCCCATCAATATTTTCATTATGAGCAAAAATATTCGTCGTTACATAAATCTTCGCGCCGTATTTCTTAGCAAATTCGACGCCTTCCTTCATTTCCTCAAATGTAAAGTTATCTGCGTTTGAACGCAAACCATACTCCTGGCCGCCAATAAATACGGCATCTGCACCATAATGGACGGCAATCTTCAATTTTTCAAGATTTCCGGCTGGAGCAAGCAGTTCTGGTTTTTTCACGATAACACGTTTTCCGTCAACAATTTGTGATATCTTGTCTGTCACTGCTGTCATGACGCTACCTCCTTATATTCTAACTTCTAGTAAACAGTCTCTTTAAAGAAGAATCCAGTATCAAGCGGGCGGTTTGGCGGCTGAATCTCTTCGGCTGCAGCCAATAGCTCGTCTTTTTCATCTTCGTATTGATCAGGGTCTTCTACAGCCAAATCAATCGCTTTGCGATACAGTTTCGTAATTTCCAATATATATTCAGGACTCTTAAGTACTCCTTCAATTTTAAAAGATTCTATGCCTGCTTCAACAAGTTCTGTGAGCTCATCAATGATACAAATATCATTTGGACTCATGATATGAGTTCCATTTTCGTCTTCAAAAATAGGATATTTGTTTTCACGCTCTTTATCATGAAGGAACATATTTTGTTCCTTTTTTCGGTTTTCGACTTCCATCGCCTTACCCTGGTATTCGAAATAATGGCCAAGAAGTGGACGTTTAGATTGGAACATATTCATCATTCCATGAACCTGGACCTCAATCTCAACCTCTGCGTTCTCTTTCATTTCAACAATAGCATCCATGTTGATTTCTCTGGCAAGAACAGCACGTTTTGCGCCTTTTCTTCCCCAGTAATTGCATGTATACCAGTTTGTCCCTGTTGTTTCCGTGCTCCAGTGCAGCTTCATGTCAGGAGTATGTTCTTTAGCAGCCATCAATACAGCAGGATCGCCAAAGATAACGGCATCTGCATTGATTTCTTTTAAGAATGTCAGATACTCTCCTAGCAATTCAATCTTTTCATTATGGAATAGGGCATTCATCGCTACATAGACTTTCTTGCCTTTGGAGTGCGCAAGTTCAACTGCTGTTTTTACATCTTCACGTAAAAATTCACCAGCAAGACGAAGTCCAAATTTTTGTTCTCCGACGACAAATGCATCTGCTCCAGCTTCAGCTAAAGGAATAATATCATTTACACTGACCGGTGTTACCAATAATTCAGGTTTCTTCATTCCGCTCACCTCTTCTTACTAACCGCTACACCATCGCCAATCGGAAGAATGATCGTATCATACTCCGGATGACTGGACAGCCAGCGGTTGAATTCATCTATTTTTTTTACAAGACTGCGAATCCTCTTGCTTTCAATCACCTGATCATCATAAACATGACCCTTGAAAAGCACATTGTCTGTAATGATTAGCCCTCCAGGCTTAAGTAACCTGGAATAAATTTCAAAAAATCTCTTATACTGGCCCTTCGCCGCATCAATGAAAATGGCATCGAATGGTGCATATTCGCTGACTTCCTGTTCCAGCTCCAAAGCATCTCCTTTGATTTGGACAATTTGTCTTTGCAATCCTGACCGTTTGATATAATCTACAGCCAGATTAAATCGTTCCTCATCCCGTTCGAGTGTCACGATTTTTGTTGCAGGAAGAGCAAATGCCATCCTGAGTGCTGAGTAGCCAATGGCTGTGCCTACTTCAAGAATCGCGTCAGGCTGCTGAAGGCGCAAGAGCTGAAGCATCGTCTCAATCCCTGCTGGCTCCATGATTGGAACATCATTGATTTCCGCGTACTCCTCCATTTCAGCAAGCAGGCCTTGTCTCGGCTGTATAAGTGAATCTATATAATCCTGCAGCTTTTCATTTAGCAAGCTGCCCTCACCTCTATTCAAAGGCTAGAAATTAGCCAGTGTGAAAATCTATATATGCCCAAGGAAAAAAGGTCCTCGGAGCATGAAAAAAATAGCGTTCACAGGATAAGAGAGGCAAACTTCAGATTGTCAGAAACCAGACAACCTGCTTCTTCAGCCTTGTGAGGCCATAACTCTTAATTCTGTAATGCACGCTATCAAAAGAAAAGCGGAAGCGCGTTGAATGAACGTCGACTACAATCGCCACATCCTGTGGCAACGTCGACGTCAGCCCATCCTGGGGTAGTCCGACAGGCATAAGACAGACGGCGAGGAGGCAGTTCCTCAGCCACCATAGCCGGCTGGCTTATGACCCGAGGGGCTAGGCGCTGGAGCTAGACAGTAATCTAAGTAAAAAAAGAAATCTTTTTTATCTAGAAAAAAACACTTGAATTATTTTACCACAATAAGAAGGGAAATGCTAATCTTTCTGCATCTCCCTATAGGTATTACTATTTTTTGCTTGTGATATGTTCATTCTTTTTACGATTGTGCTCTTCCAGTGTCTTAGAGAAGAGAACCTCACCAGTTGATGTTGCGAGGAAATACAAATCGTCTGTATCAGCAGGTGCTAGAGCTGCTTCAATCGACATTACGCCTGGATTTGCAATTGGTCCAGGAGGCAATCCAGTGTATTTATAGGTGTTGTAGGGGTCGTCGATTTCAAGATCTTCATAAAGTACCCGGTCTTTATGCTCTCCATGGGAATAAAGGACAGTCGGGTCAGTTTGAAGCATCATTCCCTCTTTCATTCGATTGTAGAAGACGCTGGCGATTTTATCGCGATCAACCTTTTCGGTTGCTTCTTCTTCAATGAGCGATGCCATAGTCATCACTTGATGGGTCGACATTTCTTTCTCTTCCATTTGGCCCTTGAATTCACCCAATACTCCTTTTGTTTTAGTGAGCATGACCGTCACGATCTCTTCGACCGTTGGTTTGTCTGAGTAAAAAGGATATGTCGCAGGGAATAAATAGCCCTCAAGCGGATATTTGACCTTTTCATTCAAGATTTCCTCGGATAGTACATCGGGATATTTCCCCATCATTTTCTTTATAAATTCTTTGTCGTTCAGTTGTTTAAAAATCTGTTCCTGGTCCTGCTGTGTCTTTTCAGCAATGATTCCAGCAATTTGTGACAGCTGTTTGCCTTCTGGTATAGTGATTTTCATAACCACGTCCTGCATGACTTTTCCTGTTTTTAAACTTGAGATAATTTCAGGAATGGTCATGGAAGGATTCATTTTATAATCTCCAGCCATGAAACCGGATTCATTCTTAAACTTTACATAATACTTGAAAATCTTGGCGTCTTTTATGACCCCTTCATCCTCTAGTATTTTACCGATACCAGTAGTAGACGAACCGATAGGAATCGTGACATTGATGTTTTTCTTGCTGTTTTCATCCACAGGCTTCAATGCGGATTTAATATAGTAATATCCGCCTCCGCCTAAGGCGCCAATCAGAAGAATCGCTACAATTGCTGTAACGAAGACAATCCTTCGGACAACGCTTGCTTCCTTCTGCTGTTCGATTAATTTCTCAGCAATCACTTGCTTTTTGTCATTGTTAGGTTTATTTATATTTTTCTCGTCAGACATAAGCTCCCCCTCCAGTCACAGGGCTAATCACCTGGATAATCTCTATTTTCACATCTCGCACCATTATACTATATTTTATATTTTTATTTGCAAATAATTACGAAAAAATACCTCAAGTGACAAATTAACCTATAATCCAACATGGAGGTCATAAGGAATTTGTATTCGCTTAGGTGGATGTTTGCGTATTCACTTGATTTCTGCTTCCAGGTGTTTGATTTTAGTAGTTTTCACTATGTGCGAGGAAAAAATCCTGGTGAGTTGATCTCGGAAGACTTCTCATCACCATTCGAGAGAGAAATATTCTGTTGAGCTGTTCTCGGGGGGCTTCTCATCACCATTGGAGAGAGAAAAATTAAAATTGAAATAAAAAAACAATAAAAGCTGCTATAAAGCCAGCAGCAGATTTGAGAGAAGAACATTTGCTAAAATTATATAAAAAAAGACCAGGCCGCATTTAGCCTGGTCTCTAGCATGGTTTATTCTTCGTCTTGCTCAGCAAGGAACGTTTCAAGCATTTCTTCAATCATATCCCATTCTTCATCAGTTTCGATAGGCATCAATTCGCCATCCTGATTATCTTCAGTTGGCATAAATGATGAAGCGTGGATTTCAATTTCCTCATCGTCGCTTTCATCTGCACCGATTGGATAGTATAAAACATAAGACTTGCCGAACTCTTCAGAGTCAAATGTAAAAAGCACTTCACATAATTGTTCGTTACCGTTTTCGTCTACTACTGTAATGTTGTTTTCTCCGTGATCCATTAAAGTCACCTCATTTAATTTTGGCTATTTAGATAGCCTTGTAGAATCATCATTGCGGCCATTTTATCAATGACTTTTTTACGTTTTTTACGGCTGACGTCCGCCTCCAGCAAAACACGCTCTGCTGCAACTGTCGTTAAACGCTCGTCCCAAAGGACAACATGGACGCCGAACCTTTCTTCCAATTCACGGGCAAAGAATTGGCTGGCTTCGCCCCGGGGGCCGATTGTGCCATTCATGTTCTTAGGCAATCCAACGACAACTTTGCTGACATCATACTCTTTTATTATTTTACCTAATTCATCGAAACCAAACACATTTTCTTCTTCGTTAATTTTCAGTGTTTCAAGTCCCTGAGCAGTCCATCCAAGTTCATCGCTCAGTGCAATGCCGACAGTTTTTGAGCCGACATCTAGTCCCATTGTACGCATTTATTTCCCCTCTCGGTGGTTCCTTAAATAGGATTTAACCAATTCCTCGATAATTTCATCCCGTTCCAGCTTGCGGATGATATTGCGGGCATCCCGATGGCGGGGAATATAAGCCGGATCGCCAGAGAGCAGATAACCGACAATCTGGTTAATCGGGTTATATCCTTTTTCCTGCAATGCTTCATAGACCTGCAGCAGGACTTCATTCACATCATGCTCAAAAGGCTCTTCGGGAAAATTAAATCTCATCGTCTTATCAAACGAGCTCATCGAATGCACCTCACTTCAAAAAATGGAAGGCAAAATTTTCTTAGATTACCTTCATTCTACACTACTTTCGCTTTATATCAAATTGATTTAACCCATTCTTCGGCAAATTGAATCGCATTGTCGAGTTTTGATGGGTCCTTCCCGCCAGCTTGAGCCATATCTGGACGGCCTCCGCCGCCTCCGCCACAAATGGATGCTGCTTCCTTGATCAGCTTTCCTGCCTGGTAGCCCTTGCTGATCAAATCATCTGTCACCGCTGCAATCAGGTTCACTTTGCTTCCATCGGATGTTCCAAGAAGGATAACAGCTGAACCCAGCTTTTGCTTTAATTCATCAGCCATATTCCTCAGGCTGTTCATATCAGCTGCCTGAACACGAGCCGCAAGCAATTGAACACCATTCACTTCTTTTACTTTTGATGCAAGGCTTCCTGCTTCAATATTACCCAATTTTGCAGCAAGAGATTCATTTTCGCGCTGAAGCTGCTTCATTTCAACCAGCAATGAATCAATTCTGTTTGCTACTTCCTTAGGAGCTGTCTTTAATTTTGCAGCTGCATCTTTCAGGATCGCAATCTGATCGTTCAGCACTCTGTAAGCTGCCTCGCCTGTTACAGCTTCAATCCTTCTTGTTCCCGCACCGATACCACCTTCAGATACAATCTTGAACAATCCGATGACGGATGTATTAGGAACATGGCAGCCTCCGCAAAGCTCGAGGCTGTAATCTCCGACTTTGACAACGCGGACGATATCACCATACTTTTCGCCGAACAGAGCCATAGCTCCCATTTCCTTAGCTTCAGCTATTGGTTTTAAGCTTATATCCACCTGGATGCTTCTCCAGATTTTCTCGTTCACGATTGCTTCTACCTTTTCAAGCTCTTCAGCTGTTACCTGGCCAAAGTGGGAGAAGTCAAAACGGAGTCTGTCAGGTTCGACAAGTGATCCAGCCTGGTTTACATGCGTTCCGAGAGTATCCTTCAATGCCTGGTGAAGCAGGTGTGTTGCAGTATGGTTCTTAATGATTTTCGCGCGGTTGTCCTGGTCAACCTTTACTGTTACTTCCATGCCGTTTGTGACACTGCCTTCTTCAACAACTGCGTGATGCAGATTCTGTCCATTAGGTGCTTTCTTAACATCTTTTACAGATAATCTTACTCCATCAGCGGTAATCGTACCTTTGTCAGCAATTTGTCCTCCGCTTTCTGCATAGAAAGGAGTGATATCGAGGATGAAGTCGATTTCTTCCCCAGCAGCTGCCTTTTCTGCCAACTGTCCGTCTTTCACTAGTGCAACGATTTTGCTGTTCGATTCAAAGGTATCGTATCCAACGAATTCGCTGCTAACTTTAATGTCGCCAAGGACTCCGCCCTGTACCTGCATGGATCCTACATCCTGTCGTGCAGCCCTCGCTCTTTCACGCTGAGACTCCATCTCGACTTCAAAGCCTTCATGGTCAACCTTCATGCCCTCATCTTCAGCATATTCCTCCGTAAGTTCAACAGGGAAGCCATAAGTGTCATAAAGGCGGAAGATATCCTTGCCCTGAATCAAGTCGCTGCCTTTTTCCTTTTCTTTCTTGATCAGATCGGAAAGGATTGCAAGGCCTTCATGCAATGTTTCATGGAAACGGTCCTCTTCATTTTTGATAACCTTTTGGATAAACTCAGTGTTTTCTTTTACCTCTGGGTAGAAGTCATGCATGATTTCTCCAACTACTGGAACCAATTCGAACATGAACGGACGGTTGATGTTCAATTTTTTCGCATAGCGGACAGCGCGGCGCAGCAGTCTGCGGAGCACATATCCTCGGCCTTCATTAGATGGAAGGGCACCGTCGCCAACCGCAAATGCTACCGTACGGATATGGTCAGCGATGACCTTGAATGCTTCATCCTTTTCCTTTGAAACGCCATATTTTTCACCGGAAATCTCTTCCGTGCTATTGATGATCGGCATGAACAAATCAGTGTCAAAGTTTGTTGGAACGTCCTGGACAACTGAAGCCATACGCTCTAAACCCATTCCTGTATCAATGTTTTTCTTCGGAAGCGGAGTGTATGTCCCGTCCGGATTATGGTTGAATTCAGAGAATACAAGGTTCCATACTTCAAGGTAACGATCATTTTCGCCGCCAGGATATAATTCCGGATCTTCCGGATCATTTCCGTATTCCGGTCCTCTGTCATAGAAAATTTCTGTATTTGGTCCGCTTGGCCCTTCGCCGATATCCCAGAAGTTTCCTTCTAGGCGGATAATACGTTCTTCAGGAACTCCGATTTTTTCTCGCCAAATGTTGAATGCTTCATCATCTTCTGGATGAATCGTTACTGAGAGCTTTTCAGGATCAAAGCCGATCCAATTTTTATCTGTAAGGAACTCCCAGGCAAATTCTATCGCTTCAACCTTGAAGTAATCGCCAATTGAGAAGTTTCCAAGCATTTCGAAGAATGTATGGTGACGTGCAGTTTTGCCGACATTCTCGATATCATTTGTACGAATTGATTTCTGTGCGTTTGTGATTCTTGGATTTTCCGGGACGACACGGCCGTCAAAATACTTTTTCAAAGTCGCAACACCGCTGTTAATCCATAGCAAAGATGGATCGTCGTGAGGAACGAGTGAAGCACTCGGTTCGATGGCATGGCCCTTTTCCTTAAAAAATTCAAGATACATTTTTCTGATTTCAGAACCTGTTAGTTTTTTCATATACACAACCTCCTAAATCGGTCAAAATTAAGCATTTCAGGGATTTTAGGCAACAAAAAAAGCCCTCATCCCTGGACAGGGACGAGAGCTTGCTCGCGGTACCACCCTGATTATGGACGCGAAAAACATGCGCCCATCTCTCAATAACGCCTTAACGCGGCTGCTACGGCAGGTTTTGCCTGCACTCCGGAATAGCCTTCTGTTATCCTTCACCGGGAATTCTTCCAGCCCATGGAATTCCTCTCTGAACGATGGTCTATAACATACTCGTTCCTTCTACATTTTGCTAATTATTATTCTATAGCCGAATTATATATAGCAGTTTCCAGTTTGTCAAACGACTTCGTAAAATTTATGTCGGCTCATCTTTTTTCCTTTCCAAAATAATATGGTCTTTCGCATGGACAAAGGCCGCTCTCAGAACTACTAGAACTGGTACAGCGAGGATTAACCCAAGAATTCCGCCGATTTCTCCCCCTGCCAGCAGGGCAAACATGATCATCAGCGGGTGCATATGAAGACTTTTTCCAACAATTAAAGGAGATAGGATATTCCCTTCTAAAAATTGCAGCGAAAATACAATCGCTAAGGAAATCAGCACCATTTTCACCGACATTGTTGCAGCAATGATCACAGCTGGAATGGCCCCGATGATCGGACCGAAATACGGGATGACGTTCGTGATGCCAACAATCGCTCCAAGTAGCAAGGAATATTTCAAGCCGGCAATCCAAAAGAAAACGGATGATAATACACCAATTACCAGACAAACAAGCAGCTGCCCTCTGATGTAACTTCCTAATGATTTATCGACGTCATGCAGGAACCGTGTGCCTGGCTGCCTCCATTGGCGCGGAGTAAGATACCATGCTGTTTTTTTCATCACATCAAAATCCTTCAGCATATAAAATGCAATGAAGGGGATCACAGCAATTGTCAGGATGGAATTGATGATATCCATTAAGAAGGTCATTGCGCCTGCCAGCACATTATCCAGCCATTTTTCAATATCATTAATTCCATCTTCAATTCTCTCGTGGATTCCAGCCGGCCATGTGGAAGTCTGGTCCATAATGTTGTTTACCATTTGCTTGTATTGTGTCGCAAATAATGGAGCGTTTTCTGCAAGATCGCGCAATTGGTGAATTAACGCAGGCACTCCTTTGTAAAATGCAAACCCCGCTCCGCCAAAAAATAATATATATATAATCAAGATGGAAATTCCTCGATGAAGTCCCCGGGCATGAAGACCTTCCACGATCGGGTGAAGCAAATATGTAATAAACGCTGCGATAGTAAAGGGGATGAGCAGCTTGACGATGATTTCTAAAATTGGCACCCATAATGCTTGTAGTTTTATAAACACGTAAATGACAATAAATAAAAGGAGTAGAAATCCAAGCCGGTAATACCATTTCATTTGGATATTCATTTTCTCGCCCTCCTTTTTGCTTATTCTTGAAAGAATGAGGGTGGATTATTCATATTCAAAGAAAAGAGTGATATACTTCATTAATTCACTGGACAATCAGTGTCCCTTTCAGGCTAGCTTTTTAAACCTCATGCTTCAAACTAATAAATCCCCTGCTTTAACATGGGATTTCAGCTTGCCGACAAAGATACAGATCACAGATCAATTATTGAAAACCTGTTGATTGGAGTGGAAGGCGCGTAGACTCCT
>NZ_JBALSS010000044.1:2006-18135 GCF_036967045.1 Bacillus sp. JJ1609 | reverse complement strand
AAGCGACTTCACTGTCAGGCCCTTCGACGGACACGATGTACTAGTGCCGACGTTGCCACAGGACGTGGCGGTTTTAGTCGGCCAGCGCTTGTCGGGGCTGACCAAGGCGCTTGCGCTTTTTGTTCTTTTGGCTATTTTTGCACAATGACGATTTTTGGCGAATACTTTTTTGGAAAAAAAGACCACAAATAGGTTTACAAATCATTAGTAAGTGGATATACTTACCAATGTAAGTGAAATAATCTTGAAGGAGGTCGAGTGAAATGATCATGATTGGATATTGGAATAACTCAGAAACTTCATATCGTATTACACATTCGACCGGATCGGACTGGATTGTTTAAGCTGTTTTAACGAACTAATACATCCATGCCGCAGGGAGAATTGTGCCCTGCGGCTTTTCTATGCCTATTTATGCCGCAGGGGATACTTCCTTGCGGCTTTTTGTGGTGCGCTTGGAAGCCAAAGCGGCTTGACACTGGAACTTGACACTAGAAAGAGGTGACTAGATTATGACCCTAAGTATCTTATTTTTCACGATTACGATTAACAAACGCAAAATAAGTTTAGAAGAAATTCGCCATAACGAAATGGTAGAAAAAATGATGGAAGAAAACAGAAGCCGTCAGGCAATGATGCGCCCGTTTTAAGGAGGTGACTAAATAATGACTCTAAATATTTTGTTTTTTACGATAACGATTAACAAACGTAAAATGTCTATGGAAGAAATTTGCCATAATGAAATGATTGAAAAAATGATTGAAGAAAACAGAAGCCGTCAGGCAATGATCCGACCGTTTTAATTCATTTGAAATAATAAACTAAGAAAGGTGGAAAGAAGATGATTTATATAATTCAAAGAAGACTGGCTAGCTTATGGGTGGAGAAAGATACCACCTAACAACCTGAGTTGGGAGGAAATCGTATGTCATTGCATATATTGCTGTTAACGCTTATTTTTAAGAAAAAGAAATCCAATGATTAGTAACAAAATGTTCACATCCGGCCCCTTTATACACCGTATTTATATGTTAAATTTGGAGTAATCATGAGAGAAGCATAAAGGGGTGTGGAGCATGTTCTTAATCGTCATGGGCTTGGTCATCTGCGGCGCTGTTGGTTTGATTGTAGCTGCAGAAGTCACTGTTGAATAATACAAAAAGAGCATCAGCCAATGCGGTTGACGCTCTTTTTTTATGTTTAACATAAGAAGGCGAAACTGTTTATTTGATGTATTTGAGGGAGTCTCCTAAAGCAGAAAAGACCGGAGTCAATGTTCCGGTCAAGATGCTACTGTCCTTTATTCTTTTTCTTTTCTTTCTCAGCCCGATAGAATTCATGAAACATTTTCATTAATGCTCTTTTTTCAATCCTTGATACATAACTTCTGGAAATTCCCAATTCTTTTGCGATTTCCCGCTGAGTTTTTTCCTTTTTTAAATCAAGGCCGAATCGGCCAACGATTACCTCTTTTTCACGTTCATCGAGGACATCGATGTATTCCTTCACTTTTTCAAGCTCCATATTCAACTGAATTGTGTCAATTACATCCTCAGATTCAGATTTCAGGACATCAATCAGTGAAATTTCATTTCCCTCCTTGTCCTGACCGATCGGATCGTGCAAGGATACATCCTTCTTTGTCTTTTTTAATGCGCGCAAATGCATTAGGATCTCATTTTCAATACAACGCGCTGCATATGTTGCAAGTTTTGTGCCTTTACCTTCAGAATAACTCTCAATAGCCTTGATTAGCCCGATTGTTCCGATTGAGATTAAATCCTCTGAATCTTCACCAGTATTTTCGAATTTTTTAACGATATGAGCGACTAGCCTGAGATTGTGCTCGATCAGCATATTGCGTGCGTGTGGATCACCATTTGCCATCAACCTTAAATACTTCCGTTCGTCACTTGCAGATAACGGTTGAGGAAATGCATTGTTTTTAACATATGAAACAAGAAGAATAACTTCTTTAACTAGATAGCCGAGCGCTGTTAGAATGCCAGACATGTTTCCACCCCCGCTTATTAAGGCTTTCGCCTATATTAAATTCCTATGAGAAGACTGGCAAGATTGTGTCTGTCCGACCAAATAATTTATTTTGGAAATTTAAACCATAATTATTATTGAGAAATGCAATAGTTATCTCTGTCTAAGGGTTGTTTTGTCACTTTTTAGATGAAAAACGTTCACATAACAGAAACAGACATATCAATAGGGGTATGGGTATAATTAGTGTGTAAGGTAAATATACGATCTCTTAGGAGGAAATAAATTATGGAACAGCAAGCCCCATCTTTAGCGGTTATTTTATTATCTGAAGATCTTGAAAAGCTTCACGCTGGAGCACTTGTAGGATCAGTTGCTTCAATGTCAGGTATGACTGTGAACGTTTTTGTCACAATGAATGCTTTAAAATCTTTCCGAAAAGACAGCTTTGAAAATAATGATTTCATTACTGGAACGATTGGCAAGGAAATGCTCGCAAAGAAGATCCCATTGTTTGACTCACTTCTGCAGGAAGGAAAAGATATGGGAGAACTTAACATTTATGGCTGTGCGCTTGCAATGGATATTATGGATTGGAAAGAAGAAGACATGGTCGATGTGTTTGATGGAGTGATTGGGGTAACCAGATTCCTTGGAATGACTCAGGGAGCTACAGTTATTACGATGTAAGCAGATGAAGCAGGAAAAAGTGATATGGCGTGCAGGCCTATCATCCTTCTCCCCTTCATGCGAAAATAAAAAATCTTTTATTATTTTAAGATAAATTTCAACTATCCAGGAGGAAAAAAACATGAGTGATGTTATTGTAACTAAATCAATCGATGCAAGAGGAGCATATTGCCCTGGTCCATTAATGGAATTAGTAAAGGGGATAAAGAAAGCGCAAGTGGGAGATGTAGTTGAAGTAATCTCTTCCGATAAAGGTTCAGCAGTTGATATCCCTGAGTGGGTTAACAAGATGGGTCACGAAATTGCTTACTCAGAAAATGAAGGCGATGAATTTAGAATCGCAGTAAGAAAAGCGAAATAATTTTACAGATAGGCTCTGATCATTTGGCTCTTTTATAGCCGGAAATGAAAAACAGCCTGCCTCAACGACTTCATTAAAAAGGTGTGAATCAAATGACAAAGAGAATTGTGGTTCTAGGAGCAGGCAGTGCGGGTACTATGGTTGCTAACAGGCTTGCCCGCCAGCTTGGAGAAGATGTGAAAAAACGTGCAGTAGAAATCACACTGATTTCAAATACAGAAAAGCACATTTACCAGCCAGGTTATTTGTTTATTGCTTTCAATGAAAAGCCATCCGAGCATTTCATCAGAAAGCAGGAGACTCTTGTACACAGGAATGTAAATCTTGTTTATGATGATGTAGAAAAAATTGATACTCAGAAAAAGGTTGTTAAGTCAGGGAAGACGCAGTATCAATATGATTATTTGGTGATCGCAACTGGTTCGCATCCAGACTTTGACAGTGTTCCAGGTTTAAGGGAAGGAGCTCATAACTTCTATACGCTAGAAGGTGCTGAACGTCTCCGGGATGACCTTGCAGCAATGGAAAAGGGGAAAATACTCATCACCATCGATGTTCCTCACAAATGTCCCGCTGCGCCGCTTGAACTTGCGTTGATGCTCGATGACTATTACCGAAAGAATGGAAGACGCAAAGATATTGAGATTAAATATGCCTACCCAATCGGCCGAATCCATTCTTTAGTGCCAGTAGCAGAATGGGCTCAGCCTGAATTTGACAAGAGAGATATAAAATACGAAACATTCTTCAACCTTGAAGAAGTGGATCCGAAGCGGAAGGTTGCCATCACGATGGATGGCGAGGAACACGAATATGACATGCTTATCACAATCCCGGCCCATACTGGGGCAAAAGCGGTAATCGAGTCAGGTATTGGTGATGAATCCGGCTTTATTCCAACAAACCGCACAACTTTGAAGATGCTTGGGCAGGATGATGTTTATGTCATTGGGGATGCAACGAATCTTCCGATCAGCAAGGCGGGATCGACAGCGCATTATCAATCTGAATCTCTTGTTGCAAACATTTTGAGCAGGCTTAGCGGACGTCCAGAGACAGCTGTATACAACGGTAAGGTAGCGTGTTTCCTTGAAAACAGCCTTGAAGACGCCAGCATGATTACATTTGATTACAATAACCCTCCGCAGCCAGCAGCTACTTCTGATTTGCTTCACTGGTTCAAAGCTGTGTATAACGAGCTATACTGGCTAAATGCCAGAGGGATTTTATAGAAGGGGTGGTAGAGATGGCTACAGAAACACCTCAAGCACAAATGAATGCACCACACAAACTCGTAGGCTTTACAGATGCAGCAATGAACGCAGTTACGGGTGAAATGGTTTCAACGATCGCTGAAACCGGCGTGAAGATGGTTGAGATGGCCGATGATCTTCTTCAGCCAGAAACTCTTTCTCTTTTAAAAGCATTACCAGAAGTAGCTGAAAATTTTGAGCGTACATTAATGGAAGTAAAACGCATGGAAGAAACCGGAGTGCTGAAGTCATTGATTCAGCTTGCTGACATGGCTGCAGCGATGAAAGGTGCCATGACTGGACCAATGGTTACGGACATGGTTGAAAAGGCGATCAAAGGCGTGGAACTTGCAGATACCTTCGTACAGCTTGGCGCAATTGACCTTGTCGAAGGTATGGTTACTGCATTCCATAATGCTCAAGAAGACACAAGAGGAAAAGCACCTATGTCCTCAATGCAGATGATGAAGGCAGTGACACAAAAAGACACAAGAGAAGGCTTGACTCTAATGCTTACATTCCTTCAGAATCTGCCAAAAGAATTGAACAAGTAATTCATTATAGAAGTAAACTATTATCTACAAAGAGAAAAGGAGAGGAATAACCTCTCCTTTTTCGTGTTATGGCTATCGAGTTTACTATTTATATAGGATATCATTCTTCATCGTAGTCAGTCTGTCTAATACTCCATTAATATCCTGGTCAGATACGTTGAACTCCCTTAGGCTTGCAGCCAGATGATTGGCAATCGCACCAAAATGTTCATCATTAAGGTTCATTCCTTTATGTGCCAACTCCATGCTTCTTCCTGAATACTGATTGGGTCCGCCTAATGCCCAGCTAATAAATAGAGATTGGTGACGGCGCTGTTTTTTCATGTCTGTATTTCTAAAGAATTGGTTAACCGTTTCGTCAGCCAAGACCTTTTCGTAAAAAACATCGACCACTTTTGTGATTGCATCCTGTCCACCTAGTTTTTCATATAAGTTTTCCATTTATATTCCTCCTGTCTAAGTTAACGTCCCTATTATGTCTTTTTATCCGGAGAAATATGAAAGAAACCTTTTTTAATTAGCTATCTGCTTTTTCAAGCCATTTATAACCTACGCCCCATACGGTGATCAAATAATCATCTGCGCTAAATCCGGCTTTCCGCAGCTTTTCCCTCAAATTTCGCACATGTGAATCAATTGTCCGGTCTTCAGTAGCAACACCATGTCCCCAAATATTTGAAATTAAATGTTCTCTTGTAAAAACCTTATTCCGATTCTGTAAAAAAAGATTAAGAAGGGAAAATTCCTTCGGAGTGAGGGGAATGGAAGCCCCATTATACTGAAGATCGTAAGAATCCATATTCAGATTCAAGCCTTTGAAACTGAGAATTGGACTTTTTCCTGAATTCCTCCTAAGCACGGCTTCAATCCTAGCAATCAGCTCCCCTTCATCAAATGGCTTTGTTACATAATCATCCGCACCGATTTTTAGCCCCTTTACGATATCAGGCTTTTCGCTCCTTGCTGTTAGCATTATAACTGGAATATCCCAATGCTTGCGGATTTCCCTGCATGCCTCCCAGCCATCCATTTCTGGCATCATGACATCGAGAAGTATGATATCAGCATGATTTTCATCAAGGTAACTTATTGCATCTAGGGCAGAAGTCTGTTTGACGCACTTATATCCAAGTGGGGTAAGGTAAAGCGATAGCAGGTCAAGCATCCGTGTTTCATCATCAATGAGTAGAATGGTTTCCATTAACATGACTCCTTGCTAAAAAGTGGTTGAGTCAATTTTACATGATATTTATGAAGAAATTGTGCATTATTTTTCATATCAATGGTAGAATTGCACCTTATGAATACTGCTAAAGGAAATATTGGCAGTGCCCAAACCAAAATGGACAGCATCCCATATGTTGATAATAGGATACAGAAAAGGAGTGTGAAAGTATGCCATACGGATACTGTTGTTCTGGGCCATATCCAGGGCCATATGGAGGCTATCCTGGATACTACGGCGGTAGTGGTGCATGGTTTGCCCTATTCATCATCCTGTTAGTTATCGTCCTCATTTTCGGCGGCTGGTGGTATTTTTGTTCATAATAAACAAACAAGGCTTATGCCAACTGAGGCTAAGTCTTGTTTTTTTTATATTGATTGTAGCTTTAATGACCAAGAGAGATTCACTAATCTTGTGAAGAAATAGAAATTTTAGAAAAATAACATTATAATAAAACAATAGAAATAAAGGGGGTAATTTTGATGGCAAATACATATTCAGAGATTTGGGACTTAGATGTATTCTTTCCGGGAGGAAGCAATTCAGCTGAATTCGCATCTCACATGATGGCTGCAGCTGAAGCAATCGCAGGTTTTAAGAAACAGGTGGAGAACTGGCAGCCGAGTGAGCAGCAAGATGAAAGCGCGCGACTGACAAGCCTGGTCGAGATGTTTGATGGTGCTGCCAGAAAGGTAAGACAGGCTGGAGCATTCGTAAGCTGTTTACAGGCACAGAATACTCAAGATAAAAAAGCAAACCAATTAAGGGCAACTGTGACTGAAATAAGCGCATCACTCCAGAACGCACTGACTGCTTTTGACCAAAAACTTGCTGGCTTTTCACCAGAGGTTTGGGAAGAACTTGTAAAATCAGGATTTTTAAATGAATTAAGCTTTGTATTGACTGAACGTCGTGATCGTGCTGCCGAAAAGCTCTCCGGAGAAGAAGAATCCGCTATTAATGCTTTAAGTGTAGATGGCTACCATGGATGGGGGCAGCTGTACGACTTGCTTGTAAGCAACACTAAAATTAAATATAAAGATGGGGATTTATCAGTTGGTCAGGCTGCCAATAAACTATCTGATGCAGACCGTTCTGTCAGGAAGGAAATTTTTACAGAGTGGGAAAAAGCCTGGGGGGAGAAGGAAGATTTCTATTCTAAAACCTTGAACCATCTGGCTGGCTTTAGATTGAATGTGTATAAGCTTCGGGGCTGGGATGATGTGTTAAAAGAACCTCTTGATATTAACAGGATGCAAAAAGAAACACTGGATGCAATGTGGGAAGTTATTTCAGAGCATAAAGTGCCATTTGTACAGTTCCTTAATCGGAAAGCAAAGCTTCTGGGTCTAGAAAAGTTAAGCTGGTTCGACCTTGATGCCCCGATTGGAAGCACAGAGTCGAAAATGTCCTATCAGGAAGGGTCAGACTTTATCGTTGATAATTTTGCCCAGTTTGGCAAGGAAATGGCTGAATTCGCAAAAATGGCTTTTGAGAACAATTGGATTGAAGCAGAGGACCGTCCTGGAAAAGCGCCAGGCGGATTCCATACGTTCTTCCCTGAAGGCAGCCAGTCCCGAATTTTCATGACATACTCTGGTACTCCATCAAATGTTTCGACTCTTGCACATGAGCTAGGTCATGGGTTCCATACATACGCTATGAGGGACCTTCACTTATTGAACCGCAACTACGCAATGAATGTTGCGGAAACAGCATCAACATTTGCAGAGATGATCGTGTCGGACGCTTCTCTTAAAAACTCAACCTCAAAAGAAGAGAAAATTAGTCTATTAGAGGATAAAATCCAGCGTTCGGTAGCACTGCTCATGAATATCCATGCGAGGTTCTTATTTGAAACAAGATTTTATGAAGAAAGAAAGCAAGGAGTAGTAAATGCAGAGCGGCTCAATGAACTGATGAAGGATGCACAGACAGAAGCATACGGAGGAGCGCTTGAAGAATATCATCCGCTATTCTGGGCTTCCAAGCTCCATTTTTACATTACCGGAGTTCCGTTCTATAACTTCCCATATACATTCGGTTATTTATTTTCACTCGGCATTTATGCGATGGCCCAGGAAGAAGGCCAGGGATATGAAGAGAAATACATCGCCCTGCTGAAGGATTCTGCCTCAATGCCTGTGGAAGAACTGGCACAAAAACATTTAAATGTCGATTTAACGAAAAAGGACTTCTGGGAGAAGGCAGTACGCATGTGTGTAGAGGATGTTGAAGAATTTTTGGCTTTAACTGAGTAGTATATTGATGCTTCTTAGTCTTCGAAAGGAATCGTAGAAACTTCGTGCCCGAATAGAGGCTGTTAGCTAAAATAGGTAGATTAGAAAGCTCCAAGCAAAAACCCAGCCTTACCGAGGCTGGGTTTTTTATACTTTTTTCAGCTTAAAAGGACTAACCATTAAAAAGCTGAGAATCATCATGATAAATATGAAGGTTTGTGAAGGCACATATGGGATGGCAAGAAAACTTAAGGTAGCAAGGACGCCTGCAGCTGTGATTGGCAGTCCTGTGAAATAACCATTATTTTCAGAAATGTTGAACCTCGCCAGGCGGAATGCTCCGCAGCCAATGTAAAAAACGATAAAGAAAGAGCCAGGTGCCCCGTAGTCAGATAAAATCCCTTGATATATTAATAGTGCAGGTGCTACGCCAAATGATATAATATCACTCATGGAATCCAATTGCTTCCCCAATTCGGATTCAATGTTCAGTTTTCTGGCAACCATTCCGTCAAAACGGTCTGTCAGCGCGGCAATGAAGATAAGCAAGAGACTTAGATTCAAGTTGCCATTGATGCCAACTATGATCGCAAAACCGCCTAAGGAAAGATTGGCCAGCGTCAGGACATTGGCAGTCTGGGATTTTAATTTCTTGACCGTTAAGTCCAATACATCTTGTAAAAACATGCATTTCACTCCTCTAAGGAAGACTATTTTCCCAACATTGCAGGCATAAATCTTATTTATGTAAAAGTTCATACTCTTTTCCTGCATTGATGTTAGACTCCCTTATCAAGGACCTGAAACTGAAAATATCAGCTAGGATCATACTTGTTGAAGAGCCGCACAGTTAAGGATCTTTTCGATAATTTCGTTGCTTGAATAGCTAGAAGGCATGTTTAAATATCGTTATCTCCCAAAAGATGCCCGAAATCTTGAAAAAACTCGGGGTTCATCTATTTCCGGATAACAGCAATCCTTGCGAAAATGCCTTAACGAAAAGTGGCTCAGGTAAAGAGAACTAGCACCTTGGGTTATTATATAATAATATATAATTCTAAGCCGATTATGCTTTTTCGTAAAGATACTTTTAATAAATCGGAGGTATTATCATTGATTCAAAGTATTTATCGCCTGCTCATCGAATTGACAAACGGAAAGTGGTCCTCGGATATTTTGCAGAGGTTTGCAAAATCACCAAGCAGCAAACGGATCGTATCTTCATTTGCAAAGACTTATAAAATTAACCAGGAAGAAATGGAAAAGCCGATTAATGAGTATCCGAGCCTCCACGATTTCTTCATCAGAAATCTTAAGGAAGGGGCAAGGAACATTGATGAGGATCCTGACTCGGTAGTTAGCCCTGTTGATGCTGTAATCGAAGATATTGGAGAGATTGAGGCTGACCGAACGATTAAGGTCAAAGGAAAGATTTATTCAATCTCAGAGATGCTGGGCAATGATGAATCAATGGCCAGGTATGAGCAGGGAACCTATATGGTCTTTTACCTTAGTCCAAGTCACTATCATCGCATTCATAGTCCATTATCCGGTGTAGTGACGAATCAATGGACTCTGGGCATGAAATCCTATCCCGTCAACAAAACAGGATTAAGGTATGGAGATTTCCCGCTATCCAAAAACTATCGAAAAATCACAGAAATCAGGCATAAAGAAGGCATGGCTGCATTAGTCAAGGTAGGAGCCATGTTCGTTAATTCAATCGAAACGACCCATAATGGCGAAATGCTCGATAAGGGTGAACAAATGGCATATTTCACTTTTGGCTCAACGGTTGTTTTGCTTTTTGAAAAAAATACTTTCAGCCTGCTTCCCAATATCGTTACGCCATATCATATAAAATATGGCGAAAGGATCGGAACTTTAAAGGGACAAGACTGACAAACCATGGCACAGATACACACTGTGCCTTTCCTGGTTTTGAATAAATGCACGAAGAAAAGCGTTAGCATTTTCGGAGGAGTCTCGCCCATTCCGCTTCAGTCAAGGATTTGTAAAAAAATCTATTTCAAAAACAACAATCTTTTAGAAAATAGCCAATAAAAAAAAGCCCGCTTCTGGGGCTGTTAGGATGAAACTTTGATCCGGTTAGATAATGACCGCCGATGGATTTCCGTTTCGATCAATCTAATAAACTCATAGCTTAGATTTAATTCTCTTGCTTTAAAATAAGACTCAATCAATAGTTCGTCCGAAAGTTTACGCATTCCAGTCATTCACCCCCAAAAGGATACTTCTATACCAGTTGTATATTGCATAAAATTGTAAGCTAATTTGTTCTACCCCTACTCTATCAGAATGAAACTTTGAGAACAACCGTTCTAATTATCCACAAATACCCGTGGATAACCTGTGATTAATTTGTTTATAAATGGGAAAAAAGTAATAGAATCAATGTGTATATTGTGCATAAGGTTATCCACAATATAGGAAAATGTTGGATTTTGTCGAAAAGTTTTTTGGTTTTTTATAGAATATTTTGATTTTGATGGTTTTTAACTGTTTTTTGTCGAACCCCATCTGGTTATAGCCATTATTTTTCACTCGTTCAAATGTTTGCTTTGAAAGCGAGGGTGAAATTGGGTATGATGTTAACGGTATGATAGGAACTTAATTAATGAGGTGTAATGAAATTGCTAAAGCATTTTTTGCCTGACCAGCACGTGAAAAGTATATTTGATATCCAGCCGGAAAGCTTAAAAGAAAAAGGCGTGAAGGGCATTATTACTGACCTTGATAATACGCTTGTTGAATGGGACCGCCCAAATGCGACTCCAAAGCTGATCGAGTGGTTTGACAATATGAGGAAAAATGAAATACTAGTCACGATTGTTTCGAATAATAACGAGAATAGGGTTAAGTCGTTTTCCGATCCCCTTCAAATACCATTTATTTTTCAAGCAAGAAAGCCTATGGGCCGCGCGTTTAATAAGGCTTTAAAGCAAATGGGACTGCGGAAAGAGGAAACAGTAGTGATTGGTGACCAATTGCTGACTGATGTCCTTGGCGGCAATAGAAGCGGATTCCATACGATTCTTGTTGTTCCGGTTGCAAAGACAGATGGTTTTGTAACAAAATTCAACCGGAAAGTAGAAAGAAGGATTTTAGATTGGTTCAGGAAACAAGGAAAGCTGAATTGGGAGGACTAAGCATTGAGTGAACAATTTGCCTGCACAGGCTGTGGTGTGAAAATACAGACAGAAGATCCGGAGCAGCTGGGTTACGCCCCGCCTTCATCACTAGAAAAAGAAGTCGTAGTGTGCCAGCGATGCTTCCGATTAAAGAATTACAATGAGATTCAGGATGTCAGTCTTACTGATGATGATTTCTTAAAAATATTGAATGAGCTTGGAAAAAGGGATGCCCTTATTGTCAAGATCGTTGATATCTTTGATTTTAATGGCAGCTGGCTGCCGGGGATCCACCGTTTTGCCGGAAATAACCAAGTAATGCTTATCGGGAATAAAGCGGATCTTGTGCCAAAGTCCGTCAAGCAAAGAAAGCTGATTGACTGGATGAAAAAAGAATCCAGGGAACTCGGACTCAATCCTATAGATGTATTTCTTGTTAGCGCATCTAAAGGATTGAATATTAAAGAGGCTGCGGCTGCCATCGATGAATATCGAAATGGCAAGGATGTATACATTGTTGGCTGTACAAATGTAGGGAAGTCTACTTTTATAAATCGAATCATCAAAGAAGTAACTGGAGAAGGCGATGTCATTACTACTTCCCATTTTCCAGGTACTACCCTCGATATGATTGAAATTCCTTTGGCAGATGGCAAAGCAATCGTTGACACACCGGGAATTATCAATCATCATCAAATGGCACACTATGTAGATAAGCGGGATCTGAAGTTCATCACTCCTAAAAAGGAAATCAAGCCGAAGGTTTACCAGTTAAATGAAAGCCAAACTTTATTTTTCGGAGGCTTGGCTAGGTTTGATTACATTACAGGCGGCAGAAGGTCTTTTCCCTGCTATTTGCCTAATGAAATCAACATTCATCGGACTAAGCTCGAAAACGCTGATGAACTTTATAAGAACCATGCCGGAGAACTCCTGACCCCTCCGCGGCGTGAACAAATGGATGAGTTCCCAGAACTCGTTCGTCATGAGTTTATGATAAAAGAACCTAAGACCGATGTTGTTTTTTCCGGACTTGGCTGGGTAACAGTGAATGAAGCAGGGGCAAAAATCGCTGCTTATGTTCCTAAAGGGGTACATGTTTTGTTAAGAAGGTCTTTAATTTAAATCTAAAAAGTGACGCTATTAAGCAGTCTGATGGAAAGGGCGGGAGAAAAAGATGAAAAAAATGTTCGGTGTCATTGGCGATCCAATCGCCCATTCAATGTCTCCTGCCATGCACAATGATTTATTCGAGCTATACGGCATTGATGCCAGTTATCTTCCCTTCCGCGTAATAAAGAATGATCTCGAGGATGCTGCAAAAGGATTGAAAGCATTAGGAGCGAGTGGTTTCAATGTAACAATCCCGCATAAAACAAAAATCATGCCGCTTCTTGATAAAATCGATCCATTGGCCGAAGCAATTGGAGCTGTAAATACAGTTAAAAATGAAAACGGCTTGTTTACAGGCTATAATACAGATGGACCTGGCTTTGTAAAGGGGCTGGAAGGACACGCCGCTGATTTTAAAGAGAGATCAGCTTTAATTATAGGATCAGGCGGTGCCGCGCGGGCCATTTATTTTTCTATGGCCAAAGCTGGGGTAAAAAGGATTGATATTTTTAATCGGACAATGGAAAAGGCTGAGGAATTAGTTGAGACATGTCCGTATGAGGTCGAGTCTCGCGTTTTAGATCGAGCAAACGCTGAAAGGCTGCTTGGAGAGTATCAGCTTATCATCCAAACCACTTCGATTGGAATGGTACCTGAAGTTGATTTCTCCCCACTCTCACTCGAGAACCTATCATCAAAGGCACTAGTGAGTGATATTATCTATAATCCGCTCAAAACGAAAATATTAAAGGATGCTGCAATCAACGGAGCAGCAACCCAAAATGGAATTGATATGTTTGTGTATCAAGGAGCACTCGCCTTCGAAAAATGGACGGGAATTTTTCCTGATACCCAAAGAATGAAAGCAAATGTTTTAAGACATTTAGGAGGATATACATGTTAACAGGTAAGCAAAAACGTTTTTTAAGATCGAAAGCCCATCACCTTAATCCGATTTTTCAAGTTGGCAAAGGCGGGGTAAATGAAAATATGGTTAAGCAGATTGATGAAGTCCTTGAAGCAAGAGAACTCATCAAGGTTAGTATCCTGCAGAACTGTGAAGATGACAGAGATACAGTTGCTGAGCAGCTGTCCCGCGGAGCAAAAGCTGAATTGGTTCAGGTAATCGGAAATACAATTGTTCTATATAAAGAATCACGCGAAAACAAGCAATTAGTTCTTCCACGGTAATAAAACTGGGAGGTGACGGATTGAGGAAAATTGGCATTCTTGGCGGAACATTCAACCCGCCTCATACTGGCCATTTAGTGATTGCGAATGAAGTACTTCATGCACATGGGCTGGATAAAATATGGTTTATGCCTAACCAGGTGCCGCCTCACAAAAAGGTCTCTGAGCCAATAAGTAACTCTGACAGGCTTGCCATGCTGGAACTTGCAATCATGGACAACCCTCAATTCAGGGTTGAGACCGTAGAACTCGAGCGGACCGGTCCATCTTATACGTATGAAACGATGAAAATATTAAAAGATATGTATAAAGAAGATGAGTTTTACTTTATCATTGGCGGCGATATGGTTGAATATTTGCCTAAATGGCATAATATTGACGAATTGCTGAAAATGGTCAAGTTTGTAGGGGTAAGCAGGCCATCTTTTCACGATCAATCTGAATATCAAATCCTGCATGTGGAGACACCGCAGATTGACATTTCATCGAGCATGATCAGAGAGAGGGTTAAGGAAGGAAAGAGCATCCGTTACTTGCTTCCTGAAACTGTCAGGGCATATGTAGAGGAGCATGGTTTATATGGAACGTGAACAAGCGCTGAAAATAGTAAAAGCGCAGCTTACTGAGCATCGATATCAGCATACGATCGGCGTAATGGAAACGGCAATTAAGCTCGCTGATAAGTACGGGGAGGATGTCCAAAAAGCTGAACTTGCCGCTATTTTCCATGATTATGCCAAATTCAGGCCTAAAGAGGAAATGTTGCAAATCATTGTAGAACAGAAAATGCCAGCAGAGCTGCTTGATTACAATAGTGAGCTCTGGCATGCGCCCGTCGGTGCCTACCTTGCCGAAAAAGAAGCAGGAATTACCGATCACGAAGTGCTGGATGCAATCCGTTATCATACATCAGGTCGAGTTGGCATGACACTGCTTGATAAAATCATCTATCTTGCGGATTATATTGAGCCTGGCCGCCATTTTCCTGGTGTTGATGAGGTAAGGGCAATGGCTGATGCAGACCTGGACAAAGCATTGATCCAATCAATGAAAAATACAATACAGTTCTTAATGAAGAAGAACCAGCCAGTTTTTCCAGATACATTTAATGCATATAACAGCATCGTAAAAAATTCAGGAGGTTGATTAGATGAGTGAACGTGAATTATTAATGACTGCGGTAAAAGCCGCCGATGATAAACGAGCAGAAGATATAATGGTATTGAATATGAAGGGTATTTCCTTGATCGCGGATTATTTTATTATCTGCCACGGGAATTCTGATAAGCAGGTACAGGCGATTGCTCGTGAAATCAGGGAAAAGGCTTTGGAAATGGGCCATGACCTTAAGAGAATGGAAGGCTTCGACGAAGCAAGATGGGTTTTGATCGACATAGGGGATGTGGTCGTTCATGTATTCCATAAGGAAGAAAGAAGCTACTATAACCTAGAGCGCCTCTGGGGAGATGCTCCGATCGAGAACGTACAGAGCGAGCTCAATTAATGTCTTACGAAAGATTTGCATACTTGTATGACCAGCTAATGCAGGATGTCCCGTATGATAAATGGGTTACGATTATCGAAGAGTATACAAAGAAATATTCAATCGAAGGCAAGAAGCTGCTTGATCTTGCATGTGGAACCGGGGAAATCTCGGTGAGGCTTGCGAGCGAAGGCTTTGAAGTCACTGGAGCAGATTTATCATCAGATATGCTGTCGGTTGCACGGGCTAAGTCTGATGGACTTGGCCTGCCAATCCAGTTTTTTCAGCAGGACATGACTGATCTTGACGATCTAGGCGAGTATGACATCATCGGCATCTTTTGTGATTCCCTGAATTATTTACAAGACGAACAAGCAGTAAAACAAACTTTTGATGGAGTTTACCGCCTTTTAAAGAAAGGCGGATTATTTCTGTTTGATGTCCATTCGGTATATAAAATGGATCATATATTCGCAGATGCAACATTTACTTTGGATGATGAGGAAATCACCTACATATGGAACAGCTATAAAGGGGAAGCAGCCCATAGTGTTGAACATGAACTCACTTTCTTTGTTTATGATGAACCATCAGGAAAGTATGATAGAATTGATGAAGTACATTTCCAGCGTACATATCCGGAAGGTTATTATAAAGAACTCCTTGAGCAGGCCGGTTTCAATAAAATTGAAATTACTGCAGACTACATCTTAGAAGCACCGAAGCCTGAAGCAGAGAGAATATTTTTTGCGATGATTAAACCTTAAAAAAGAGCTCCCATTTAAATAATGGGAGCCTCATCTTGTCAACAAAGTTACAGTTCACAGATCAATTATTGAAAACCTGTTGATTGGAGTGGAAGGCGCGAAGACTCC
>NZ_JBALSS010000044.1:0-1858 GCF_036967045.1 Bacillus sp. JJ1609 | reverse complement strand
GCTTTAATCGAGTTTGTCTTTAGTCTGGGACTCCCATTTTAATTAATGGGAGCCTTATTGTTTATTGCTTCAGTTATCCAACTGAATAAAATTTTTAAAACAAGCAGGATTTTCAGAGCTGATGGAGAAATTAATCATTATCGAATTTTTCCCGCACCTTCTCCATTTCCTCCTCAAATTTTTTATGTGTTGCCTGGAATAACTTCTCGAACATTTCTCCTGTTTCATTTTCTAACACCTTGATTCCTTCTCCAGTGATTCCACCTTTTACGCAAACCTTCTCCTGTAAAGTAGGCAAAGTATAATGGTTTTTGCTTAACAGCTCACCTAATCCAACTAACATTTCACTGGCAAGCTTTGTGGCAGTTGTCTGATCGATTTCTGTTTCTTTCACGGCAGCTGTAATAAAACGTTGTACAAGAAAGCTAAAGAAAGCTGGCCCGCAGCTGACGATATCCGACGCAACTCTCGTAATCTTCTCTTCGATTTTGACCGGAACTGAAACTTTCTCAAATAATGTATGAAAATAAGTTTTCCATTCAGACGCGCATTGATCCCCGTACGTAAAAAGTGCAACGCCTGCAAGTGCCCTGTTGGTGATGCTCGGTATGATCCTCATAACAGAACAGTCTACATTTCTTTCGAGTTGTTCAACGCTAATAGGACTGGTTATCGAGATGAGGCATTTATCCTTATTCAGCTCAGGGTTGATCTGCTGAAGCACATCCCATACATTATGTGGTTTCACACAAATAAAAATGGCATCCGAATTTTGTGCCACTTCGATTGCATTCTGCCCAACAGTTAAGCCTGGGTATATTTTTTGTATCTCTAATGCTTTAGATAAAGTTCTATTTGTGATCATCATTGAAGAAGGGGAAACGGCATTCCCATCAATGAGAGCTTCGGCGAGAATTCTCCCCATATTCCCTGTGCCAATAATCCCTATTTTCATAACCCTTCCCTCCTTCGTGCATTTATTCTCCTATATCCATATGATTGTAATTTTTAGAATATGACATTTGAAAGGTGTTGGTCCCGATATGGAATGGATTAAGGAACATAAACTATATATTGTTGCAGCAATGGCAGCAGCAATATTTTTTATCTATTCTTCTGTCGATTCCCAAGGGGAGCTTACAGAAGTAACTGAAGAACTGACCGTCATGAATGAACAGACAGAGGGAAAGAAAAATGAAGCTTCCGTTCCTGAAGAAAAACCACTTGTTATGATGGCTGATATTAAGGGAGCTGTTGTTCAGCCTGGAGTATATGAGATTGAAGCCGATGACAGGGTGATTGATCTTATCGCACTGGCAGGGGGACTAACGAAAGAGGCGGAAGCTGCCTCAATCAACTTTGCCATGCATGTGAGTGATGAGATGGTGATTTATGTTCCTAGAAAGGGAGAAAGCGCAGAAGGCTACGTTCCATTGCAAAATGGCCAGCAGTCACAAGATAAACAAACTGTAAATCTGAATACTGCTGCAGCGAGTGAGCTAGAAACATTGCCTGGAATTGGAACGTCTAAAGCAGAAGCAATAATCGAATACCGCGAAACGAATGGACCATATAAAACAATCGAAGATTTAAAGAACATCAGCGGAATTGGTGATAAGACGTTCGAAAAACTGAAAGAGCTTATTTCTGTAAAATAATCCGCATACAAATTGAACTCGTCCAAAATTAGCATTAGAATTAATAATATAAGATTTTTTTACGTCATATTTGCAGGATTTAATTTCATAAACAAAGTTGCTCTCAAACTGGAGTTGGACAGTTAAGATTAACAAAGCCCACATAAGTAATTAATTCAAGCAGCTTTGTATTATTAATTTTGCTCTGTTAAAGCCCAATG
>NZ_JBALSS010000043.1:6984-17099 GCF_036967045.1 Bacillus sp. JJ1609 | reverse complement strand
GTTTTCAAAGAGCAATTTTTTAACGTCGCTCGTAGGCGACTTAAATAATATATCATGTTGCCTCTGCTTCGTCAACACTTTTTTAAAAGTTATTAACTGATGTCCAACAGCAACTTTTATATAATAACAACTCTTGCTTGGTTGGTCAATAACTTTTTCATAAAAAAACTATTTTCGACAGATCGTTTTTTTTCGAAGAATAGATTCTTGTCTTTTTCAAAAATCATGGTCTTAAAAAAGATACCGTAAACAACGAAAAGCAAAAAAAAATGCCGCTTTCCACAAGCGGCATTTTCATTAACTTCATCAGATAATCCTTATATAATCCATGTCTGAATCGCAACAAGTGCAACCACACCCGGTATTCCTAACAATCCAGAAACCGCTGCTGTTGCTATATTGATAGGGATATAAACTCCGAAGCTGGTTCCGAAAGCATTAAGAAAAAATAAAAAGATGGCTCCGATTAAAATCTTTACTGCACCCTGCCCAACAAAACGGAGTGGCTTTATTGGCGCACCTATAACTAGCAGCAGGAAGATCAATCCGCCAAGGATCGATATGACAACTACAGGATCCATACTGTTCCCCCTTATTTCAATGTCTTGTACTAATTTTTATGTACAAGTTATCAAAATAAGACCTTATTGCATGGAAAATACCTGTTATCTTACCTTAATCGTAATTTTTCTGTGTTTTGCTTCTTTAAATAGAAAGAAATACTTTGCTTCGGCAATCTTTGCTTCAGTGATAAACTCTTCTGATGGATCAAAGCTTCTTTCAACCAGTAGCTTTTGATTGTTCCAGTTTGTCTTCATGGTGTTAAGCTGTTCCATTAATTTTTGGTCGAATTCTTTTCTAAGCCATTTCTTTTTACGAAACAACATGACTTTCCTCCAGTTGAATTTATCGCTTAATTAAGTCGCTATCCCGGTGAGGAACCGATTCAGCTTCCTGCCCGAAAAGCATTCCAAGGTTCGATGGTAACTGAAGATTTCCTCGAATTACACTTCCCGGCGTCCTTCCAACGCTTTGGAGAGCGTGACCTCATCAGCGTATTCAAGGTCACCGCCGACTGGCAGTCCATGTGCTATACGCGTGACCTTAATGCCTGACGGTTTTAACAGCCGAGAAATATACATGGCTGTTGCTTCTCCCTCTATATTTGGGTTAGTTGCAAGAATTACCTCCTGAACAGTCTCATCCTGAAGCCTCTTTAATAGATCAGGTATATTGATGTCCTCCGGGCCAATGCCATCCATTGGAGAAATCGCACCATGGAGTACATGGTACAAGCCGTTGTATTCCTTCATTTTTTCCATGGCAATCACATCTTTTGGATCCTGGACTACACAGATGACGCTTCGATCCCTGCGCTGGTCTTCACAAATATAACAAGGATCCTGGTCAGTGATATGGCCGCAAACTGAACAATAAGTCAGATTCCTCTTGGCATTTACAAGTGCTTTTGCGAAATCCAATACGGTTTCTTCCTTCATGCTCAAGACGAAAAATGCCAGACGTGCAGCCGTTTTAGGACCGATACCCGGCAATTTCATAAAGCTGTCGATCAGCTTTGATATTGGTTCAGGATAATGCATTCTTTTCTATTCCTCCTAGAACATTCCCCCAGGAAGGTTCATCCCTTTTGTGAATTGTCCCATTGTATTGTTTGTTAGTTCTTCTGCTTTTTTCAATGCATCATTCGTTGCCGCAAGCACTAGGTCTTGAAGCATTTCAACATCATCCGGGTCAACGACTTCTGGTTTGATTTGAACATCCACAATTTCCTTATGTCCAGTTACGATGACAGTAACCATGCCGCCGCCGGCGGTTCCTTCGATTTTCTCTTCACCTAATTGAGCTTGTGCTTCTTCCATCTTCTTTTGCATCTTTTGCATTTGCTTCATCATATTTTGCATATTACCCATTCCACGCATCATGTTAACGTACCTCCAATTTTAATCTTGTATTTGTATTAATTCATCGCCAAATAATTTCTTGGCTTCAGAAATCAGCGGGTCTTCATTAGCTGATGACCCTTCATCTGCCCCATCGCCTCTTTGGCTGATAAAACTTTCCCTTATTTTAAGCCACTGGTCTTCCGGCACACCTATTACCTGCAGGCTCTTGCCTGTGTATTCATACATGGCACTGCTGACGGTCTCGACAAACCTGGTGTTTTCCATTGCCATTTGACAGTGTATTTCATATTTGAATTTTATCACTACAGCTGTATCGGATGCAGCAACTGGCTCAGCTTCATTCAACAATGCAGCCTGTGAACGCATTTGTTTTGCTGCAAGCATCTCAAGAAGGTCGCCCCAACGGCTTTTGATTGTCTGAAGGTCTGCCTTTGTCGCATTCTTTAACACTTCATTGATTTTACCTGCCGGTGCCTGGAAACCTTTCCGGTTCGTACGCGGCGCTTTTTTTGCAGCCGCAGCAGGTTCACCCGCAGCTTGGCCAGGATTTTGCTGGAAATACGCAAGCTTTTCCTCAAGCTGTTCAATCCTTTTTAGCAATGGCTCGACATTAACATTGCTCGCCGGAGATTGAGTTTCCAGCTGGCATAGCTTCACAATTGCGACCTCAAGGAAAATACGCGGATGGTTGGTCCAGCGCATTTCTTGCTGTGCTTTGTTCAACACTTCTATTAATTCATAGATTTGGGCTGGATCAATTTTATTGGCCAATTCCTGAAAATCCTCATCAAGCAAGACTCTTTCCATGGATTCTTCAAGAGCTGGTGCAGCCTTATACAGGAGCATATCTCGGTAAAAATATATAAGGTCCTCAATGAACCTTGCTGGATCTTTTCCTTGCATGAGCAGTTCTTCCAACGCTTCCAGTCCGGCTGCAGCGTTCCGCTCGTAAATCGCATTCGCTAGCTGATTAAGGAAATTTTGTGAGACCGTACCGGTTACAGTTAATGCATCCTCAAGCGTAACCCTGTCCTGGCTGAATGAAATCGCCTGGTCAAGCAAGCTCAAGGCATCCCTCATTCCGCCTTCTGCTGCCCTTGCAATGATCTGCAAGGCTTTTTCATCGCAATTAACTCCAGATTCCTCAACAATTTGCTTCATCCTGCCAACAATGGCCTGGGCCGTGATTCTCTTAAAATCAAATCGTTGGCATCTTGAAATGATCGTTAATGGAATCTTATGAGGCTCAGTTGTTGCGAGGATAAAGATGACATGCTTCGGAGGCTCTTCAAGAGTTTTGAGCAGTGCGTTGAACGCTCCGATGGAAAGCATATGCACTTCGTCTATGATGTATACTTTGTACTTCACGACGTTTGGCGCATATTTAACCTTGTCACGAATATCCCTGATTTCCTCAACGCCATTATTTGAAGCGGCGTCGATCTCAATCACGTCAGGAATAGATCCGTCCGTTATTCCACGGCAGGCATCACACTCATTACAAGGCTCGGTTGTCGGAGCTTTTTCACAGTTAACTGCTTTTGCCAAAATTTTTGCAGCACTCGTCTTTCCGGTTCCACGCGGTCCCGAAAAAAGATAGGCATGTGATATTTTTTGTTGAAGCAGAGCATTTTGCAGTGTCGTTGTGACATGTTCCTGCCCGACCACATCAATGAACTGCTGTGGACGCCAGACACGATATAAAGCTTGGTAGGCCAATGACACCGCTCCCTTCGTTTTATTATCTTTCCTATTATAACGCATATTTTTTTCAATTTCACTTTTACAAATGGAAAGTTCAAGGTTTTTTCTCGTCTTTGTTGAAACAACAAAAAACTCATCTCCGCAAAGGAAATGAGTTGGTTGTTTATTATATAACTGCCGCGCACCTTCCGTCGACTGAATACCATAAGCGTTACTTAAGCAGTTAGCTCGGCCCAGGCAACCCTGCGGCACATGGGAGCGTCCACTTAATGCTGCTTCCTTCCGGACCTGACATGGTTCATGGATTCCCATTGCGCAGGACCCGGGCGTCAACACCACTTACTTAAGGCAGACCCTACAGTAAAACAGCCTCGGGAAGGAGTTCATCCCCGCTAGAGCGGATTGCGGGTACAGGGCACCGCTACCTCCCCGACTAGCACGGCAAAATTGAAACCTTATTTAGGTGTGTCTCAAGGACACATACATAGTATACTAACTTCGCCCATAAAAATCAATGTTTATTGGCTGTCAATTCCTGTATCCTGTTCCAATGCTTCTTTCGCAAATCTTTTCTTACGTTTCTTTCTTTCGCGCAGGGTCTTGAAGAAATCGGTTAACAGTGCACCGCATTCCTCCTCCAGTACGCCAGATACAACTTCACTCTGATGGTTAAAGCGTTCATCCTGGAGTATGTTCATAAATGTCCCCGCACATCCACCCTTAGGATCTACGGCGCCATATACTACTTTTTTCACTCGCGACAGCATGATTGCACCTGCGCACATCGGGCATGGTTCAAGCGTGACGTAAAGAACCGCCTCTTCCAGCCTCCAAGTCCCGAGCTTCGAGCAAGCTTCATCAATTGCCAGCACTTCGGCATGGGCAATTGAACTCTGCCGTGTTTCACGAAGATTATGGGCACGTGCGATGATTTCACCATTATGCACAATAACTGCACCTATGGGTACTTCATCTATTTGTCCCGCTTTTTTCGCCTCTTCAATCGCTTGATACATATATTGTTCATCAGGAGTTAGTTGAGCTGACATCTTTTCCTCCGGTAATTGAGTAAGTGATTTATTTCCATATGGTTTAAGAATCCTCCCGCGGTCTAAAAATATAACAAAGGAGAGGAAGTACATGACTAAAACGGCATTATTAATCATCGATATGATCAACGACTTTAATTTTGATGCTGGAGAAGCATTGGCTGAACATACTATGAAAATAATTGATCCTATTTTACAGTTAAAAAAGAATTTTAACGAAAAAGATCTGCCTGTCATCTATATTAATGACCATTATAATCTATGGCAGGCTGATTTCGAAAAAATAATGGATTTTTGCACCAATGAAAAAAGCGAGGAAATCATCAATAAGATTTCTCCTGAAAAGAACAAGGATTATTTCTTGATAAAACCAAAGCATTCCGCTTTTTACGGAACGGCACTTAATACCCTGCTGCAGCAATTGAACGTTGATACTCTTATCCTGACTGGCATCGCCGGTAATATTTGTGTTCTCTTCACTGCCAACGATGCCTATATGCGTGAATATGACCTCATAATCCCAAGGGACTGCATTGCTTCAAACAACGATGAAGATAACAAATATGCTTTAACAATGATGAAAAATGTATTGTCTGCAGAAACTAAGCCAGCTAAGGAGCTCGGTTTATAACATACTGCATTTTCTTCCTTCATACAATGGTTGTAGCGCTATTATGCCAGGGAGGGAAGAAAATGCAAATACATGTTGTGCGGCCTAATCAGAGATTATCGCAGATTGCCCAGATTTATGGGTCATCTGTTCAGGATATTACAGAAGCAAATGAACTTCCTAATCCAAATAACCTTGTGGTAGGCCAGGCAATGGTCATTCCGATTGTCGGCAGCTTTTACTGGGTCCAGCCCGGTGATTCCCTGTGGTCGATCTCTAGGAAGTTCGGAATTGCTTATCAAGAGCTTGCGAGGATTAATGGAATATCTGTCAATCAGCCTCTCTCTCTTGGCCTCCGTCTCTATATTCCGCCGCGGCCAAAAACAAGAGCGGAATTTAATGCGTATGTCGAACCGCGCGGAAACACCGTTGCTCCTGCACTAGAAACTGCTGCGCGCAATGCTGCTCCATATTTAACCTACCTTGCACCCTTCAGCTTCCAGGCCCTCCGTGATGGGTCGCTGAAAGAACCGCTTCTAAATGATTTCCCTGCCATTGCAAGGGCAAATAACAATACACTGATGATGGTTATTACGAACCAAGAAAATGACCAGTTTAGCGATGAGCTAGGCCGAATATTATTAAATGATATGACAGTGCAAAACCGTTTTCTGAACAATATTGTAGCCACTGCGAAAAAATACGGCTTCCGTGATATCCATTTTGATTTTGAATTCTTAAGACCAGCTGACCGTGAAGCATACAACCAATTCCTTAGAAAAGCAAGAGACCGTTTCAAGCAGGAAGGTTGGCTCATTTCAACTGCCCTGGCTCCGAAAACAAGTGCCGCCCAGATGGGAGAGTGGTATACGGCACATGACTACAAGGCACATGGAGAAATTGTCGACTTTGTCGTCATCATGACCTATGAATGGGGATATAGCGGCGGACCTGCTCAGGCAGTGTCACCAATAGGGCCAGTCCGCCAAGTGCTGGAATATGCCATTACTGAAATCCCTCCTGGAAAAATCATGATGGGCCAGAACCTATATGGCTATGATTGGACCCTTCCATTTGTGCAAGGGAGCGTAGCTAGGGCAATCAGTCCGCAGCAGGGAATTGAACTGGCTGCAAGATACAATGTTCCTATACAATACGATACGAAAGCTCAGGCACCGACCTTCAAATATACAGCAGCAGACGGAAAGCAGCATGAGGTCTGGTTTGAGGATGCCCGCTCTATACAGGCAAAATTTGATTTGATCAAAGAGTTGAAGTTAAGAGGAATGAGCTATTGGAAACTTGGGCTTTCCTTCCCGCAAAACTGGCTGTTGATCCAGGAAAATTTCAATGTATTCAAAAGGCCATCTTAAATATAAAGTCCTTCTTTTCACCTAGATATTATGAAATTGCCTAAATTTTATAAAAAATAGATATCCCGAAAAATTTTTACAGGATTCGATAATATTAGACAGGCGCAGTATTCATGCGGCTGTCTTGTTTTTTTGTTAAAATTGGCTCTTAATATTCCGTATCCATTCTATGCCATGGTGTGATAAAATGGATTTTGCTATTTATATGCCAGAAATGTAAACCACATAGAAAAGCAAAAGCGCCTTTTAATATAGAAACTGTCGACAAAAAACGCCACGTCCTGTAGGAACTGGCCGACATTGCCTTTCTTAGGCAAGCCTAAGTAGATGAGCGCCGGAGCTAGATATTTTTCAAAGTGCGAATATACTATTGTAACTTTGAAACAACGGAGAGGGAGGACATGCTGTGGAAGGTACACCTTTTATAACGGTTGAAGGACCGATTGGCATCGGAAAAACATCACTTGCCCGTGCCATTTCCGAGCAATTTCAATTTGCTCTTTTGAAGGAAATTGTCGATGAAAATCCATTCTTGGGGAAATTTTATGATGATATAGAAGAATGGAGTTTCCAGACAGAGATGTTTTTCCTATGTAATCGATACAAGCAGCTTGGAGATATTAATGAACATTACATCAGCAAGAACAAGCCAGTCGTTGCTGATTACCATATAATGAAAAATTTAATCTTCGCACAGCGGACTCTTAATGAACAGGAATACAATAAGTACCTCGCTATTTATCAAATCCTGACTAAAGATATGCCTAAGCCTAATGTCATCATCTATCTGACCGCCAGTCTCGACACGCTTTTGAAGCGAATCAAGATGCGCGGCCGCGAAGTTGAAAAGAATATCAGCCCACTATACCTTGAGCAATTATCTCTTGATTACGAACAGGCTATGTTCCAGTTCGAACAGGAGCATCCGGAAATCCCTGTTCTTCGCTTCAGTGGAGATGATCTGGATTTCGTTAAAAATGAAGCTGACCTGCAGCTGATCATAGACCAATTGACTGCATCATTAAGGAAAAGGAGCGTACAACCATGAATCTTAGAGTAAAATATGACATCCCAGCCAATGCGGTCATCACGATTGCCGGTACAGTAGGAGTCGGCAAATCCACAATGACGAATGCCCTGGCAGATGCCCTGCGGTTCCGTACATCCTTTGAAAAGGTAGATACAAACCCTTATCTCGATAAATTCTATGCTGATTTTGAACGCTGGAGCTTCCATTTACAAATCTATTTCCTTGCTGAACGATTCAAGGAGCAAAAAAGGATTTTTGAATATGGCGGCGGCTTTATCCAGGACCGTTCCATTTATGAAGACACAGGCATTTTCGCAAAAATGCACTATGAAAAAGGCACGATGTCCCCTGTGGATTATGAAACTTATAAAAGCCTGTTTGATGCGATGGTCATGACACCATACTTCCCACATCCGGACCTGTTGATTTATCTAGAAGGCTCAATCGATGACATCCTTGAACGCATTAAGCTAAGAGGCCGCCCAATGGAACAGCAGACACCAATATCCTATTGGGAAGAAATGCACGGACGTTATGAAAACTGGATCAACAATTTCAACGCATGTCCGGTACTGCGTTTGAATATAAATGATTACGACCTTTTCAACAACCCTGAATCAATAGAGCCAATTGTTGAGAAAATCGCAACTCACATTAAACAGACTCAATTATTGAAAAAATAAGCCGCCAATTTGGGCGGCTTTTATTTTTACCTATGTATATCTCTAAAGAGATAGTGAAACTCAGGATCTTTACCAACAGTTATAGCGTACAATCTAAAAATAAATATAAAAAAATCCGCTACATCAGTAACGGATTTTTTTACACAATCTCCAAATTGCTTTATGCGTTAATGCTTAATTTAAATATTAATGGAGGAGGTAGAGGGATTCGAACCCCCGCGCGGTGTTACCCGCCTGTCGGTTTTCAAGACCGATCCCTTCAGCCGGACTTGGGTATACCTCCGTATCGACAAGAATTATAATATCATGCATTACATACATCGTCAACAGAAATTCAAATATTTTTTTCGGGCAGGAAGATTTCCTGCCCGAAAAGAAAAAAATTATCTTTTATTCCGGAGTGATCACATTACGATTACGCATGTAAGGACGCAAAACTTCAGGAATGATGACACTGCCATCAGCCTGCTGGTAGTTTTCAAGGATCGCAGCTACAGTTCTGCCAATCGCAAGTCCAGATCCGTTCAATGTATGCACATGCTCTGGCTTCCCCTTTGGTTCACGACGGAAACGAATATTCGCACGGCGTGCCTGGAAGCCCTCAAAATTACTGCAAGAAGAAATTTCTCTGTACGTACCATAGCTCGGAATCCAAACTTCGATATCGTACTTTTTAGCCGCCGTAAAGCCCAGATCAGCTGAACACATGCTTAGCACACGGTATGGAAGTCCAAGCAGCTGCAGAACTTTTTCAGCATGCCCTGTAAGCTTTTCAAGCTCATTATAAGAATCCTCTGGCTTAACAAACTTTACTAATTCAACTTTGTTGAACTGGTGCTGGCGGATCAGGCCTCGTGTATCACGGCCAGCAGATCCTGCTTCAGAACGGAAGCACGCACTGTAAGCTGCATAGCCGATTGGCAGCTCTTCGCCGTTCAGGATTTCATCACGGTGCATATTCGTTACAGGGACCTCAGCAGTCGGAATCAAGAAATAGTCTTCGCTTTCAATTCTGAATGCATCCTCTTCAAACTTTGGCAGCTGCCCAGTGCCTGTCATGCTTGCGCGGTTGACCATGTATGGAGGAAGGATTTCCTTGTATCCATGCTCATCAACATGCAGATCAAGCATGAAGCTGATCAGCGCCCGCTCAAGGCGCGCTCCCAAACCTTTATAAAATACAAAGCGACTTCCCGTTACTTTCCCTGCTCGTTCGAAATCAAGAATCTGCAGATGTTCAGCAACCTCCCAGTGAGGTTTTGGTTCAAATTCAAAATTGCGAACTTCACCCCATTTGCGGGCTTCAACATTATCGTCTTCTGTTTCCCCGATTGGAACACTCTCATGTGGAATGTTAGGAATGCTTAGCATAAGGTTTTCCAATTCTTCCTCAACCACACGCAATTGATCATCGAATCCCTTGATTTTGTCGCCTACTTCACGCATTTCGGCAATCAAATGGTCCGCATCCTGTTTTTCCCGTTTCAACGCAGCAACCTGCTGGGTAACTTCATTCCTGCGGCTCTTCAATTGTTCAGTTTCAAGGATTAGCTCCCTGCGTTTTACATCCAAATCTTCAAACTTGCCGAAATCGGTTAAATCTTCGCCGCGGTGTTGCAGCTTGTTTTTTACTTCTTCAAAATTCGCTCTTAAATACTTTACGTCTAGCACTATGATTCCTCCCTTTTGTTAAGGCTAAGTTAAATTAGACTGTTGATTTCTGCTCCGGGCACTCGCTTTC
>NZ_JBALSS010000043.1:0-6952 GCF_036967045.1 Bacillus sp. JJ1609 | reverse complement strand
AGCATTTTCGGAGGAGTCGAGTACCCTCCGCTACAATCACAGGTGCTTATAGTCAACACAGAACTTTAACATAGCCTATCTTAAAAAAAATAAAAAACTCCCGTCCCCAAAAAGGGACGAGAGTTAACCCGCGTTGCCACCCTAGTTGAAAGCAAAATTGCTTTCCACTCATAAAATAACGGTTTTTACCGAAAGTATTTACTGGCCATAATGGCGTTCCATACTCTGCTCGAGGGCGGATTCCTTTGTTCCAGACACCGGTTTGCACCATCCACCGGCTCTCTAAAGAATGAAAACAAGCTACTATTCCCTCTCATTGCTTTTAAGTATCAAATTTTAATACATAATTTACTACAATTATGTTCGACTTGCAAGCGGTTTATGCAAAATTTTTACTCTTTGATTCTTCAACCATCTTTACAAAATAGTTCATCAGCCTGTAATCATCTGTTAATTCTGGATGGAAGGAACAGCCTAAAAACTGGCCATCACGCGCTGCTACGATCCTGTCATTATGCTTGGCAAGCACTTCTACATTTTCTCCAGCTTCCACGATATGAGGCGCACGGATGAAAACTGCTGAAAAATCATTTCCAACCCCAGCAATATCGATGTCTACTTCAAAACTTTCACGCTGGCGGCCGAATGAATTTCGTTCAACCTTCACATCCATTACGCCAATATGCGGCGCTTCATAGCCTACAAGTTCTTTGGCAAGTAGGATAAGACCGGCACAAGTCCCAAACATCGGCTTGCCGTCTGCAGCGAATTTTTTCAGTTCTTCCATAAATCTATACTTATCGATTAACCGACGGATCGTTGTGCTTTCACCGCCTGGAATAATCAATCCGTCCATTTCCTCCAGCTGCTCAGGACGCTTAATGACCATTCCCTCTGCACCGGAGGCTTCAATTGCCCATATATGCTCACGGACCGCACCCTGTAAGCCAAGAACTCCTATTTTAACCATGATTAGCTCCTTACCAGCCGCGATCCTGCATGCGGTTTTCCGGATTCAATGTTGAAATTTCAATTCCTTTAAGTGGTGTGCCCAGGTTTTTCGAGATGTTCGCAATCAATTCGTAATCTTGATAGTGGGTTGTCGCTTCAACAATTGCCTTCGCAAACTTAGCTGGATTTTCTGATTTGAAGATCCCAGATCCTACGAAAACTCCATCAGCACCTAGCTGCATCATAAGAGCAGCATCTGCAGGTGTTGCCACGCCGCCTGCTGCGAAGTTAACAACCGGAAGACGTCCTAACTGTTTAATTTCTAAAAGGAGCTCATATGGGGCTCCCAGCAGCTTTGCTTCGGTCATTAACTCATCAAGGTCCATCGCTACTACCTTGCGAACCTGTGCGTTTACCTTGCGAATATGACGCACTGCTTCGACAATATTTCCAGTCCCTGGCTCACCCTTTGTGCGAAGCATGGAAGCTCCTTCGCCAATCCTTCTTGCAGCCTCACCAAGATCACGGCATCCGCATACGAATGGAACAGTATAATCTCTTTTATTTAAGTGAAATTCTTCATCTGCAGGAGTTAAAACTTCACTCTCATCAATATAATCAACGCCCATCGCTTCAAGCACACGAGCTTCTACGATGTGGCCAATTCTTGCTTTCGCCATTACGGGAATTGTGACAGCACCCATTACCTCTTCAACGATACGCGGATCTGCCATTCTTGCTACGCCGCCTGCAGCACGGATATCTGAAGGGACACGCTCTAGTGCCATTACAGCAACAGCGCCCGCCTCTTCAGCAATCTTTGCCTGCTCTGCGTTGACTACGTCCATGATGACGCCGCCTTTTTGCATTTCTGCCATACCACGTTTAACTCGATCAGTACCTGTCTTCATTGTTTTTCCCCCTTATTCCTTATAAAAGGATTTATGTAATAGCCTTACAAATAACTGGAAAAGCAGACCTTATTAGTCGGAATTACAGTTACCCCTATTGAAAATAAACAATAAAAAAGGTTTCCTGTCAAGACAGGAAACCTTTTTATCAGTATATTTAGATTTTCATGCTTTATTATACAACTTAAAACCAGCCTTTTACTGTATCTGCTATGCCGCCAAATAGGTCTCCAAAGAAGCCGCCGATTCCGCGCATCATCAAAACAAACCAGTTCGCTTTTTCAACGCTTTCAGCAGCGACAACAGGCACCTGGATTTCCTTCTGTCCGTCTTCCGTCAAGAAGCTGATATTATCGCCCTTCTTAGACTTAACAGTCATATATCCGACCTGCTCTCCTTTTTTAATAGGAGCAGTCAATTCGCCATTTTCGTTAAGCTTCTTTTTATCTAAAACAAGCACTGGCACATATTGGTCTTTTTCACCGTTTTTCACAGCCATAGTGATCGAGTCTTTAGAATGGATTTTAACCTTGTCTTCTTTCCCTTTTGTTACAGGAATCGTTTTCTTGCTCTTTAACTGATAATTCTTTTTCACTAGTTCTTCTTTTGTAAAATTGTTGAATGCATAATCAAGAATTTTGCGTGTTTCTGCAAAACGGCTGTCTTTAGAATCTGCTTTCATGACTACAGAAATATATCTTTGTCCATTTCTCATGGCAGTAGCTGTAAAACCATAGCCTGCAAAATCAGTAGAACCAGTTTTCAAACCATCTACGCCATCATAAGGGAAAATAAGCTCTGGAAGCATCCAGTTGAAGTTTTTATACTCTCTTCCATCTCTGAACTTTAAAGAAGGCATGCTAGCTGTTTCTAAAACTTCTGGATACTCTTTCAACAAACGGTAAGCAAGTTTTGCTAAAGAACGAGCAGTCATGACGTTTTCCTCATCAGGGTTGCCTGCAGGATGCTTTCCTAGCAAATCTTTATTATTCAAACCAGTTGAGTTAACAAACTTAACATCTTTCAAGCCAAGTTCAACTGCTTTTTTATTCATCTTCTCTACGTGATTCTTTTCCGTACCTGAAAGTACTTCTGCTAGTGCGACTGTAGCAGCGTTTCCAGAATGGATCGCCATTGCCTGATACAATTCTTTCACAGTATAATCTTCGCCTTGAGTTAGGCCAACATTAGAAAGCTCTGGTGCAGCAGATAGCTTGTGGACATATTCATTGATTTTCACCTTTTGGTCCCACTGAAGCTTTCCTTTTTTAATAGCTTCGAGAACCATATACTCAGTCATCATTTTAGACATAGATGCTACGCCAAGGACAACATCAGAGTTTTTCTCATATAATACTTTTCCTGATTCTGCGTCAACCAGGATGGCCGCTTCTGCTTCGATGCCTAACTGGTCCTCTGCAGCCTCAGCCTTCATTGTAAATCCAGAAAATACGGTTGCGATCGTTAAAATCAATGTTGCGAAGAACATTGAAAGCTGCTTCTGATTTCGATTCAAAACGTCTTTCCCTCCAAATTTTAAATTGTGACTGTTTTCATATAGATTGCAGCCTTGGGACATCTTTTCCTAATTTTTTATATCAATATTGTAGTTGTTAATATACATATTTAATAATGAAGTTAGGAAAATCAACCACCATGATTATGAAAAAAGCCTATAAAGAAATAATCTATTAAGCTTGTATATTATTGATCCCTGAAAAATCACACCCGTTAAGTTTAACACATAAAAAACGAAAAAAATAGACAGAGAATAGTCACTCTGTCTATTGTAAAATCAGGAAAAAACCTGCGATTATACAGGAAAAAAGTCTCAGATAAAGGGGTAATTTACCTTTTTGTTTTCTGGGAAATGTAACCCTTTATTGGATAGGACGTTTATGATGCACACTTTATACTTTCAAAAGCTTTTTTATGACATTGAGTAGTTTGGAGCTTCCTTCGTTATTTGAACATCATGCGGATGGCTTTCTCTCAGTCCAGCCCCTGTCATGCGGACGAATTGTGCATTTTCCCTCAATTGTTTGAGATCTGCAGTTCCACAGTAGCCCATACCGGAACGGATACCGCCAACAAGCTGATAGATTGTATCTGATAGAGGGCCTTTATAAGGAATTCTTCCTTCAATTCCCTCTGGAACAAACTTCTTGTTGTCCTCCTGGAAGTAACGGTCCTTCGAGCCTTTTTCCATCGCTCCAACTGAACCCATGCCGCGATAAACCTTGAATCTTCGTCCCTGATAGATTTCCGTCTCTCCAGGACTTTCCGATACTCCGGCAAGCAGGCTTCCGAGCATGACAGCATGTCCGCCTGCAGCAAGAGCCTTAACGATATCTCCTGAGTATTTGATTCCGCCATCAGCGATGATCGCTTTTCCATGCTTGCGCGCTTCTGTTGCACAATCATAAACAGCTGTGATTTGCGGTACCCCTACACCGGCAACAACCCTTGTAGTACAAATGGAGCCAGGACCGATCCCGACCTTAACCACATCTGCTCCAGCCTCGATCAAATCCCGTGTAGCTTCTGCAGTAGCAACATTTCCTGCGATGATGTTCAGTTCAGGATAACTTTCACGGATTTGTCTTACCGTTTCAAGCACCCCTCTTGAATGTCCATGGGCCGTGTCTACAACAATGACGTCAACATTCGCTTTAACAAGCATCTGCACCCTCTTCATCGTATCACCTGTGACACCCACTGCTGCTCCTGCAAGCAGACGGCCTTGTGCATCCTTTGATGAATTCGGGAACTCGATAACTTTTTCAATATCTTTAATTGTAATTAGTCCTTTTAATACGCCTTGATCATTTACTAGTGGGAGTTTTTCTATTTTATGGCGCTGGAGGATCTGTTCTGCTTCATTCAGTGTAGTACCAACAGAAGCTGTTACCAGATTCTCTTTTGTCATTACTTCTTCAATCTTTATGGAGTAATCCTGGATGAAACGCATATCACGATTCGTGATAATACCGACAAGCTTTTGCTCTTTCTCATCATTGACAATAGGTACACCCGAGATGCGGTATTTTGCCATTAAATGCTCCGCGTCAAATACCTGGTGTTCCGGAGTAAGGAAGAATGGATCAGTAATGACTCCGCTTTCGGAGCGCTTAACTTTTTCAACCTGTTCAGCCTGCTGCTCGATGGACATGTTCTTATGTATAATGCCCAGCCCGCCCTGTCTTGCAATTGATATCGCCAGTTCCGCTTCTGTGACCGTATCCATACCAGCACTGATGATAGGAATATTTAATTTCAGGCTTTCTGTAAGTTTAACCTTAAGACTGACATCTTTTGGTAAAACCTCTGATTTTGCGGGTACTAAAAGCACATCATCGAACGTTAATCCTTCTTTTACAAATTTACTTTCCCACATTGTAAATGACCCCCTTTAAGAAAATATTATTTGTAGGTTATCAATTGGTTAAAATACTGTCAAGGAAGGTGCAATTAGTCCGATTTTTCAAACAACTTGGAGGTTATCTATGTGTCCTTGCCATATAAAGAATGGAATAGTTACACACTCTTTTTTTCAGCAGAATATTCGCAAGCCTATCTGAAAAAATGCTATCGAAAACTTAATTTGGAACAACCTGACCTGAAAAGCTTTGAAAACTGTTATCCCTTTATGTATTATCTCGAACATGGGAAACTTTATTATGAACAGGCAGAAAAATCCCCTCTAGCCATCCAGCCGATCATGCTATTTTACGGACTAGTCCATTTAATCAAAGCATGTATTCTGACCGTTGCACCCGATTATCCAGAAACAACTTCTGTTCTGGCTCACGGTGTATCGACAAGAAAACGGAAGAAGCAGCAATACAGTTTTACTGAAGATGAAGTAAAGTTCCAAAAGAATGGATTATTTTCACTCATGGCTGAGAAAATGTTCCACATGAAACAACTTGAAGGCGAAAAAGCGACGATGGGCGAAGTACTTGAATTAATACCAGAGCTTACTGGCATCTTTTCAGAACTTAAGGGGAAGCAAATCTTTCATCCTGTGACTGAAATCGATTTAAAATACTCTCTTCCTAAATCAGTATTAGATCAATTTCATATGACTGATAATCGTTTTAAGGAATTTTTTCAATCTAAATCTGCAATTCCTATATCCTTTCTTCCCGAAGATCAGCAGCGTATTTATTTTGAAGCCAATTTTTCTGAAGCAGCTGAACCAATCCCGCTAAAATATAATCTTGAGGATCAGCATTACTCATTCCCTTTGAATAAAGGTGAATTATTCTTATTTCCTGAGCTGCTGCTGCATTATTTGCTTTTATACAATCTTGGGATGATTGCTCGTTATGAGACCGAGTGGTGGAGTGAACTGATTAAAATGATGCCGAATGAAGATTATCCGCTTATCCAGACGTTTTTAAAATCAACGGTAAAAAAAGGGCCTTACTTAATTTACCAATACCTGATCAATAAGTGATACACCAGGGAAAGGACGCCATCCAAAAGCATCGGAATACATTTGAGCGTTTAGATCCTTCCGAAACGGGAATTTCTTATACTATACCAACGAGAATACCAAGGAGGGAATTTTACATGGATAGAAAAAAACTAATGATGACAACAGTAGCCTTAGGAACAGCATACTTGCTAAAAGATAGAAAATCACGTGCGAAGGTAATGGACCAATTGCAGTCGCTCGGAACCAAGAAAAAGAAAAACTAATACATTAAAACCCCCAGAACTGATTTCTGGGGGTTTTGCTTTAATTCAAAACATGGAAGCCTCCGAACAGGTTAGGAAGTGTTCGGAATGGTTCATACCTAAAAGTCAATTGACTTAGGTATACAGTGAATACAGTTGACCTGTTTTTTCTCAGCAGCTCGGTTTTAAATACCGGAATACCGGTTGGAAGAAATATAATACCAGTAAGACCACATTTAATACCAGTTGGACGAGATATATTCCCAGTAAGCCATAATTCAATACCGGTGACTGCTACGATCATACCGTAAATAAGATTGTATCCCTAATAACTGGTTACCATTTTCCAAGTATCCACATTTAATAAGACACAAAAAAAGAACAACCATTACAGCTGTTCTTTC
>NZ_JBALSS010000042.1:0-26782 GCF_036967045.1 Bacillus sp. JJ1609 | reverse complement strand
AAATTTAATGAAACTTTTATCATTTAAGTTCGTTATATATATATAAGGCTAGAATCCTTACATAATTACCCAGAATATTTTTTTAAAAGGGATACCTTTTATTGAATCCTTGGTGTATAATATTCTATATGAATTATAAAGTTATACTTATTATTATTTAAGAATCTTCTAGCTTAAATAAAGCTCATAATTTAAGTAAATCAAAGGGAGTGTGAATTACCAATGGTCACTTTATACACTTCACCAAGTTGTACCTCTTGCAGAAAAGCAAAGTCATGGCTTGAAGAACATGAGATTCCATATTCGGAAAGAAACATTTTTTCAGAGCCTTTATCTATTGATGAAATAAAAGAAATTCTTCGGATGACTGAAGATGGAACGGATGAAATTATTTCGACTCGTTCAAAGACTTTCCAAAAGCTAGATGTGAATTTGGAAACGATGCCTCTTCAAGAATTGTTTGAACTTATTAAAGAAAATCCAGGATTGCTGCGCCGCCCAATCATTATTGATGAAAAGCGCCTGCAGGTTGGGTATAATGAAGATGAAATACGCAGATTCCTTCCAAGGAAAGTACGTACTTTCCAGTTAAGAGAAGCACAGCGTCTAGTCAACTAATACAAGTCTCCCTTAAGGGGAGACTTTTTTTGTTGTTTAGTAAATAATAAAATAAACAAGTTGAGATTTTTTAAATTGATTTTTTGTGAGATGAAATGAAGAGTGATTTTTAGTGCATATTCATAATACATTTTAAGTAAAATAGGTGCTTGAGATGAGGTTGGTTCAAGATTGATCAATCAAAGAGGAGCAAGCTGTTAAATTGAATTCTAAGCATATTTCTGATAATATGTAAAGAATACTTTAATTTAATGAGATATTAGCCTTTTATAAAAATGGGTGTATATTTTGTTTCCAAATTGGCTTAATATAACATAAAATAAGAGTACAAGATCGTTATTTCTATTTACCTTCCCTTTATAAAAACAAGGTGATTTATACTTATTTATTAAGGGTAAAAGATAAAGACCAACAGCTTTTTGGGGGTATTTAGTCCCTTCAAATCTTTGCCTGGAAGGGAGAGAAAGCGAATGGAAATCGAACGTATTAATGAAAATACGGTTAAGTTTTATATTTCATATATGGATATAGAGGAGCGTGGATTTGACCGGGAAGAAATCTGGTATAACCGCGATCGCAGTGAAGAACTTTTCTGGGAAATGATGGATGAAGTCCATGCAGAGGAAGAATTTGCTGTTGAAGGCCCTTTATGGATCCAGGTCCAAGCTCTTGAAAAAGGACTTGAAGTGCTAGTCACAAAAGCCCAGCTATCTAAGGAAGGCCACAAATTCGAGCTTCCGCTTCCAAATGATAAGCTTAAGGACCTGCCTGTCGATGAACGAATCGAAGAATTATTGGATCATCAATTCAATGCAAAAGATATTGATGATGATGAACCTGACTTTGAGGACGATCTGGAATTCATGCTTCATTTTCAAGATTTCGAAGACGTCATTACCCTGTCAAAAAGGCCGGGAATCGATAAAATTAAAACGAGCTTGTATAGTCTTTCTGACAAGTATTATTTATACATTGAATTTCCTGAACAGGATTTTTCTGACGAAGAGGAAATTGATAATATGTTGAGTGTTCTTCTCGAGTACGGTCTTGAGTCGAATGTTACGATCCATCGCCTCGAGGAATACGGTAACAAGATTATCGGAGAAGATGTATTTAGTGTGATAAGAAAGCATTTCAGCTAAACAGGAAGCCGATTTCAGAAATGAAATCGGTTTTTTTTGATAAAATGGTTCTATAATAAATCCTATAATTATTAAATTTCTAGAGATATCGCCCAGACTTATTTCAACATTGATTAGACACCTAAAGCGATCCTGCGACATGAATTAACCGTAGCTGCTGGGCTCGATCAACAGTACTCATTCAGAAATCAGTCTATCCTGTGGTAGCTGTCGTTTTGTAGACGTATGCAGGGCATATTACGCTTTAAGAGCTAGCAAGTCATCACAGATGGCAGGTCTGCCATAGGACTAGCAGACTACAGTCATCATTCATTAACACAAGCCGTCACAATTACTATGAATCCATTCAATTAATAGAACCGTATATATATCTAGAGTCTTCGCTAATTGCCACTATTCGGATTAAGTTGCGGGGAAATCAAAGAGAATACAGGTGAATATCATGAAGAACACAGTTCGTATTTTATTATTTATCACATTGCTTGCAGGAGTTTATTATATATTTTACGAAAAAATGGACGCGGCTTACCTCGGTTATATCAGTATTTTTATGACGCTCACAGTAATATTTATAAGCTTTGTCATTTTCCTTGAAAATCGCCATCCATCCCAAACGTTAACCTGGCTGATTGTGCTTGGCGGATTCCCGCTCGTAGGATTTATTTTTTATTTATTGTTCGGCCGTAATTATCGGAAAGAAAAAATGTTCCGGAAAAAGTACTTTCTCGATAAACAAACTTTTTTAAAAATTGAAGGAGAAGCGGAAAGGGCAAATGAAAAGAGGATGCAGGAGATGGAAGAGGATCATCGAAGGTTATTCACGCTTGCACAAAAGCTTGGGAACAGCCCGATTTCGTTTTCGACCTCTACCAAAGTGCTGACAAACGGTGATGAAACCTTCAGTTCTATCCTTGAACATTTGAAAAAGGCAACCCACCATATTCATATGGAATATTACATTGTCCGTCATGACCAAATCGGTGAAGAAATAAAGGAAGTATTGATTGAAAAAGCCAAGCAAGGCGTAAAGGTACGCTTTCTTTATGACTCTGTCGGTTCATGGCAGCTGTCAAAGAAATACGTGAAATATTTGATTGATGCCGGAGTAGAAATGGTCGAATTTGGGCCCGTTCGGCTACCGTTTTTAAATAGTAAATTCAATTTCAGGAACCACCGGAAAATCATTGTCATAGATGGTTCTGTTGGTTTCGTTGGCGGACTGAATATTGGGGATGAATATCTAGGAAGGGACAAGGGATTCGGGTTTTGGCGAGACACACATATGATCGTAAGTGGAGAGGCTGTGCGCAGCCTGCAGCTCATTTTTTTGCAGGACTGGTTTTATATGACAAACAATAGTTTGTTAACACCGGATTATCTATCACCTACCCTAGAGAGAAATACCCACGGAGGAGTTCAATTGATTGCCGGTGGTCCTGATAATGAATGGAGTGTCATTAAAAACATTTTCTTCTCAATGATATCATCAGCAGATAAATCTGTATGGATTGCATCCCCTTACTTTATTCCTGATGAAGACATTTTCTCAGCCATTAAGGTTGCCGCTCTCAGCGGGCTGGATGTCAGGCTGTTAGTTCCGCAGCGGCCAGATAAAAGAATCGTCTTCTTTGCATCAAGATCCTATTTCCCAGAGTTGCTCGAAGCTGGTGTGAAGATTTATGAATACAATAAAGGTTTTATGCATAGTAAAATTGTCATTGTTGATGGCCAATTAGCTTCAATTGGCACTTCGAATATGGACATGAGAAGCTTCCATTTGAACTTTGAAGTAAATGCATTTCTTTATAAAACATCCAGTACAGAGAAGCTTGTGGAGGAATATGAAAATGATCTTAAGGACTCGAATGAAATAAAATTGGATGATTTTAATAAACGTAACATCGGTTACAGACTGCTCGAATCTACATCGAGGCTGTTGTCGCCTATGCTATAGCAGATTCGGAAAATTCCGAGTCTGTTTTTTTTCATTAAAGAGGATTTCAAGCCGTTTTATCGAATATAAAAGGAGAAAGGAGGCGCAATCAATGTGCTTGTAGCAAATAGAAAAAATGGAGCAAGGCTGTCCCTAGATGATCAATGGGACAAAAAGGAGTTAATCGCCATAAGGTCCAAGGAAAAATTCCATTGTCCAGAATGCAAAGAGGAAGTAATCATGAAGCTTGGCAGCAAAAAAATCTGGCATTTTTCTCATCTCTCTGGCAGCAGCTGCGAACACCAGTATGAAAGAGAGTCCAACTATCATCTTGCAGGGAAGCTTCAGTTGTATAACTGGCTGAAAAAGCAGGGAATCAATGCAGAGCTGGAGAAATTTGATCCATCAGTCAGACAAAAGCCTGACATTGCATTCGACTGGCAGGGGAAGAAGTACGCGATTGAATTCCAGTGTTCGATTATTCCAGAAGAGCTTTTCATCAAAAGAACAGCCAGTTATTTTAAAAATGGGTATATCCCTATCTGGATTGCTGCGGAAAATCTTATTAAACGAACTGGAACTAAAGCAGTGTCCATAAACAATTTCCTCTATTTATTTATCCGGCGTCCTAGCCAAAACTGGAATATCCCAGCTTATTGTCCGTTATCAGGCCAGTTCATCGACCTAAATGGTGCCATCCCTATTTCCTCACGAAAGACAATCACCCAGCTTGAAATCCATTCAATCGATAAAGTTCCTGTCAATCATTTGATCAGTCCTATTGGTAAAAGCTATCCCGTTCTTAAATCCTGGCAATCAGAACTGCAAAAATTCAAGTCGCGGTATCTAATGTATCCCGGTTCATATCAAAATCCATTTCTTCAGCAACTCTACCGCAACCATCTTAATCTCCTAAGTCTCCCTTCTGAAATTGGGCTTCCGGTTTTTTCTGGTCCTTATATCGAAACCCCGGCACTAATCTGGCAGACTTATCTCTATCTTGATATATTTCGGAATTTTAAAAAAGGCGATCTTATTAGCTTGGCGCAGGTTCATCATGCTTTTAACAACCGCGTGAAACTCGGGCAAATTAAGCGGAGGAACCTTCCAATGGCGGGAAAAGGTAGTTATTCTCTGGTGGTAACTGAGTATATACAGCTCCTGACTAAAATTTCAGTTTTAACCAAAATAAGTGATTCTTTATTCAAGCTAAATAGAGAGTTGAAAATTCGTGATTCCATTGATGAACAAAGCGCAGACGAAGCGTATTTTTACAAAAGGTATGAAAACATTATTGAAGCTGCTTTATTAAACAACAATCTTTTAGGAAACAGCCTAAAATTAAGATAGATAAGCAGCTTTTTAAAAGAAAGGCTCTTGTTTAGTTCAATGTTGAATTTTAGCACATGTTGATTTGAGGGAGGGCACTCGACTCTTGCGGGCTCACCTGACGCCCGCGGAAAGCGAGTGCCTGGATCGGAAATCAACAGACAAGGTAACAGAACAAAAAGAAAAAGTCCTAAAATAACATGAAAAGTTTGTCACGTGCGTACAATAAGGAAGTTAAGAATTGGGTAAATAGAAATTAGAAAACTTTATATCATATTTTCTTTCCATAGAAGGAAATGAGAAATCTATAGCGAATTTATGATATTAGAAAAGTTTTTCGAATTCCGAAATGTTGTTAGGAGGATCTATATGTCGAATGAATCTACAGTAAAGAAATTGCCGCCAAGGAATGAAATAGCCACTGAGGATACGTGGAGACTTGAGGATATTTTTGCAAATGACGAAGTGTGGGAAAAAGAGTTTAATGAAGTGAAAAGCCTGTTGCCTGGAATTCAGGAATACCAGGGCAAATTAGGTGAGAGTGCGGACCAGCTGTACAATGCTCTCCAATTGCAGGATAAGCTGCTTGAAAGATTGGGAAGGTTGTATACATATGCGCATATGAGATATGACCAGGATACTACGAATTCTTTTTACCAGGGTTTTGATGACCGAATCAAGAACTTATACTCCCAGGCAGGAAGTGCGCTGGCTTTCATCGTTCCTGAAATCCTGGCAGTAGATGAACAAAAAATTAAGGGCTTCCTTGCTGAAAAAGAGGAGCTGAAGCTTTATGAGCATGCTTTAGAGGAAATCAACCTTCAGCGTCCGCACGTATTATCTGCTGAACAAGAAGCACTGCTTGCCGAAGCATCAGAAGTAATGAGCTCACCATCTAATACTTTCGGAATGCTTAATAATGCTGATCTTGAATTTCCGTCCATCAAGGATGAGAATGGGGAAGAAGTGGAGATCACTCACGGCCGATATATCCGTTTCCTTGAAAGTGAGGACCGCAGGGTTCGTGAGGATGCATTCAAGGCAGTATATAAGACATACGGCAGCTTCAAAAATACTTTTTCAAGCACGTTGAGCGGCAATATTAAGAAGGATAACTTTAATGCTAGGGTGCGAAAGTATGATTCCGCAAGGCATGCTGCTCTTTCTGCGAATAATATTCCTGAAAGCGTCTATGAAAATCTTGTAAACACTGTCAATGACAATCTGCATCTGCTTCACAGATATATAAAGCTTCGAAGAAAGGTACTTGGTCTTGAGAAGCTTCATATGTACGATCTTTTCACCCCGCTCGTCAAGAACGTGAAAATGGAGATTCCATATGCAGAAGCAAAGGATTACGTGTTAAAGGGCTTGGCTCCTCTAGGTGAAGAATACAACAATGTTCTGAAAGAAGGATTCGAAAATCGCTGGGTTGATGTGTATGAAAACAAGGGAAAGCGCAGCGGAGCCTATTCATCTGGTACTTATGGAACAAATCCGTATATCCTTATGAACTGGCAAGACAACGTAAATAATCTATTCACGTTAGCACACGAATTTGGCCATTCAGTCCACAGCTATTACACAAGGAAGACACAGCCATATCCATACGGCAACTACTCCATCTTTGTTGCCGAAGTAGCGTCAACGTGCAATGAAGCTTTGCTTAATGACTATATGCTAAATACAATCGATGATGAGCAGAAGCGTCTGTATTTGCTGAATCATTACCTTGAAGGTTTTAGAGGGACAGTCTTCAGGCAGACAATGTTTGCAGAATTCGAGCATATGATCCACTTGAAAGCACAGAACAACGAAGCATTGACAGCTGACTCCCTTACAAAGGATTACTATGAGCTAAACAAGAAGTACTTTGGGAATGAGGACATTGAGATTGATGAAGAAATCGGTCTTGAATGGTCAAGGATTCCACACTTCTATTACAACTATTATGTTTATCAATACGCTACAGGTTTCAGTGCTGCCACCGCTTTAAGCAAGCAGATCCTTGAAGAAGGGCAGCCTGCAGTTGAACGCTATCTCGATTTCTTAAAGGCAGGAAGCTCCGATTACCCAATCGAAGTCCTGAAAAAAGCTGGTGTCGATATGACAAGCTCAAAGCCAATAGAAGAAGCTCTAAAAGTGTTTGAAGAAAAATTAAATGAAATGGAAGCAATGCTTTCCTAAAATAACAAAACCGGCCGTAGCAATACGGCCGGTTTTGTTTGGCTCAGCTAAAATCCCTTAAAACTTTTACGGTTATTCAAATACAGCAGTAAAATGAATAATGAGAAAAAGAGGAGGGGAGAGGTGAAATACAAAGGTATGATATGCATCAGGCCTCCAATATGGAGGATAAAAGAAAAGAGAATGAAAAAGGTTATAAGAGAAAATACGAATTTATCCATAATGCTTTCCTCCGAAAGATAAGCTGTTTGTTTAATGTGTATGCCAATTTCAAGTAAATCATGAATTGTATTTGACAATATTGTGAAATAACACACAAGTATCTTGAGATAGGTAAAGGGGTATGGTATATTAATATCGTGAAGTTGATCACAAGCAAACATTTACCCCTTTGTTTGACCGTGAAAAATTTCTCCCATCCCCTTTGTTCGTATAATATAGAGAAAGGCCTTGCAGTTGGAGAGCTGCAAGGCCTTTTTCCGGTTGTATGGTTTCAATAATTTTTAAATATACGCGGCAATCAGCTGGGATTGGATCACCGCGTTAGAACAAATTCCGAGAACTAGTCCCAGCTGAAAAATGGTTTGTAAAGTCATGAGAACAGTTCAGATGGATAAATAATCCCCCGTGAATTGGATTAGAGGGATTTAAAGCTGCCTACATAAAAACAACCGTGCATAATCTAATGCACGGTTATCCTTCCTGTTCCTGGTATCTCCAAAACATTCCGTATTTAGCAGGGATTTGTTCGACTTTCTGCTTGAGCAGAAGCTTCTTCATTTCCTTCTCTGCTTGGGCTACTGTCAAATCGTACACAACAGCTACTTCCTTTGAGGCAACCATTTTGTATTGCTTTAAAAAATTTTCAAGTGATGGAGGCTGAGCTGGTTCTGGTTTTTCAGACAGCATTTCCTCTAAAATCTGGACGTATACCTCATATGGATATAGCCCGGTGATTTTTATACCTTCCTCTTCAATATTCGAATTAAAAAACACGAGAGTAGGGATTTCCTGGACATCCATTTCATTCGTTATCTTTAAATCACATTGAAATGCCTTGGCAGCAGTCTCTGAATGGATATCAGTCACGAATTCTTCTACATCAAGCCCTACATTTCGAGCGCAATTCTTCAACACGTCAAAACTGGAGACATTTTGTTTTTCTAAAAATAATACTTCCTGAAGCTTGCGCAAAAACCCGATGCCCTTCTTCTTTCCTTGAAGCTCAGCTGACTTAATAGCGATGGATGCTAAGTATGGGGATGACACAGGATTTTCAAACCACAGGTTCCCATCACAGCTCATCCCAGTTCTGCTTGCTGTTTTTTCCCAGAGTTCTGCAATCGTTTCGTAGCGTTTTTTTCTGCCCATGTTCAGAGTGGCCAGCCTGCCGCTCAAAATATGACGAATGGAAAAATACTTTCCGTATTCGATTTGCAGCTTTTTGATGATCGGTTCAAGAGCCCAGCATTCAGGGCAAAGAGGATCAACGAACATATATATTTCGAGTGGCTTCTTATCCAATCCAGAGCAAAACTCGGAGGGATCATAGCTCAATAGGTTCTCTCTGTTGAGTTTCATGTGCTCTCACCAGTCTCGTCATCTGGTGTATTGATCATATGCTGGGCAGTAAGGAAAAGGCGTGCATAAAAATCCTCCCTGACTGGCCCTTCAAGCCCCACTTCATCCATCGCTTCGGTCATGCACGCAAGCCAAGCGTTTGCCCGTTTAGGTGTTACTTCAAAAGGCAGGTGCCTTGCGCGGAGCATTGGATGGCCATGCTCGCTTGTAAATAAAGGTGGCCCCCCTAAATATTGTGTCAAAAACTGCTTCTGTTTTCGTGCAGTTTCAGAAAGATCATCAGGGAATATAGGAGCAAGATCAGGATGCATTCCTACCCGGTGGTAAAAAGCGTCGACCAGCCGGTGAAGTGTTCCTTCGCCAATGGCTTCGAATGGTAAGGTCTTATTCTCAACCATATTGATAACTCCTTTAAAATAGATTTTAGAAATTTCATTGCTTTGATAGTTATGCTATTTATTTTAGCAATGCTAAATTTATATCTCAAACAAATAGCCTTGTAATCAGTTTTTTTACAGTGTATCCGCTTTACTAATGTACACAAAAAGGCCGTCTGTTACCACTGACAGACGGCCGAAAGCGATGGAAATATCATCCATAGAAGGTGCTGGTTATTTTTGTTACGTAATTTTGAGTTTCTTTGAAAGGGGGAATCCCGCCATATTTATCGACATTTCCAGGGCCTGCATTATATGCGGCGAGTGCAAGCTCAACGTTGTTGTCGTACTTGTCCATCATTTGGCGTAAGTATTTACTGCCCGCAAGAATATTTTCCGCTGGGTCAAAAATATTTTTTACCCCCAGGCTTCTGGCTGTTCCTGGCATGAGCTGCATTAAACCTGATGCACCTGCTGAACTAATGGCATTCGGGTTGAAATTCGATTCCTTTTGTATCACAGACTTTATCAGCTTGGCAGGAAGATTGAACGCTGCCGCAGCTTGATCAACTATTTCATCAAAATGATGATTCTTCGCAGACAGCTTGGTTAGCTGAATAGGCGGGAGCATTTGCCCGATACTGACTTTATTCAAACCAAAGGAGTTCACTGCAGTTTCCGTATTGCCGAATAAATCTTCTAAACGTGCTGCCGTTGCGCCTAAGGCATCATTTTGTTCAGTAAGAATCCCGGACAGCATTTCCTGGAACAGTGTGTTGCCGGACGGGGCAGAGGTGCTGCTGAAGTTCTGTAGTGCTTGTAATTCAAGCGTGACTTTTAACTGGTCAACGTTCATGATCAAATCTCCTGCCTGGTTTTACTCTTTTAAAAGTTTGTATTTTAGTAAAACTTTATAATAAATGATTACCTTCTAGCTCCAGTGCCTAGCCCCTTGGGTCATAAGCATTCCCGCTTTCGGTTGTAAAACCGTTTGATTTTATTATCGGTCGTTCTCACTGGGATATTAAGTTCATCGAGCAATTCTGAGAAAATCTTAAAACCTTCAGTTTCATCAGTTACTTCATATTCTAGCTCATAATCCTCTGTATTTAAATAGTAACTATGGTCTAGTACAAGAAGTCCGCCATTGTAGCCAAATTCCGCACGGACAGTGGTCAATGAGCCGAAGTACTGCAGGGAATCTGCATCGTCAATCATATTGGTGATTGCGTCATGCACCTCACCGTCAAGAATTTTTCCTGTTTTTAATATATACTCAGCCTGCTCTAGGTCAAGAAATTGATTGGTTTCAAGCAATCCTTGTTCTGCTGGCTGTTTCAACGTCATTTCAAACTGAGTACCTTTTTCCCTGATCCTTAATGCAGAGCCGTGGGCTTTCAATGAAAAGGATGGGGTATCGAAATAATGGTTAACCTGCTTTTTAAATTTAGTCTGATCTATGTTAAAGTGCTTTTTTAACCGAAGGAATTCCTCATTCGTCAGCATGTTTTTAAATTCAATTTCAATGTTCTGGCTCACTTTGTTCCGCCCTTTCGAAATTTATTGTTCTTATTATCTCGTTAATCAGCTTTCGCTTCAATCCTTAGTAGAAATTGCCTCTATATGATAAAATAAAAAAGATTATGGAGGGTGAAAAAATGAGCGAAAGAATTATGATTACCAATGCAATTATTGAAAATAATGAGCTGATGCTCAGCACAGGTTCAAAAGCAGAAATAGCTGATTTAACAGCAACAGGTCAAATGCTGGTTGATTCTGATCAATTATCTTTTATTTATATTGTTGAAAAGGATGAAGGTTATCAATATATCTCGATTCCATATGAAACCTGGAATGTGATTCATGAAGGCCTTTGTAGTGGGATGGAAGTTAATCTTACTGCTGGCGGACATAAGCTTAAATTACAAGGATTCAGCGAGGAAATGGAATATTTAATCGCGAATATTACTGGGAATAGCAATTATGGAGAGGAAATGGTCGCGAAAGTGGAACAGGTTTTTACCGCACCCTCCGCTTAGGCTTTCGTGAATAGGACCGGATGAGGTGACTGAAGTGAAACACTGGGATCAATTTTTAGAACCTTATAAGCACGCTGTTGAAGAATTAAAAATTAAACTAAAAGGCATAAGAAGCCAGTACGAGTTGCAATCTGACCATTCTCCGATTGAATTTGTCACAGGAAGGGTAAAGCCTATTGCAAGTATCCTCGATAAAGCCAACCAAAAAAGAATTTCATTAGAGAAGCTTGAAACGGAAATGCAGGATATTGCAGGTCTGAGAATTATGTGCCAATTCGTGGATGATATTAAAACGGTAGTTGAACTCTTAAGAATCCGAAATGACTTTGAAATTGTCGAGGAGCGGGATTACATATCTCATAAAAAAGCAAGCGGCTACCGCTCCTACCATGTAGTAATCCGCTATCCGGTACAGACAATAAGGGGAGAAAGAAAAATCCTTGCTGAGATCCAAATTCGCACACTTGCGATGAATTTTTGGGCAACAGTGGAGCATTCCTTGAACTATAAGTACAAAGGACTTTTTCCGGAAGATATTAAACTCAGACTGCAGCGCGCAGCAGAAGCAGCGTTCCGCCTTGATGAAGAAATGTCCACGATCAGGGGAGAAATACAGGAAGCACAAGCTTTCTTTACAAGAAAAAAAGAAATGCAGCAGGATGGGAAGAAATAGATTAAAACCGATATGCGGGGGTGTTTGGACTCATGAAATTTGCGATTACTTCAAAAGGGGATTCCCGGTCAAATACATTGATGCATAAAATGAGAACCTATCTTTTAGACTTTGATCTTATTTATGATGAAGACCAGCCAGATATTTGCATTTCAGTTGGAGGCGACGGCACGCTATTGTACGCTTTCCATCGTTACAGCAGCAGACTGGATAAAACAGCTTTTATCGGAGTACATACTGGGCACCTAGGGTTTTATGCCGACTGGGTTCCTGAGGAAATAGAAAAATTGGTGATCGCGGTTGCGAAAACTCCTTACCAGGTGATCGAATATCCATTGCTTGAGGTAATCATCAGGTACCTGCATGGTGGAAGGGAAACGAGATATCTGGCGCTGAATGAATCAACAGTCAAATCCGTGGAAGGTACACTGGTCATGGACGTTGAGATCAGGGGACAGCACTTTGAACGCTTCCGTGGCGATGGACTTTGCGTATCGACACCATCTGGAAGTACTGCATACAACAAAGCATTAGGCGGGGCAATCCTGCATCCTTCACTGCGAGCGATTCAGGTTGCCGAGATGGCTTCCATCAATAACAGGGTTTTCAGGACTGTTGGATCTCCGTTAATCTTGCCAGACCATCATACATGCACACTCAAACCAGTTAACAGGCCAGATTTCCAGGTGACTGTAGACCATTTGACACTCCTTCACAAGGATGTTAAATCAATCCAGTTCCGTGTGGCAGATGAAAAAATCCGCTTTGCAAGATTCAGACCGTTTCCGTTTTGGAAGCGTGTCAGCGATTCGTTTATATCTGACCACGATTAGATTTGATGAAGCAAGATGAATATACAAATGGAGAATGGAGCAGCCGATATGGCGAATAACTTCAGCCTTGAATGGACAGCAGAAGCTTCAGACCAAGGTAAATTGCTAAGGGAATTTCTTAAAGAAAAGGAAATTTCAAGAGCGGCACTTACAGACATTAAGTTTAAAGGCGGGTTAATATCGGTAAACGCCCAAGAGGTGAATGTCAGGTATATGGTTAAAAGCGGTGATTCAGTCCGAGTAATTTTTCCTGTCGAGGTTCCTTCAATTGGGCTGAAGGGAGAAGATATCCCGCTTTCCATTGTATACGAGGATGAATTTATCCTCGTTGTAAATAAACCGGCAGAAATGAATACAATTCCATCCAGGGAACATCCAAACGGCAGCCTTGCAAGTGCCCTGATTGGGTATTATGAGAAGAACGGAATCGTCGCAACAACCCACATTGTCACAAGGCTCGACAGGGATACATCAGGCCTGGTGCTTATTGCAAAGCACAGCCATATCCATCATTTGTTCAGTAAGCAGCAGCGGGCAGGCGATGTAAAGCGAACCTATGAAGCATTTGCTGAAGGCAAGCTCGTCCTGGAAGAAGGGCGGGTTGAAAAGCCGATTGCCAGAAAAAGTGACAGCATCATCGAACGTGAAGTCCATCCAGGTGGGCAATATGCCTGTACTTTATATAGAGTCCTTCAAAGGTATAATGGATTCACTCATATCCGTCTTCGGCTCTTGACGGGACGAACACATCAAATCAGGGTCCATATGGCTTATATAGGCCATCCCCTCCTTGGAGACAGTCTTTATGGAGGAAAGAGAGAGTTGATTCAGAGACAAGCACTCCACTGCAGGGAAATTAAATTTTCACATCCAATTTTACAAAAAGAAATGCATTTAACGTCAAACCTTCCTGTTGATATGAAAAAATTGATCTAAAAGGCAAACCACAAGAGGGTTTGTCTTTTTTACATGAAATTAATCCCATGTTTTTCACAGATATTTCATTCTATATTTCCCTTGGAATTTCAAATGATAAAGGAGTAGTAAATGAAATCTCAGGGAGGAAAGATCAATTGAACATTTATAAGCATGGAAAAGTAATTGCTGTATCTGCCATAATGCTTTTAGGTCTGGCTGCTTGCAATAACAATAATGATGAAGCACTTGATTTAAGAGATAACAAAATGACTACCATGAACAACAATGGTACAGGTTATGGGGACAATGATACGAAAAGATTGAGAGGGCAGAACAGCAGGAGTGAAACGAGCGCAGTTAGAAAGCCTAATCAAAATGGCGGGAATGGTACAAGCGAAATATTGCAGATGCCGAATGGGTATTTGACAGTAGACCCGAACTCATACAGCACAGGAATACCTAGCACAAGGTACCCGCATACAGAAATGAATAGACAGGGAAGGCTGACTTATGAAGACTGGCAGCGTCAGCGAGCGGGCCAACCTTTAACAGAGGACCAGACGCTATTGCAGCCTCCTACTGGAACTAGCCCAGCACCTGAACAGGGATTAACACCGACTCCTGATCAAGGTCCACTGCAAGCACCAAACGAAGGAACTGCACCAACTGAGCAAGGAGCAGCTCCAGTTCCAAACCAGGATGCAGCGCCACAGCAGAAAACGACTCCAACACCAAGCGGAACAGAAATAAGTGCATTCGAGTCGAGAGTTATTGATTTAACAAATGAACAGCGCAGGAAAAATGGTCTGGCAAATCTTCAGCCTGATACGGCGTTGAGCAATGTTGCTCAGAAAAAATCGAATGATATGCAGGCAAAGAATTACTTTTCGCATACGAGCCCAACCTATGGATCTCCATTTGATATGATGAGGGATTTTGGTGTAACATACAGCTCAGCAGGTGAAAACATTGCTATGGGTCAGCAGAGTGCTGAAGAAGTAGTCAACGCATGGATGAACAGTGAAGGTCACCGGAAAAATATCCTGAGCCCGAATTTCACCCATATTGGTGTTGGTCACACAGGTACCGGGAATTACTGGACGCAGATGTTCATTGGAAAATAATAAGCATAAAGAAGAAAAGCTAACCATTTCTTTAAATGGTTAGCTTGTTTTGTACAAAGGGGTCCGGAGTGATCCTTCCGAACCTCTTTTGTAAAATAAAGCCTCTTGGTTACCTGAATAAAAAATAAATGGAAGAAAAGGGCACCAAAAGGGCCTCTTGGTTACCTGAAAACACAATAAATGGAAAATGAAGTCGCCAATAAGGTCTCTTGGTTACCTAAAAAAAAATAAATTGGAAAAAGAGGTCACCAATAGAGCCTCTTGGTTACCTAAAAAAACATAAAATGGAAAAAGAGATCACCAATAGAGCCTCTTGGTTACTTAAAAAAACAATAAATGGAAAAAAAGGTAACCAATAGAGCCTCTTGGTTACCTAAAAAAACATAAATTGGAAAAAGAGGTAACCAATGAGGCCTACTATTGGTTTCTGAATACCAAAATCGGTTAGCAAAGCTTCCTGTATCGGGAATCAACAAAAAATTCTAACAGACAAATAAAAAAAGACTATACACAAAATACTTTCATCGAGTTTGTCTACAGTCTTAGCTAACCATTCTTTGAATGGTTAGTTTTTTTACATTCTGGGTAATTATTCTATCTCACGAAATTTTTCTGCTGCAAAAGGCATGGAAGAAGGAACCGAAACAATGGCCATCTCTGGATATCTTAATGCGGTCAGGAGTCCGCCGAAAACGGCCCCTGTATCAATATTATACGTATTATTGATCATTCTTGGCTCCTTGACGGGAGTATGACCATAGACTATAGTCGCTTTCCCTTGATATTTCTTTGCCCAGTCGCGCCGTACAGGGGTACCATCGGGATTCGTTTGGCCAGTGATATCCCCGTAGAGGACAAAGGTCTTGACCTTCGAATTTTTTTTGCCAATATAATCTTCCCGAATACCGGCATGTGCGATCACCAATCGGCCTTCATCGAGAACATGATATAAAGGTGAGGAATCATATAATTCAAGAAACATCTCGCGAAAAGAACTTTGCTCTTTTTCGCTCAAAGACGAAAATTCAGCTACAGTAGTTTCGAGACCGTGGTTTGTCTGTACTTTATTCCCATGTAAGAATCGATACAGCTTGTTGCAATGATTTCCAGGCACATAATAAGCAAGGCCGTGCTGAATAACCAGCTTCCAGACAATCTCGGAGGCCTTCAAGGATTCCGGTCCTCTGTCTGTTAAATCTCCAACAAAAGCAAGCTTCCGTCCTTCTGGGTGAATGGGTATTCCCGTACTCCAACCATAACCCAATTCCCTTGTGAGATGTTCAAACTCAGCATAACAGCCGTGTATATCCCCAATTATATCCAGTTTCATTATCCAGCTCCTCTCGCGATATTTTATTATTATTGTTTCCGTAGACTCGCAAAAAGAATAGTACTTTTTACAGTTGAACTTTCCAAGGTGAGTTCTTATTCTGACAAAAAAATTGCAAGCTGTAAGATTACTTCTTATTAAAGGGAATGTTAAAAGGGAGACCAATTGAGTAAAAACTTTTTTATTTCAATCTTACATTAGTGCTCGGCACTTTTCAGAAAAATCCATGACAAGGAAAAAAGTGATGGTGGTTGTAAAGCAAAATAGTTTACGAAAAGAGGCTTATAAAAGACAAAGAAATCGAGAAATGCTAGTATAATGAAATGTACTGAATAAGAAAGGGGGTAAGGTGGATGGCTGAGGAACGACAAGAATCAGCATCAAAGCAGCAAATTAATACTGAACTGCTGATGGAAGCACTTTACTCTGAAAAAATTGATGATTTCCGAGCTGAATTTCTGGAACTGCACCCTTATGACCAGGCTGCATTCTTTGGTGAATTGGATGATGATACCCGCACGAAGGTTTATAATTTCCTTTCGCCTGAAGAGATGGCTGAGCTCTTTGAAAACTTAGAAGCAGATGACGAAGATTTTAAAGACGTGCTGGCGCAGATGAATCCGAATTATGCCGCTGACATGCTATCAAATATGTACGCTGATGATGCAGTCGATGTCCTTAATGAGCTCGACAAGGATCAGGTGGCCAGCTATTTAACCATCATGGATGAGGAAGCGGCACAGGAAATAAAAGATTTGCTTCATTATGAAGAGTACACAGCCGGCAGTATCATGACGACAGAATTTATTGCGATTTCTGCCAACCAAACGGTCAGGTCTGCCATGTATATTCTAAAGAACGAAGCTCCTCAAGCAGAAACGATTTATTATTTGTTTGTGATTAACGATGAGAAGCGTTTAGCAGGTGTCATTTCCCTGCGTGACCTAATCGTGGCCGATGACGATACCATGATTTCCGAAATTATGAATGAACGTGTAGTCTCCGTATCTGTAGGTGAAGACCAAGAGGAAGTCGCGCGCATGATGAGGGACTATAATTTCCTTGCTTTGCCGGTGGTAGATTTTCAAAATCACCTATTAGGTATTATCACCGTCGATGATATTATCGATGTTATGGAAGAAGAAGCATCTGATGACTATTCCAAATTGGCCGGAATCGCCGATCTTGATACAATGGACCGCAATCCATTTTCTGCAGCCAAAAAGCGCCTGCCATGGCTAATCATCCTGCTGTTCCTGGGGATGTTCACAGCGAGCTTGATTGGAAGGTTTGAGGAGACGCTCAACAAGGTCTCGATTTTGGCAGTTTTTATACCGCTTATTGCGGGAATGGCAGGGAATACAGGAACTCAGGCACTTGCAGTTGCTGTCAGAGGGATTGCCACAGGTGATCTTGAAAAAGAAAGTAAGTGGGATATTATTCTTAGGGAAGCTGGCACCGGGTTGATCACTGGAGCAATATGTGGAGTTTTAGTAGCCTTTGTCGTTTACTTCTGGCAGGGAGAGTTTTTCCTGGGCGCCCTTGTTGGTATCTCGATTTTTATTACACTAATCATTGCCACACTGGCTGGTTCATTGGTCCCTTTGCTTATGCATAGGCTGAAAATCGACCCTGCGGTAGCGTCAGGTCCATTCATAACGACTATAAATGATATCATTAGCATTTTGATTTATTTTGGAATCGCAACGGCTTTTATGAGTTATCTTACAAAATAAGGAGGGATGGGAATGGGACAGCATGCTTCGATTACCTCTCTCGTAATCGTAATCATCGTTGCGTTTATTACACCAATATTGCTTCACCGTTTGAAATTAAGCTTTATACCTGTTGTCGTTGCCGAAATCATCATGGGACTGATTATTGGTAAAAGCGGCTTTAATATTGTCCATGAGGATGCATGGCTTGGCACGCTGTCAACATTAGGCTTCCTATTTTTAATGTTCCTGAGCGGATTGGAAATTGATTTTACCGCGTTTTCTGGCGGTAAGAAAAATAAGGTAATGGCGAACGGCAAGAAAGAACCAAATACGTTTGTCGTGTCATCGATTATCTTTGTCGGCATTTTCATTGCTTCATTAGGTCTATCTTATTTATTTGTTCTTGCTGGTTTCATTGAAAACGTCTTTTTAATGACATTGATCATCTCCACGATTTCACTTGGAGTTGTCGTGCCTACATTGAAGGATGCGCATTTAATGAAGACAAACATTGGCCAGATCATCTTGCTGATCGCAGTAATAGCTGACCTGGCAACCATGATTTTGCTTGCTGTCTTTGTCTCTATCTATGATGGTGGAGCCGGGAATACATGGCTGCTGCTCATCCTTTTTGCTGCTGGAGTTGCGCTATATTTCGTCGGAAAAATCTTCAAGAACCGAAAATTTATTAACGCACTTTCAACAGGGACTACACAAATTGGAACCAGAGCTGTTTTTGCATTGATTATCCTGCTTGTGGCAATTTCCGAAACGGTTGGTGCAGAAAATATTCTTGGTGCATTCCTTGCGGGGGTGCTTGTGTCATTGTTAGCGCCGGACCAGGAAATGGTGCACAAACTTGATTCCTTCGGCTATGGTTTCTTGATACCGATTTTCTTCGTAATGGTTGGGGTGGACTTGGATATTTGGTCCATGTTGAGCGAGAAGAAGCTTCTTTTGTTAATTCCGCTACTGTTGTTGGCTTTATTTGTTTCAAAAATGCTGCCAGTTTATCTTTTAAAGAAATGGTATGATACCAAGACTGTATTGGCATCAGGATTCCTGCTAACGTCCACTTTGTCATTGGTCATTGCAGCAGCAACGATCGGTGAGAGAATGGAAATGATCACACCGCAAATGAGCGGGACTTTGATCCTTGTAGCGGTAATCTCGAGTGTATTGACCCCGATTATGTTTAAAAAACTTTTCCCGCAGGCAACAGGAGCAGAGAAAAAAGTCAAAGTTGCCTTCATCGGTGCAAACCAGATGACACTTCCTGTTTCCCGTGATTTAGAATCTTCTTTGTATGAACCTGTCTTGTATCATATAAAACAGGAAAAAGCGGAAAAACAGTTTGCAGAAACTGTGTTTGAAATTATTGAAATCGATGATTACGAAATTGAAACGCTCGAGAAAAATAACATTTATAATGCTGATATCGCTGTGATTTCGACAGGTGATGCAGACTTGAATGCAACGATAGCTATCAGTGCTAAGGAAAAAGGGATCGACCGGGTCATCGCCAGGATTGAAAGCCCAGATCTGGCAGAGAAGGCCCAGGAAGAGGGAATCGAAGTTTTCTCTGTCCTGCGTTCAACAGAATCCCTGCTTCGTGCGATGATTGAATCACCAGGGGTCATGAGCATCCTGACGAACCAGGAAAACTCTCTACATGAAATACGCATGCTTAATGACCACTTTGATGGCATGAGTATAAGGCGCTTTCCGTTTACCGGCGATGTCATTTTTGTCCGGATATTGCGTGAAAATGAATCAATCGTACCTCATGGAGATACAGAATTAAGACTCAATGACCGATTGATTGTGACCGGATCAAAGGAATATGTTGATGAACTAAAAAGAGAGCTTGAGTTCTGTTTTTGGTGCTAGAATAGCTAGCTCAAGCCGATCGTCCAGAGAATTGGGCATTATTCTAACAGAAGGTGAAAAAGGAAAACCCGCTTTTTAACGGGTTTTCCTTTTCAAATAAAAATATATAGTGTAAAATTAGCACTAGGTACTAATAACATGTATTAACAGGGGGATATTTTTATCATGACTCTTTCATTGAACGGTAACACATATGTAGTTATGGGTGTAGCTAACAAACGCAGCATCGCCTGGGGTATTGCTCAATCACTTCACAACGCGGGAGCAAATTTAATTTTCACATATGCTGGGGAACGTCTTGAGAAAAGTGTACGTGAACTTGCAGAATCTCTCGACAAAAATTATTTGGTTTTGCCATGTGACGTCACGAGCGATGAGGATGTTGCAAAGTGCTTCAGCGAAATTAAAGAGGCAACGGGTTCTATTTCTGGTGTAGCCCACTGTATCGCTTTTGCCAATAAGGAAGAACTGCAAGGGGACTATATGAATGTAACACGTGATGGCTTCCTGCTTGCACACAACATCAGTGCATATTCTCTTACAGCTGTGGCAAAGGAAGCAAAAGAATTAATGGCAGAAGGCGGGAGTATCGTGACCCTGACTTACTTAGGCGGGGAACGTGCCATCCCGAACTACAATGTCATGGGTGTGGCAAAGGCTTCACTTGATGCAAGTGTCCGTTACCTTGCAGCTGACTTAGGCAAGGACAATATCCGCGTGAATTCGATTTCTGCAGGTCCAATCCGTACGCTTTCAGCTAAAGGTGTCAGCGACTTTAACTCAATTCTGAAAGATATCGAAGAAAAAGCTCCACTACGCAGAAATACAACTCCTGAAGAAGTTGGCGATACAGCCCTATTCTTATTCAGCGATTTGTCACGCGGCATAACAGGTGAAAATATCCATGTTGACTCTGGATTCCATATTCTTTAATAACATGATGATTCATAGAGGAAACCTGCAGATTGCTGCAGGTTTTTTTGTTATTTTTTTTATTAGAGTCCGTTTCGCTTAGTTGTATTTTTACTAAAAATAATCAACTCTTCCAATGGAAAACAGGCTGATAGGAATGGGTGGCAGCCGAGTGGATTTTTCCAGTGTTGCACTAATCTATTGCGATTAAGCACAGAAAATGGGCAAATGCATAAATATAGGGAGAGGTAAGTTTTTGGAGGTGCCGCTCAAAATGAGAAACAGACGCGAACGAAAGCCATTACCAATGTTTTATATACAACAGCCTGACATTAATATTCCTGAGCCGAAAATGCAAAAAAGTTACTTATTAAAAGACGATGAAGCTGAAATCCAAAATGTAGGAATGAAACTGAAGGAAAATCCAACAAGAGAAATGCAAAGTGATAAACTGCAAGAAATAACGGCAAAAGCAGATGCCCAAAGTGATCCTATTGCTGAAACCGAACCCCTTCAAGAAAATAATAAAAGGCCGTTCAATGAATTAACTCTGGATGAAAAAATAAAACATCTAATGAGAGTTCCTGCATCGATTGCAAAAGTCAAATATGAGTTTATAACCAAAGAAACTTCGTACAAAGGATTTTTCTTAGCCATGAAAAATGGAGTACTTTTGATAAATTCCTTGAGTCCGAGGAAGAAGAGTGTGAGTATCCTTGAAGAGGATTTAATGGATATAAAAAGGGTTGGTTTATAAAAAAGGCTTACCATAAAGGTAAGCCCATTTCCTTCCTATATTGAATTAGTCTTCTCCCGGAAGGCTTGAAAGTGGCATTGCTGCAACTGGGTCTAAGCAAGTTACTGCACAGAAGCAATCTAAGTCAACCGTTAAACAAATTCCAGTTCTGAAGAATTCGTTTCTTGCTCCGCCAGTTTGAATTTGAGCGCATGGATCCGAAAATCCTTGGCCTTCGTCACCGCGTGTAACAAGCAACTCGATTTTTGCACAGCAGTTGTCATCTACAGATGTTACACGGAAGAAAAATGATCTGAAGCAATCAAGTCTTTGTGGTCCGCCGCCGTTAGGCCTGATCCGAGCTCCGAATCCTTCGAATGGCATGCAATCTCCGCAGTATAGAATTAGAGGAATAGTATCTAAACCGTTTGTTGGCGATTGAGCACCTGCCAATAACTCTCTAATGGATCTATGGCAACTGACATCGCAATCGTTGTCAACATCTACTTCATCCTGAGCATCTGCTACCGCTCTTAGTACTTCACATACGCAGCTGTCGCTTACATGGTTTTTACCTTTGCAACCCATAACAAGTTCATCTCCTTTTAGTTGATATGACCTATTGTCCTTAATAGAATATGAATCGCCCGTCTAATGGTGTGGGTGTTTGTCTATTTTAAGTACAAAAAATGATGACAGGAGCGGACAGGCTTGTGCCTATACATAGGCATTTGTAATGCATATGCTGAAAAGATTCTATAGCATTAGGTGGTGAGAAGCATGGACAGTTGGCTCGATTTATGCCTTTTGGTCTTTGCAAGCTTTCGATTGACTCGGCTGGTTGTCTACGATACAATCACTGAATTTCTCAGAGCTCCTTTTCATGAAACTGTAGTTGAATCTCTGGAGGACGGAAAAACGGAAACATATATAGAGATAAAAGGATCTGGAATAAGATACTGGATCGGAGAGTTACTGAGCTGCCATTGGTGCACTGGATTCTGGTGTACGGCAATCATTTATGCTGCTTACGAATTTTACCCGCACTTATCGATGCCCCTAATCTCAATCTTGGCCATAGCCGGAATAGCATCAATTATCCAGCACTGGCTCGTTAAAGATGAGTAAATTGGTTAGTCCGTCCAGAACGTTTAAGGACAAATTTCATAAAATGAAATATGGACTCTTTCAATAAAGGGGTTGTAAAGATGAATAAAAAACGGAAAAGTACAAATAGCCAGCCGGCTGTAAATAATAACGATACGAACCGTATCGTGAATAATCGCCGTCGCAAGAAAGGCGGCTGCGGGTGCGGAAAAAAGAGAAATCAAGCATAAATTGAAAGTGAGTCTGCCATATTAACTGGCAGGCTTATTTTATTTTGACTAATTTAGCTTTGTTATCGATATATAGAAATCCACTGAGGCATGAAATGACCATGAAATAATGATTATCATCAATTGTCTAATTAACAGAGTCAAACAAAAAGAAATTTAATAATGTGTTTTTACATTACATGGAAATAATCCCCTCAATAAAAATTTCATAAATTATCACTTGTACGCGGAAAATAATTTTAACCAATAAGATGCTGCATAGGAAGGGATTAAAGATGAAAATATATCAGGCAGGAAAAGCTATTGTGGTGTTAATGTTACTTGCCAGTATCACTGCTGGGTGTTCCCTGGGGGATACTTCTCCCAAAAGCAGGACATCGATGATCCAATCAGTAAATCCAGATGCGGGAGCGACGAATGATCTGGATGAGAAGAATATAAAGCTCGCTGATAGGGTTAAAAAGGAAATCCAATCACTTGATGAGATTTATGATGTTGCCGTCATCAAAGGGAAAGAGGATACATTGGTCGCATACAAGGTCAAGCATATGAAACGTTTTGGCATGAAGCGAATCGAAAAAGAAATCAATAAAAGGCTGGAAGAAAACTATCCAGATGAAGACTTCATTGTTTCAAGCGACTTCAAAATTTTTATAGAAGCGGTTGAATTGAGTGAGAAGATAAAGGACCCATCATATCCGGAAAAAAAGGCCGAAAAACAGCTGCAACGGATTATTTCATTGAAAAAAGAAATGACATAAGGAAGGATGGGCGAGATGGGGGATAAAAAAAAGCAAAAGCTGACACCTCAGCAGCAACAGTACCAGCAGCTTGAACAAAAGCATGAACTAAAGCGGCCCGTCGTGAAAAACTGCATAAAAGCTTTTTTTGTCGGAGGTACAATCTGCTTGATTGGCCAAGCTGTAACCTATTTTTATATTTATTTCTTCAACTTTACTGAACAAACAGCAGGGAACCCAACTGTCGCCACTATGATTTTCTTTTCAATGATTCTGACAGGACTGGGTGTATATGATCATATCGGTCAATTTGCTGGAGCAGGCAGTGCTGTGCCGGTAACAGGATTCGGAAACTCAGTCATTTCGGCTGCAATTGAACATAGGACCGAAGGATTTGTCCTTGGTGTTGGAGGAAATATGTTCAAACTGGCAGGAACAGTGATCCTCTTTGGAGTCTTTTCTGCATTTATAGTCGCGCTTGTGAAAACGCTATTGACGATGATGGGGGTGCTGTAAATGTTGATTGGAAGGCAATCATGGCAGTTTGCTAATCGACCCGTAATCGAATCATGGGCCGCTTCGGGAGGCCCTTTTGAAGCAGAAGGAAAGCTTGCAGCTGATTTTGATATTCTGCATGATGACCTATGGATGGGACAAGACTCTTATGAAAAAGCGCATAGGCATCTGCTTGAAGAAGCAATCAACGCAGCCCTCCAGAAAGCGAATTTAACCAAAGAAGATATGCATTTCATGCTGGCTGGTGATTTGATTAACCAGATCACACCGTCTAGTTTTGCGGCGAGGACGATGCAAATACCATATTTCGGCCTCTTTGGAGCCTGCTCAACCTCAATGGAAGGTTTGGCACTTGCCTCCTTCATCGTGAATTATCAAGGAGCGAAGAAGACCATTACAGGAGCATCAAGCCACAATTCAGCAGTAGAAAAGCAATTTCGTTATCCTACAGAATACGGGGGACAAAAGCCTCCAACTGCACAGTGGACAGTAACTGGTGCAGGAGCCGCTGTTGTTACAGACAATCCAGACAAAAATGGCAAGCTTGTCACAACTTCTGCGACCATAGGGAAAGTCGTTGATATGGGACTCTCTGATCCCTTTAATATGGGAGGGGCAATGGCTCCAGCTGCTGCGGATACCATCATTAATCATTTCAAGGATCTCAGCATTGAACCAGCTCATTATGACTTAATCGTCACTGGAGACCTCGGACGCATCGGACAAGAGACAACTTTTGAATTATTAAAGCAAGCGGGACTAAGTATAACCCGGGAACAGTTCCAGGATTGCGGCCTGCTGATCTATAACGACGATCAGCCAGTCCAGTCCGGAGGCAGCGGTGCTGGCTGCTCAGCTTCTGTCTTGTATGGTCACTTGCTGAATCAAATGCAAAAGGGTGTCTACAGAAAAATCCTTGTTTGTGCGACCGGAGCTTTATTATCGCCATTATCATTTCAGCAAAAGGAAAGTATACCGTGTATTGCCCATGCAGTGTCAATCGAGATGAATTAGAAAAGGAGGAATCGCCTTGCTAGCAATGTTTTTCTGGGCCTTTGTCATTGGAGGACTTATTTGTGTTTTTGGCCAGCTGTTGTTTGATGTTGCTAAACTGACGCCTGGACATACAATGAGTCTGTTAGTCGTCATCGGAGCGGTGCTGGATGGGTTCGGCTTGTACGAGCCATTGATTGATTTTGCAGGGGCAGGAGCTACCATTCCAATCACAAGCTTTGGGAATTCGCTCGTACATGGAGCACTTCAGGAAGCAGAACAACATGGCTTGGTTGGTGTACTGACAGGAATGTTTGAAATAACAAGCTCAGGAATGTCTGCAGCAGTTATATTCGGCTTTATTGGTGCCCTGATTTTTAAGCCAAAAGGTTGAATCTCCTATGCAAGCAGTTTGTGTTCTGGAGGATTTGAATGAACGATATTCTTAGTACCTTATTCAGGTCGATCATGCTGATTATTGGCTTATTCATTATCACGAAGCTCCTGGGGAAAAAGCAGCTTTCCAGCCTGTCTTTTTTTGAATACATCGTAGGGATAACAGTTGGGGATATTGCGGGTACGTTATCAATGGATCCAGATTTAAGTTTAAGGGATGGGATTGCCAGCATGATCGTCTGGTCGTTCGTCCCTTTAGCCATTTCAACAATTTCATTGCGAAGCAGAACCTTTCGAACAATTGTTGAAGGCAAATCGACCACATTCATTGAAAATGGAAATATCCTTGAGAAAAACCTGCGTAAAGAAAAATACAGTGTAGATGAACTGCTCGAGCAGCTACGGAAAAAGAGCGTTTTTCGGGTTGCCGATGTTGAATTTGCCTCGCTCGATTCAAATGGGGAACTAAGTGTTTTATTGAAAAAAGCAAAGCAGCCGCTGTTATATGAAGATATGCTAACAAAAGCCAGTCATACATCTCCACCAGTACCGGTAATCATGGATGGGAAAATGATCAAGGAAAATCTTGAAAAAACCGGATATAATAATGACTTGCTTTTAGCTCAACTTAAGAAATGTGGTTATAACCTTGATGAAGTCTTTTTTGCTGAACTGGATTTTAATGGAGAGATCATGGTTGATGTCTATGATGAATACATGGGAAATAAATTTCCTGACTTCGATAATGTCTAATAAATCCCGATGCATTCGAATTAACAGCTCGCCCACACAGAAATGGGATACTCACATATATTGATAATGAGTCAATAACAAGTGAGGTGAAGAAAAATGGGCTACGGTTGCGGCTGGGGCGGCGGTTATGGCGGATATGGATATGGCGGTGGCTATAACGGTTCTACCTTCATATTGATCGTCGTTTTGTTCATTTTGTTAATTATTGTAGGAGCAAGTTTCTGCAGCTAATGGAAAAATCGGGAGGAGCCGTTTAAACAAGAACGGCTCTTTTCTTTAAAATTTTTCACAATAAACTTCGGTGAAGATCTTCCTTGGGATACGCTTCTCCGCTTTTTCACCATTTTCCGATTCCTTCATAGTATAGAGTAGGCTAATGAAGGAGGCGTGATTTTCATATGGATAATAATTTTTTCAAGAACATAGAAAAAAAGACAGGCGTCAATATGAAGGATGTATTTGAGCTTGCGAATTCATTGCAAAATGCGAATTTTAAAGATGAGAAAACGGTAAGAGGCGTGATTCGCCGTGTATCCCAAATTGCTAATAAGCCGGTTAATCAGGAAATGGAAGACAAAATTGTTGAATCAATCGTAAAAGATGGAAAGCAGCTTGATTTCGGGCAAATTTCCAAAATGATCAACAAAAAATAATTCTTTATGCCAAATGAGGACCTGGGGATTAAACTCCCAGGTCCTCATTTGGCA
>NZ_JBALSS010000041.1:10949-15499 GCF_036967045.1 Bacillus sp. JJ1609 | reverse complement strand
CAGAGCTTAAAAATCAACAGTGATCGTTAACACAGCAAACTTTTTAAATATATGCCTAACTGCTCACTAGTGGCACTTAAGGCATAGAAAAAAGCCCGGATTCAGCCGGACTTTACTTCAGTAGTGCTTCATTAATGAAAATAAGGATATAGAGCCTCACTAAGCCTCGCAAATTCTTCGATAGACAAAGTCTCTCCTCTTCGCGATTCCACAATCTCAGCCTGCTTGAGCGCTGCAAGTATGTCTTCTTTTTTCTGTTTTCCGTTCGGAAGCTGGCTTGTCAGATTGTTCAAGATCGTTTTCCTTCTCTGGGCGAAGCTCGACCTTGTAACGTGGAAAAAGAACGATTCGTCTGTTACTTTTACAGGCGGTTCATCATGCAATGTCAGCCTGATGACAGCGGAATCTACGTTAGGCTGGGGCATGAATACCGTTTTTGGCACAATCATGACAGTCTCAGCTTTTGTATAGTACTGGACAGCAATGGACAATGAGCCATACTCCTTCGTCCCAGGCTTAGCCGAAATCCGATCCGCAACCTCCTTCTGTAGCATGCAGACGATTCCCCTGATTGGCAGTCTTTCCTCAAGCAGCTTCATCAAGATGGGTGTCGTCACATAATAAGGAAGGTTGGCAACAACCATTACTTCCTCCTGTCCTGCGAATTCGGTTTCAATCACAGCCTGTACATCCGCTTTCAAAACATCGCTATGGATGATTTTTACGTTCGGGTACGGCGACAGTGTATCCTCCAGTATTGGCAGCAGCCGCTGGTCAATCTCAAAAGCAACGACCTTTTCCGCTCTTCTTGCCAATTGTTCCGTAAGGGCTCCGATTCCTGGACCGATTTCAATCGCTCCGCTTTTTTCCGTTAGTTCTGCATGGTCAACGATTCTGTTTAATATATTAGTATCAATCAAGAAATTCTGCCCTAAGCTCTTCTTAAAAGAAAATCCGTATTTATCAAGTATTTCCTTGGTTCTTACAGGTGTCGCTATATCCTTATGCATCTTGCTCCTCCTTAAGGATTTCAGCTAACGCATCTGCGAAATCCTGTCTTTTCACCTGAAACATCATTAAACGCTTGTGAAGCTGTTTTCCATTTGTGTATCCGATTCTAAGCAGCCTGCCAAGCTTTTCACGCCTTTCCTTAGCACCTGGTCCTCCAATCAGCCCGGCAACGATCAAATCCTCTTGGCTGATTTCTTCGACCGCTTCCGTGTCCATTACCTGCGCACCCTTAAGAGCTTCCCTGATCACTTCAGGTGAAGCATGTTCAACACCTATTCCGCGCCCGGACTTTGGCTTGGCTAATTCTTTCGGTATAAAAGCATGCTTGCAGCCGGCTATTTGTTCCGAAATCGTTTTACGGATTTTCTCACCAGGATAATCCGGGTCCGTAAAAACAATGACTCCTCGTTTTTCATGTGCATTGCGAATCCGTTCAATTGTTTCCGCATTGATCGCTGATCCATTTGTTTCTAATGTATCAGCATCCACAGCACGGCGAATCGCGGTTGTATCATCCTTGCCCTCGACTACGATTATTTCTTTTATTTTCATGTTTCCTCCAATACGAGCACCTTAATAAATCCTTAAAAAAATTTCAAAAAAAATTTAATATTTCTCTGAAATACTTGAAACATTTCTGCAATATAATCGTCTATATAGGTGAAAACATTTTAGATTAGTTTATAACTCCATCGGGTAAGAAAGAAGTAACACTTTTCTTATTATACCTTAAACCTATCTAAGCTAAAAAACAAAAAATGCAGAGGAAGGTTCCCCTGCATCCATGAATTAATTTAGAATTTTGATTTTGACGCGTTTATTTCCCCAGCGGAATGCATCTGATTTAGATGGGAAAAAGACATCAATTTTAAAGCCCTTTATTGCAGAACCTGTATCCGCTGCTATTGCATAACCATAGCCCTCAACGTATACTTTAGTCCCTAATGGAATAACCCTGGGATCCACCGCAATTACTTTTGCATTTGGATTCGCCCTTAAGTTGATTCCAGTCGCTGTGTAACCAGAACAGCCATTGCAATTAGCCGTATACGCAGTGGAAGACACATAAATTTCCTTGCCTGCAGGCTCGCTTGACCCACGTGAAACTTGAGCAACTAACACTTTAGTTCCCATCGCCACGACTTTATCCTGTTTTTCCTTCATTTTCTTCTCGCTGACCAGTTTTCTTGAAACTTCTTTGCCGTTTTCCAAGACTACTTCATAACGCTTGGATAGTAAGCCTTCCTGGCCTTCGTTTACGACTTTCTGTTTACCCTTTTCCAGATTGCTGTCGTTTTTGGTGATGACTGCATAATTAATTGGTTCTTCCACTACATCGGTGACTTTTTCAACTCGAATGACATTAATCACGGCATTTTTTGTGACTGTCTGCTTAAGTTCAGGTTCAACACGGTCTAATTTGTTGAGTGTAATCCCTTGCTGTGATAAAAAGTCAGCGACCGTAGTCGAAGTCGACCACACATCTTGCTTCTTGCCGCCTACTACAAGTTTAAGCGGGAAAGCTCTTTGAATGGCAATCTTCATATCCTTTTTCAGTTTAGCGTCTGGGTTTAGGTTTAACTGGTCGTGTTCGTTCAAAACAATATTTTGTTCCTTCAGGAAGTCCTTCACAGTATCGGCTGCTGTCCAATACGTTTTCTTTTCCTGATTCTGTATTACCTCTACCTGTTTTGCCGGCTTCCACACGATGGCTAGATCATTCTGTACTTTCGTGTTTGCCGCCAGCGATAAATAGTCCTCTGAGCGCAATGAAATATCGAGATCATTAAATAATTCCTGGATTGTATTCGCGTGTGTTTTAATGACTCTTTCCTGTCCGTCCAGCGTCAATGCCACTGTCTTTTTGGTTCCTTCATACATGAAGATCCCCAGAGCAGCCGCAAAAACTAGGAAACTAGTAGAAAAAATCACCAGCTTCTTCTTACTCAAAGTCTTGGAAAACAGGTTTTTCATACTATTAATCACGATGAAAAACGCCTCCTCTTCTCGGAGTGATTATAAAGATATTGTTGCCGACTTGTCAACCCAGACACCCCCGCCAAAGGTAATCCCTATTATGCAAGAAGCTCCATAAAAAGAAAAGCAAGAGTTATCGACACGGTTATCCTATGTTGGAAGTGAGACATGTAGAACTTTTTAGAATCACAATTTTTTTGGACAACCTTGCTGATAAATCGACAACATTCTTTATCACTTTATGCCGAATATTTTTTTTGCATTTTTGGTTGTTGCTTCAGCAATCTCCTCAAAAGATAACCCTTTTAATCCTGCAATTTCTTCGGCGACCAGTTTTACATAGGCAGGCTCGTTCCTTTTCCCGCGATATGGATGCGGAGTCAAGTACGGGCAATCTGTTTCTACTAACAGACGGTCCAGCGGAATTGATTCTGCGACTTCCTTCGGTTTCTTGGCATTCTTAAATGTAACTGGCCCGCCAAGCGAAATATAGAAGTTCATATCAATGCATTCAAGCGCTGTTTCCACGCTCCCGCTGTAGCAATGCATAATCCCGCCAACTTCCCCTGCGTTCTCTTCCTTTAAAATCTCTACTATGTCAGCTGTTGCGTCACGATTATGTATGATGATAGGAAGTTTCACTTCTCTTGCCAGCCTGATTTGCTTACGGAAAACCTCTTTCTGTATTTCCTTGGGGGATTTGTCCCAATAATAATCAAGCCCCATTTCCCCAAGTGCGACCACCTTCGGATGGCTTGCCAGCTCCTTCAGCCAATCAAGGTGTTCTGGTGTCATATCAATTGCATCAACTGGATGCCAGCCAACGCTCGCATGGATAAAATCGTACTCCTCAGCGAGCTCGATTGCTTTTTTGATTGTCAGCTCGTCAAACCCGACTACAACCATATTGGTTACACCTTCAGCAATTGCCCGGTCAATGACCTCCTGGAGATCGTCGTTAAATTGTTCTGCATTTAAGTGTACATGTGTGTCAAAAAGCATCTTCAAACTCCTTTACTGGCACCGCTTACAGCTTCATTCTAACAATCATTGATTGTATGTAGAATAGACAGGCGACTATGTTCTTAAAATCGTGATAAAGTTTTGTCGATATCATAACTTTTTTCAGCGGTTAAGGTCAAATTTTTGGTTCTGAATATTTAAAAACCCGACAATTGACGGGAATTGCAAACGTGCATTTTTCTTCTATTTAAATTAATATCTTGTAGAATTAATTCCCTTTACATCCAGTACTTTATAGGACAAATTTCATTAATATCATAACTTTTTTGTCCTTTATGAAGGCCCTATTGAACAAATCTTTTTTAAATTATGGTAGTTTTGTCCTTCATGAAGGCTCTATTGAACAGTTTCCTTAAAAGTAATGACAGGAATGTCCTTTATGACGATTCCATTAGCCAATTCTCCCCAACAGTTTGCTCTTTTTAAGCATGAAAAAACCTGGAAATGTTACACATGGAACATTTCCAGGTTTTTCTTGTGGAATAAGAAAGTATAAAATTCACTTCGAGAATTGGCCAGCTCCAGCGCCTAGCCCCTCG
>NZ_JBALSS010000041.1:0-10720 GCF_036967045.1 Bacillus sp. JJ1609 | reverse complement strand
GCTTGCGCTTTTCTTATTTTCTTGTCGATTTTTATTTAACTTTCGCTCCGATTGACAGTGAGTCATCCACTGTAGCCAGTGACATAACCCCGTCTTTTTCGCCCGCAAGAATCATTCCCTCGGAAAGTTCTCCGCGAAGTTTTACAGGCTTCAGATTTGTGACGCAAATGACTTTTTTGCCAACAAGGTCTTCTGGTTTATAGTATTTCGCAATTCCTGACACTACTTGGCGTTTCTCATAGCCAAGGTTTAATTGAAGCTTTAACAGCTTATCAGCTTTTTTAACTGGTTCTGCATGAATGACTTCTGCCACCCTAAGCTCGACCTTCATGAAATCATCAATCGTGATTTCTTCCTGCGGCTCAGGCTTTTCTTCCTCAGCAGGTGCCGCTGTAGGAGCTGAACCCTGCATTTTTTCTTTGATAAAATCAACCTCTTCCTTCAAGTCAAGGCGTGGGAAAATCGGCTCTCCCTGTACAACCTTTGTGCCTGCAGGAATTTGCCCGAACGATTCGAGGCTTTCCCATGTCTGAAGCGATTCAGAAGAGACATTCAGCTGGGCAAAGATTTTATCAGGAGTCCTTGTCAAGAATGGCTTCAAGAGGACAGCGACTCTTCTTAATGACTCGGCAAGATGAACCATTCCACTAGCTAAAGCATCTTTTTGAGCTTCATCCTTGGCCAGAACCCATGGCTGGGTTTCATCGATGAATTTATTGCAGCGGCTTACCAGCTGCCACACAGAAGTAAGCGCCACGGAAAACTCCATTTTTTCCATAGCTTCTTCAAACTTTTGTACCGTTTCGTTGTTTACTTCGAGAAGCTGTTTCTCAAATTCCCCTTCGGAACCGTTATAAGCAGGAATTTCGCCATCAAAGTACTTATTGATCATCGCAACTGTCCTGTTCAGCAGATTGCCAAGGTCATTAGCAAGATCAAAGTTAATGCGTTCGACAAAGCCTTCTGGTGTAAATACGCCATCAGAACCAAACGGAACCTCACGCAGCAGGTAGTAGCGAAGTGCATCAAGGCCATAGCGGTCAATCAAAGTAACAGGATCTACTACATTGCCCTTTGATTTAGACATCTTTCCATCCTTCATCAAAAGCCAGCCATGGGCGAAAACTTTTTTAGGAAGTGGAAGATCAAGCGCCATCAACATGATTGGCCAATAAATAGTATGGAAGCGGACGATTTCTTTTCCAACAAGGTGGACATCGGCAGGCCAGTAATTCAAATACTTTGAATCATCCTCAGTGCCGTAGCCAAGTGCTGTAATATAATTTGAAAGTGCATCAATCCATACATAAATGACGTGCTTCGGATCTCCTGGAACCTTTACGCCCCAATCGAATGTCGTCCGTGATACAGCCAAATCCTCAAGTCCAGGCTTGATGAAGTTATTGATCATCTCATTCTTCCGTGACTCCGGCTGGATGAATTCAGGATTTTCTTCATAGTACTTCAGCAGCCTGTCGGCATATTTGCTCATTTTAAAGAAATACGATTCTTCCTTTACCTTTTCAACAGGACGGCCGCAGTCTGGGCAATTTCCATCCTCTAGCTGTCGGTCTGTGTAGAAGGATTCACATGGTGTACAGTACCAGCCTTCATATTGATCAAGATAGATATCGCCCTGCTCCAAAAGCTGCGCGAAAATCTTCTCGACAATCTGCTTGTGGCGGTCTTGAGTAGTACGGATAAAATCGTTGTACGATATATCCAGCTTGCCCCATAGCTCCTGGATGCCATCCACAATTTCATCGACATATTGCTGTGGCGTAATTCCTTTAGCTTCAGCATTTCGCTGAATTTTTTGCCCGTGTTCATCCGTGCCAGTCAAATACATGACATCAAAGCCGCGGAGCCTTTTATAACGTGCCATTGCATCACCGGCCACAGTCGTATAAGCGTGGCCGATATGCAAATTGCCGCTTGGATAATAAATAGGGGTCGTAAGATAAAAGGTTTTCAGTTTCTCTTCCATGAAGATCCTCCTTAACTAAAACTGCTAGTTCATTCTAATAGTAGTTATTATACCAGCTAATGCCTTGGCTTTCCTACTGTAGTGTTAAAAAAGCCCCACCCTATTGGGCAAGAGCTTATCATTTCTAATTTATTCTGTACTCTTTACATACATAATAGAAAGTCTGGTTTCAGATTACGTTCTTTTCGACGGTTCCAATACTAAGAATTTGGCGTTGTTAAAGCTGATTAATCCCTAGTATAAATGAACAAAATTCTCGAAAAGAGCCTAATAGAATGATTGCCTCATCTATCCTCAAAATATACCCATTTAACTTAAAATGTGCAATATGACGTGAATATGACAAACTTATGACATTTTGTCGAAACAAATGTAGAAATTTGTCGAATTGCGCACCTAATATTATATTCACAAAACCATTTTTGTCAGTTTTTTCTGATAAAAATTCCGCGACATTCCTTGCGCCTATTGGACTTTCTATTCCAAAACGTTGATATAAAAAGGTTTTTATAAAGTGTTAAAAATTGTTAATGGAAGAAAAATAAATTAATTGACGGTTATTGGAATCGCTGGTATTATAAAACCAATAGAAAAAAATATGTCGAATTATGACGAAACAATATATGGGAAAATGAGAGGAGACTATTTTACTATGAAATCTACTGGTATTGTACGTAAAGTTGATGAACTTGGACGCGTGGTTATTCCGATCGAACTAAGAAGAACTCTTGGCATCGCAGAAAAGGATGCTCTAGAAATCTATGTGGACGATGACCGCATCATCCTTAAAAAATATAAGCCAAACATGACTTGCCATATCACTGGTGAAGTATCTGACAACAACATCACATTGGCAGGCGGAAAGTTAATCCTTAGCCGTGAAGGTGCAGAGCAGCTTCTTAAAGAAATCCAGGGTAACTTCGAACCAGTAAAAGCTTAATAATACAAGCAAGGCCGTGGATTCTCCCACGGCCTTTTTTAATCGTTATTTTTTACAGGATAACTCTTCTGCTATTTACTCATCTACATGGTAGGCCTGGTATACATCTCGTTTTTGCATGCCTCTGTCTTTGGCCGTTTGTTTGATGGCCTCCTTCGAATTCATATTTTCTTCCGAGATATAGTGCTCTACATGCTCATTCAAGCTTAATTTTTCCCACCAGTGAGTTTCTCCTTCTTCAATTGAACTTAAGGAAGCCCCTTCAATGATTAAAACAAACTCACCACGTATTTCTTCAGCCTGTGCCCATTCCAACGTCTCCGAAATCGTTCCTCTGATAAATTCTTCATATTTCTTCGTCAGTTCACGGCAGAGGACAATTTTTCTGTCGCCTAGCCCTTCCAGCATTAAAGACAGCGTTTCTTTTAAGCGATGGGGAGATTCGTAAAGAACGATGGTTGCTGTCTGTTTTGACAACGTTTCAAGCTCTTTCTTCTTTTCCTTTTTGCCTCTCTGGAGGAATCCATAATAATAGAAAGGCTGTGGCTGGATCCCAGAAGCGATTAAAGCAGTCAATGCCGCATTTGCCCCTGGAAGAGGAACCACCGTCAGTCCTTCTGAGATTGCCTCAGCAACCAACTCAGTACCTGGGTCAGATATGGTCGGCATCCCCGCATCACTTACCAAGGCAATTTTTGCCCCTTCCCTTATTTTTTCAAGTAACTTATAGCCGCTGCTTTCCTTATTATGTTCATGGTAGCTCGTAACAGGCGTCTCAATCTCAAAATAATTGCAAAGCTTCTTTGTATTTCGCGTATCTTCCGCAGCGATTAAATCGGCTTCCTTCATTATTCTGATTGCCCTGAAGGTCATATCCTCGAGGTTGCCAATCGGCGTAGGCACAAGATACAAGATTCCTTTTTCATTCTCCCGCTCAAAGCTTTTCTGTTGATGCATATAAACCACCCATTTCTCTTAAAAGAAAGTCTTCCTTCTTTTTTCGTGTCCATTGCTTAAATTCGTATTCCGCCTTCATTGCGTCGCTTTTTTCATCAAAGGATTTCGAATACACAAGCCTTACCGGTCCCCGGCCCTTGGTGTATTTCGCACCTTTTCCCTCGTTATGCATTTTCAGGCGGCGTTCAAGATTGTTCGTATATCCGGCATAGAGGCTGCCATCCCGGCATAGCAGGACATAGAAATAATGCCTACTTGCTTCCATATAAAATTTCTTTCACGACTGGGGTGTACTCATTATTGGCATCATAGACAATCAACGGCTCAAGTATTTTAAGATTAGGACTGCCATCCTTAATTGCCTCGATCAGCAATGTATTGGCTTCTTTCCCAGCCTTTGGATAGACAAATTGAATCCGCTTCGGCTCCAGACGATATTTTCTCATCAGTTCGATGATATCGATCAGCCGGCCCGGACGATGCACAAATGCAACCTTGCCTCCTTGCTTAACAAGCTGGCTTGAAGATTTAATCGCATCCTCCAGCGTGCAGAGGATTTCATGACGCGCTATTGCCAGATGTTCATTCTCGTTTATTTCTTCCCTTGAAGGCGTCGGAAAATAAGGAGGATTGCATGTTACCACATCATATTTTTCGAATCCAAGCTGTTTTGGCGCTTCCTTAATATCTCCATGGACCATTTGAAGACGATCCTCAAGCTGGTTGTACTCAATGCTGCGGACAGCCATATCGTACAGGCGCTCCTGAATTTCTACCCCTGTGATTGTCCCCTTTGTCCTCGCGCTTAAAAACAGAGGAATCACACCATTCCCGCTGCAAAGGTCAACAATATTCCCACTTTGGATCGGTACCCATACGAACCTTGCGAGCAGTACAGCATCCAGGGAAAAAGAAAACACACTCGGGCTCTGGATGATTCTTAAATCCTCTGCCAGTAAATAGTCCAGTCTTTCATCTTCTTTTAGGTTAAGCATATCGATTTGTTCCTCCAATAATAAAACCTTATAAAAATAGCCTTCCCAATGAAGGAAGGCTGCCAATTATTTTTTATTAAGAAATGATAAACAAAACAAGCAATCCTCTTTGCGCGGGCTGCCAAAATGCAAATTGCAGATGTGGAAACCTTCCTGATAAAGCCGTGCAAGGTTATCATAGCCTTCGCCAACATCGACAACATGTTTTTCGGCCTGGACTGTGTTGCTGTTTTCTTTATTGTTCTTCTTAATGTTTGGATCTTTTTTACCGATTGCTTGATCCAGACGGCGTCTTATATGCTCATTTTCCAGCTTTAAAGAGTTATTCTCTTCCAGAATCTCTGCTAAATGCTGTTTTAACTCACCAAGCTGACGGTATAAATCACCGATTTGCGCTTCCATATTACTTACTGAGTCAAAGATATCTTTTTTATCCACCTGTTCCACCTCATTAATCTGTGGATGATTGCAACGATACAGCTCCTGCTTCCTGTATTTCCTCAAGCGTATATTCCAGCACGCGTTCCTGTCCGGCCACATCAACCTGCATCACACGCTCCAAAATATTCAGCCCTACCACTTTTCCTGGACCATTAGGTGTCACGATTATTTCACCAAGGTCAGGCAGCTGCTCTTTCGCTGTTTCATATTCATCATTCTCATATTTCAAACAGCACATCAGCCTGCCGCAAAGCCCGGAAATCTTTGTAGGATTAAGCGAGAGGTTTTGATCCTTGGCCATCTTGATTGAAACTGGATCAAAGTCTCCCAGGAAAGTAGAACAACAAAGCATTCTGCCGCAAGGGCCGATACCGCCAAGCATTTTCGCTTCATCCCTGACACCAATCTGGCGAAGCTCGATCCTTGTCCTGAAAATGGAAGCCAAATCCTTCACCAATTCCCGGAAATCGACGCGGCCGTCAGCCGTGAAGTAAAAAATGACTTTATTGCGGTCAAATGTATATTCAACATCAACAAGCTTCATATCCAGCTGATGTTCATTCACTTTATCACTGCAAACATCGTATGCTTCCTTTGCAGCTGTTTTGTTTTCCTCGACAATAAGGCGATCCTTTTGATCTGCAATTCTGACTACCTTTTTCAGAGGCAGGACTACATCCTTTTCGCCAACTTGTTTCCGGGGAGTAACCACTCTTCCGTACTCTACACCCCTGACAGTTTCGACAATGACGAATTCGTCCTTTTGAATTGAGAGATCGCCGGGATCAAAATAATAAATCTTCCCCGCTTTCTTGAAGCGGACACCTACTACATCATACAAGTGTAGATCCCTCCTGCAATTTTAACACCAGCTCTTCCATAAGCAGCTGGGGATTCATATTGGCATGCAGCTTCCTCTTCGCCTCCAGAATGGCTGCCATTTGTTCGGTAAGACGCCGTCCGGATGTCTGTAGTGCAAACTGTTCTAAACGTGAGCTTTCGTTTAGATAAACAACCTGGTCCTTCTTGCCAAGCTGAATGTATAATAAATCCTTAAAAATAAGAAGTAATAAATCCAAACCTCGATCAATCTGTTCTTTCTCTTTGAAGTGGATAAACCAGTTTTCCTGAAGCGTGACCATTGCTTCAAGGGAATTCTTTTTTAGCACTTCATATAATTTTAACACTATTTTTTGTGCTTGTGCAAACCAATCATTATGACTAATTTCCAAAGCTTCTTCCAAATTGTTCGTCAGCTGCGCCAAGAGCGGTGCACTGTGAGGATTAACCCCGTTTGCTATCAGCTGTTCTGCCATATTTTTAGGAGATAGCGGTGTGAAATTGATTAGCTGACATCTGGATAAAATTGTCGGCAGCATCTGCTGTGCCTGCTCGGTAATCAAGACCGCAACCGTACCCGCATGCGGCTCCTCCAGAAACTTTAATAAACTGTTCGCTGCATTTGTCGTCATTTTATCAGCATGGACAATCATGTACAGCTTATTTTTGGATTCCACGCCCGTTTTTGAAAATTCCTCCTGAAGCTCCTGGATCTGGCCTTTTTTAATAGACAGCCCATCAGGTTCGACTAGATGGATATCAGGGTGATTGCCACTATTGATCCTCTTGCAATTCACACAGCTTTCACAAGGTTTATAGCCTTCAACCGGAGCATGACAATTGATGCTTTTGGCCAGGAGGATACTAATCTCCTTTTTGCCAGTGCCCCTCATACCTTCATATAAATACGCATGGGCTATTCGATTTTTCAGGATGCTGTTTTTAATCATTTTTAAAACATTCGGCTGAAGTCTCTCCAGCTCGTCCCACGTTTTTGCCAATGCGATCACTCTCTTACATTTATAAATTCATTTCTTATATCTGATTAAAATTGGTGAAACTGTTCAACCGGCAATACAAATACGGTTGCTCCCCCAACTTCAACCTCCACTGGGTAAGGAACATATGAATCTGCATTTCCTCCCATTGGAGATACCGGTGCCACTAGCTGGTCTCTAGATTTACAATTATCCCTGATGACCTCAAGTGCTTTTTCTACCCTGATGTCTTCGGTTCCTATGATAAAAGTGGTATTCCCAGATTTTAAGAATCCACCTGTACTAGCCATTTTTGTTGCTCGAAAATTATGGTCCACTAATGCATTCGATAAACGATTGCTATCCTGATCCTGAACCACGGCTAAAATTAATTTCATTCATGTTCCTCCTATTTTTTATTCCGTAACATTGTATTCTCATTATAACAGGATTCACGTGACAAGACATGATTTATACTAAAAATCCCAAACGCTTCCAAATGATACCACCGTTATTGAAGCTTGAACTGTTACCGGGCCTCTCTAAATAAAAACAAGCCTAAAATTCAATCAGGCTTGTCTCAATTAGTCATTTATTCAATACATCTTTTATTTTCGCTTCGGCATCCTTATATACTGAATCTAGCTCTCTAGAAGCATCAATTTTTACTATTCGATCCGCAAATCGATCTGCAAGAATCATGTATCCCTCTCTCACCTTTTGGTGGAATTCCAGATTCTCAAGATCAAGGCGGTTCACTTCCCGCCCTTTATTTTTATTGATTCTTTCAAGTCCTAATTCAGGAGCCAAATCAAAATATAAAGTAAGCTGAGGCATCATATCTTCGATGGCAAACTCGTTAATCGAGTACACCTCGTCAATGCCCAGCCCGCGGGCGTATCCCTGATAAGCCAACGAACTGTCGACAAACCTGTCACATAAAATGATTTTCCCCTTTTCAAGAGCAGGCTTAACTTTTTCAGCCAGATGCTGCCTTCTTGCAGCTGCATATAATAACGCCTCTGTGCGTGGGTCCATCGCCGTATTATCACGATCCAAGATCACTTGCCTGATTTGCTCTGCAATTTCAATACCTCCAGGCTCACGTGTAGCCACTACCTCGAACCCTTCTTTTTGAAGATTTTCAGCAAGCATATTAATTATCGTTGTCTTGCCTGACCCATCCGGTCCTTCAATTGTTATAAATATTCCGTTAGCCATTTATATCCCCCAACTCTTAAACACTTTTATTTTATCAGCAGACAAGAACTCTCCACCCTGGATTTTCGCACCTATATTCCTCAGATAGCTAATTGTCTGTAAGTCCGCTTCCCTCAACACTTCACCTGGAAGGCAAAGTGGAATACCCGGTGGGTAAGGGATGATGGATTCCGCACAGATTCTTCCGGCAGATGTATCAAGCGGAATGACCTCTGTATCTTGGTGTTCCATTTCCTTATAACCTACAGCTAATGTAGAAATCGCGTTATTTTTTATGAAATGGTTCTCACTAATCGACTGGCCCTTCTCAATCGACTGAGCTGAAGCGACTAGGCTATTAGCGGCCTCTAGCCATCTGTGCTCCATTCCTTTCTTCAACAAAGGGAGCACACATAGGACATTGTAAGGGTCCGCTAATTCAGTAAAAATCCCCTGTGACTCCAAAATCCTTTGCAATTCAAATCCCGATAAGGTTCCTGCTGCCTGGATGGTCATCTTTAAAGGATCACCTTGGTTCAATAACCGGATCGTCTCGATGTTATTTACCGTATTTCGGAAACTTTCAATTTCTCCTCTAAGATAGGTGAGATCCTCTTGACTATATGTACCCAGATAGCTTCGCGCCAAATCCAGGGAAGCCATCAAGGGATAAGATGGACTGCTGGATTGCAGCGCCTGTAAATAAAACTGTAATTGGTCCCGAGAAACCAGGCTGCTTTGAAAGTGGAGAAATGCACCCATCGTCATCGCAGGCAGCGTTTTATGCGCAGATTGCACAACGATGTCGGCCCCTAGCTCCACTGCAGATTGCGGAAAATAATCCCCCGCAATAAAATGCACACCATGTGCCTCGTCCACCAGCACAGGAATGCCATGAGTATGTGCCAAATCGATGATACTCTTAAGGTCATAGGTCAACCCGTAATAATTAGGATATGTTAAAATAAGTGCCTTTGCATTTGGATACTGGTTAATAGCCGACTTAATGTCATCTATATTCAGTCCTCCTGCAACTTTATATTCCAGGTTATAATCAGGGCTGATAAAGACAGGATTGGCTTTAGCAAGTTTTATGCCATTCATAATTGATTTATGAGAATTACGCTGTACCAGTACAATATCATTTTCATTTATGGTGGAAAGAATCATCGACAAATTCCCTACTGTGGAGCCATTTATTAAAAAAAAGCTCTTTTGAGTACGATACAAATCTGCTAATAACTCTTCCGCTTCTAAAATGACACCCTCTGGAGAATGCAAATCGTCAAGACCAGTTATTTCCGTGGCATCGAGCTTTAATATATCACTAAAAAAGGATTTTCCCTTTTCCAAAAAAACTTCGCCAAATTTATGGCCAGGAACATGAAAGGAAATGGGATTTTCCTGATTATGTTTTATTAGTTGGTCAAACAAAGGTGTTCTCGATTGTTTCATATACTCACCTTTTATGCATTATTTATTCATACTTACCTATTCTATCATTGATTTTGAGCAAAAAAAATAAAAGCCCTATAAAGAGCTTTTAACTATAAATCTCAGGATTCGTTACTTTCCTTAACTTTTCTACGTAATATTTATATTTAGGATCACTCGTATCAGTCTTGATCATGACGCTCTCACACTCTGTGCAAATAAATGAAGTATACAGGTGTATTCCTGCTGTTTTAGTCTGTTCGCAAACCACACACGTTTCCCCAACTTGTTTTTTTGCTAAAAGCGAACCCAATTTCTCCACCTCCGTACACCTATTGTTGCCAGAAGCCCCCTTTTGTATACAATTTTCCGAATAATATTTTAGAAAGTTTAATTGTTTTATATTTTATGATTGACTTTCCATTTCCTTGTATGTCTTATAACAATTTAGGGTTGGTTAATTATAATATAGTACTTTATTAAGTCCTTAGAGAGAGACACTTTTCATGGCATCAGGTCACTTTGGCTAGACAACAGGGAATAAAGCGTACTCAACGGGGAATATTTTCGTTCCAACGGGAAATAAAATTCTTTCAACCGGGAATAAAGCTGATTTACTAAAACTCCTCAAGTCAAAGTAAGAAAATACCTAATTTAAAGGGCAGTTTTGATACAAAATGTTATAAGGCGGTGTGATGAAGATATAGAAATTATTTTATTCCTGGTAACTCGAACTTTAATTCGGGGATTTCCCCAAATAATACTGGTTGGATGAAATTTAATACCAGTTGGGGGAAATTTAATACTAGTTAGCTTCCATTTAATACCGGTTGAAAGAAATACAATACCGGTCACTGCTAAGATCATACCGGTAAATACGATTGTATCCCTAATTACTGTTTACCATTTTCCAAGTATTTAATAAGACACAAAAAAAGAACAGCCATTA
>NZ_JBALSS010000040.1:0-30302 GCF_036967045.1 Bacillus sp. JJ1609 | reverse complement strand
TTCCGTCACTCATGTTTGCGGTGATTGTGAACGGCACACTTTTTCCTGGTGCCACTGTGATATTCTCCGGACTAGCTGTCAGGTTTTCAACCGTGACTTCTGTTTTCTTTACCAATACGTTCATAGTAGCTTCTTCCCCACCATAGCTAACATTTACTGTTGCCTCTAATCCATCCGGGGCTAGGTTTGACGCTACTAGGGTATCTACGTTTCTTACAATTTTGCTGTTGCTAATCTCGTATGTGGTCGAACTGTCCGTTGTTACTTCTTTCATTGTTCCGTCACTCATTATAGCTGTGACTGTGAACGGTACGCTTTTCCCCGGAGCCAGTTCAATATTTTCAGGATTCACAATAATATTTTCTACTGTTGGAGGTGGTAGAATATTTACAGATACTTGTTTTACTACATCCTGATAGCTCACTATTATCTTATAGGTACCAGGAACAAGTAAATTGGATGCTACAATTTCACCCTTGTTTACTAATAATTTATTATTATCACTTACATAAGTAACACTAGAATCCGTAGTTACATCATTATAAGATCCATCTTCCTGTTTAAAGAAAACTCCTAATGACTTACTTTCTCCTGGTTTTAAATCAACTACAGTGGGATTTACTTGTAATCTATCATCAAATTTATTTTTTATAGCCAATATCGCTGTACTATTTAAACCTAGTATTGCTCCATTACTCGGAGAGCTAAGTTTAATATAGGCATTTTCATCCAACTCTTCAATATCATCTGAATAAATCTTTACATGGAATGATTTTGAAGTTTCACCCTCATTAAAGGTTAGCTGTCCATTAGACTTAATAAAGTCAAGTCCAGCCTTTCCAGAACCATCAACTAATTCATAATTAACCGTAACAGTTCCATCGGATCCTGAATGTCTTTGAACAGTCATCTCAAGGTCGTCACCTTCATATCCCGAAAATTCCGAACTAATTAGTTCAAGAGTTCCCGGGTAATTCTGTTCATCATCTACTATAGTTACTGTTGCTGATGCAGGATCACCTATCAATAAACCCGGAGATGGATCACTTAAGATGACGCTAAATTCCTCCTTATCCTCATAAAAACCATTATTAATTATTGGGATAATAATAGATTTGAATTTTTCACCCGAAGAGAAAGTAACGGTACCGCTAATTGAGTGATAATCCTCATTTCCTTTTGCAGTATCATCAAAAGTAGAATAGTGTACAATATATTCTCCTTCTAATCCACCTGTTCTCATTAATGTTAAGGTTACATTACCTTCATTTTCTATAACCCCAAAATTTGGAGTTATAAATTCAACTGATTGTTCTGTTGTAGAATTTTGATTAACAGTAATTTTCACAAGAGAAGTATCAAGTAAGTATCCATCACCTTTAATACTTATAGGTACTTCATAAATTCCATCTATTGCATCAGATGGGATTTGAACATTTACTTTTGTTGTATGAGTTTCTCTCGGCCCTACATTAGTGAAGTTTGATGGACTAAAGGAGAACCAAGATTGAAATTCCTCAGGTACATTAAAAGAAAGCTCTTTTATATTTAATACTTCCTGACTAACCATCTCTATTACCTTACTGGATACTTCACTAGAATATGTTAACGCATAATATTGTCCATTTGTTCCTTCAAGCTCACTATAACCTATGGAAGCGCCTTTTAATGTTGCTTCCGCCTCAACCGAAGAACCTGCTTGTAATGCTAGGACCATCATCTCTTTATCTCTTAATGAGGTGACTACAGTTTCAAAATCTAAATCATCATCAGTACCAGCTATTCCATCTTCTCCAGGATCTCCACCAAAGTTGTATCCTGCATAGTCAGAGTCGTGAGTTGGGGCGTCGCCGATTAAAATGATGACCTTCTTGGAATTTTCTCTCCACTTCATACTGCTTTTTGAAACCTCGTGCAAAGCCCTCGTATAACTCTCTGGCCAATCATAGCCACCATCTGCATAAAGTTTTTGTATAGAAGAGGAAACAAGACTAATATCGTTCGTTAAAGTTTGGTCTATGTAAAACGGTGCATCAGTTGACCCACCATAAGTAGAGGAGTAGCCTGAATAATCATAAGAACTAGGATAATCACGGAAGGATGCCACGCCAAAAGTAGTATCCTCTACTTTACTGCTAATATTATTCATTATTTCGATTGATCTTGATTTTGCATTTTCTATTTCTCCGCCCATACTTCCAGTAGTGTCAAAAACAAAAACAACATCTAGTTTTTTTACAGGAGGAGTACCAGTGGTAAACGTTAAGTTGAAATCCGCACTTTCATTAGGAGCCAGGTTTAGTTCTACTAATTTAGGAGATAACCAGGCTTCCAAAGCATAAGTAAAGTTCGGCAGTAAAAGTATATTTATTAAAAATACAACAAACAAAGATTGTGCTATCTTCCTCATTTTTCACCTTAATACTAAAGATAAAATTAGTACTAAGATTCCACCCCCGTAAAAAATTAAATTTTATAAGTATGCAAAAACAGAAATTGTGCCATAGACTCCATGTCTATTAGTCTGATTGATACAGTAATATCGAACTATATAATCTATATAGAAAAACGACCAAAGGGCAATCCTGTGGTCGTTTTTAAAGACATTAATTAACGAAGAAGTTGAAGAACTCCCTGCGGCTGCTGATTTGCTTGTGCTAGCATAGCTTGTGATGCTTGAGCAAGAATTGAATTCTTAGTTTGATTCATCATTTCTTTCGCCATCGCGCGAACATTTACTTTCATAAATGACTAGACTACATCTTCACCCTCAGCTTAACCTGTTAGGGGTCGGGCACTTCGGATCAGCAATTCGAATCAAATTTGCTTCACCTACGGATTTCATCATCATAGCTTTCGCCTTAGATGGTCTATCCTAGTCGTTGAACCTTCTCCACTTTTTCAAGACAGGAGCTTGGCTGCTGATTGCCCAATCCTTCTTCTTTTCAACCCATTACGTTTGCCGTTTCCAGCTCCGCTGTGGGGAAGAAAGCTCTAAGGGGTTTCCAGCAATTCACCCGATAATGATCTCTGACCGTTACCAGTCAGGACGACTGTGCTTGTCACTGCTTAAGCAGCTAAAGCATAATCAACGTCACGGATACGAGATTCCGCAGCAGTTAGGTTTTCAGATGAAGTGTTCAAGTTGTTGATTGTGTGTTCTAAGCGGTTAGAATAAGCTCCTAACTTAGAACGTTCAGCAGATACTGTATCAATTGCAGTTTGGATAGAAGTGATAGCTGTATCAGCAGCTGTTTGAGTTGATACGGAAATACCATCTACGGTAACTGCATCTCCACCTGCAATAGAAGCAGCCGCGTTAGTAGCTCCAGCACCTGCAACACCCAAAGTTGTTGCATCCATTGCTTTAATATCAAGAGTAATGTTTTGACTTGCATTTGCACCGATATGGAAAGTTAAGGCCGTACCTATTGTAGCTGGAGCTACAGCTGTACTATCCTTTGTTCCATCAATCAATTTCTGAGTATTGAATTCAGTGTTATTCGAGATTCTTGTAATTTCTTTAGCTAACTCGTCCACTTCTTCTTGTAAACGAGTACGGTCAGTATTAGTATTAGTATCGTTGGATGATTGAACAGCAAGCTCACGCATACGCTGTAGGATATCGTGAGTTTCGTTTAATGCTCCCTCAGCTGTTTGAATCATAGAAATCGCATCTTGTGAGTTTTTTGCTGCCATGTCTAATCCGCGGATTTGTCCACGCATTTTTTCAGAGATAGCTAAACCTGCTGCGTCGTCCCCTGCTTTGTTGATACGAAGACCGGAAGCTAATTTTTCCATTGATTTTGCTTGTGCACCAGACGCATTGCTCAACTGACGGTGAGTATTCAACGCCGCAATATTGTGGTTAATTCTCATTATAATTTTCCTCCTTGAATGTATGGTTCACATCCTTGTGAACCTTTTAAATTAGTTCAGTTGATAAGGTCGGCCGCCCTTATTTCCCCTTACAATTTATTTATCGTCTGGAGGTTTTGTTTGTTTAATAGTTTTTTGAAAAATATTTTTTATTTTTGGGTCTTTAGGTTCATTAGAAGATTTGTAATATCTTTTGATGCTTGCTGGTTTTCTTCCTGGATTTGTTCGTAGATTTCTTTCCTAAGTATTTCAATGTTTTTTGGTGCTTTGATGCCGATTTTTACCTGGTCGTTTTTGGATGAGATGACGGTGATTTCGATGTCGTCACCGATTTTGATCGTTTCGCCGTTTTTACGTGTCAGTACGAGCATTCATCTCACCCCTTTACCTTATGCAGCTCTGTTTTTCCGAACAGTTTGTGCTTTGTCTTGTAGCCTTCTTCAACAAGGATTACTTGCTTTGCTTTGTTATTTGATTTATTGATGATGACTGGAGCCTGAAGGTTTGCGGTTGTTTTATCAAAAGGATCTTCTACAGTTAGGATTGAATAAACCAAAACTTCTTTCTCTGACTCAATCGCCAGCTCTTCGACAACAGAATCTTCCAGCCTAAAATCATAGTCTTTGAAAAAATCAAATGGGCTTGCAATTACTAGAGCCAGTCCTGCTGTTTCTACCGATTGCATTACAGAAAATGATCCGTCTTCATTCAGTGGCAGAATGACAAATTTCTTCTCATCAGGAAATCCTGGAATCCCTTTTTCAAAGTGCAAAACCTCTGCTTCGTTTACTTCAACTTCATTATGATATTTCGTAGTAAGTCTCATCTTAAAGTCTCCTTTAGAGTACAAAATCGATCATCAGTGAATTCTTCTGTTGCAAATAGATGTCTGTCTTCCCTGGATAATAGTTGATGATTGGCTTGTTTGGCGCTACTTCTATATTAACCGGGCGAGTGTTCCAATTGATCCTCGTTTCGCCTGGGTCATAATTTATTTTGACACTGTTGTGAGATGGAATCCAGCCAATATTGAAATCCGCTGGTGGTGTTTCGCTGTTTCGCTGCGCCTGGTTCGAAATTGCTGAAAAGCCATATTCAATCATCATCAGCTCGTCACCTTCCTGGGCTCTGCTGGCGATAGCGTTCATTGCTTGCTGATAGCCTGCTTGAGCAGCGTCCTCCGTCATCCGGAAAACACTTTTCAGGTTAACATCCTCAAATGACCTTGTCTGGTCGATTGTGAGCCTTGGCGGTCTCCGGTCAACCATCATCTCTGCTTTAGGCTGCTCAATCCTCATATCTGCTCGAGGCTGTTCGATTTGGAATTCTCCCTGGCTCGTTTCCATGCCAATTTTTGCAAAAGTAGATTCCATTCGTATTTGCGGTATATTCATAGGTAACCCCCTACTATAAGAAAAGCCTTATCAAATAGTTTGATAAGGCTTTAGTTTATCTTAGAAAATCCATCAAGGTCGGCTGGATAATACGTGCGCTGACGCTCAACGCAGCGCGATGAACGCTCTCTTGAGATTTCAGGTCCATAATGACGCGCTCGATATCAGCATCTTCATTATCGGACAAGACCTTGGTTGCCATCACTTCCTGCTGTCCAAGTCTGCTTTCGACCATTTCAAGACGGTTGTAGCGGGCACCGAGTTCTGACCGTTCTGCGGATAATGTGTTCATTGCATTATCAAGGCCATTTAGCAGCTGATCAAGCTCTTGAGGATCACCGCTTTCAAGCTGATCCTGGATTTTCTGGACGGTATCGAACATTTCTTGATTAAATACATTGCCTGGATTAACGTTCGCTTTCATAAAGACTCCGCGAGAGACTTCAACCTGGTAATTATTGATTTCTTCATTAGTTAGGTTGCCAGCAACTACTACGGGTTCCTCTGAAGTAACTACAGGCTTCATGACGTCTGTGCCGTGGAAGATATATCTGCCTCCGACCTGCGTATTAGCTGTGGCCGCAAGGCTCTTCTTTAGCTGATCAATCTCGCGGGCAATTGCCTTACGGTCATCAGGGCTGTTCGTGTCGTTTTTACCCTGGATCGTCAGTTCGCGAACACGCTGCAGCGCGCTGTTTGCCTGGTCAATACCTGCCTCCGAGTTATCCATCCACAGATACAGCTCGGAAAGATTGCGTTTATATTGTTCTACCTCAGTCAAATTTGAGCGATAATACATACCCTTCATCGCAACAACCGGGTCGTCGGAAGGTTTCGTGATCTTTTTGCCTGTTGCGAGCTGGTCCTCATACTTCCCCATTCTCCGGTAGCTCTCACTCAAATTCCTAAGCGAGTTGGAGGATAGCATTGATTGTGTAATTCGCATTTATTTCACCTCTACCTTCCGCCGGTTCCCATGCCATTGATGATTTTATCAAGAAGTTCATCCTGGAGGGAAATCATTCTTGCCGATGCATTGTATGCGTGTTGGAATTGAATCATATTCGTCATTTCTTCATCAAGTGAAACCGTGCTTACAGACTCGCGCTTATTTTCAACGGCCAGCTGCAATGTTTCACTATTCGCAGTCATCCTGTTTGCTTCCTGAGACTCGACTGCCATTCCGCCAATGACACCTTCATAATAGTTGCGGAAATCGGACAACTCCGAGTCATTGCCGTAGTCAAATGCCTTAGTCAGGACATTTGCTAGGTTAATAACATTTGTACCGTCACCAAGTGTAGCTGTTGAAGGGTCATCGCCCGTTGCAGTCGCGATATTATCGAGGCTTGCATGAATTTTGTCACCAACAGCAATCCTGCCGGCAAAGCCATTCCGGTCCGTAATATCCGTGTTTTTAGCATCAGCAAAGAATTCAATATCCTCTGCCATCGGGCCCGTTTCTTCTGTACCCCTGATTTCGTTGGGGCTTAAGCCTGCCTTATGGACTTTATTAAACTCCAACGCAAACGTGTAGGCAAGGTTATCCAATTCTTTTAGCATATCTGCATAAACCCCGGTACTAGTGCCTTCTTTATTTTCATAAGCAAAGGCTTCTACCAGACCCTTCAGCTTGCCGCTCGATTGCAGTTCATTGAAGTTAATATTCGTATTGCCGACAGTGATGGTTTTTACAGAACTGTCAACACCATCTTTATTAACGGAAATTTCGTTATATCCGGCATTTCCTACAAGAATCGCGTGCTGTTTGCCAGAGTCGCTTACTAGTTTAATTACAGCTTTCCCTTCAGCACCTGAGTGAGCATTTCCGCCAGAACCAGCATAATCGACCTTAATATTCACAATTGAAGATAGTTCATCAATCAACCGGTCGCGCTCATCATAGAGATCATTTGGCAGATAACCGTGCGGCTCAACGTCTCCAATTTGCTCATTGAGACCATGGATTTGTTTTACAAGCGAATTGACCTTGTTTACACTCACATTGATTTCATTTCCGATGTCTTTCTGGACAGCCATCAGCGATTGATGCAAATAATTAAACGTTTCCGTCACAGCAATCCCACGTTGGCGGACAACGGATCTTGCTCCCTCATTATTGGGATTTACAGCCAGATCTTGCAGCGACTGCCAGAACTGGTCCATCGTATTGGCAAGTCCAGAATCGGATGGCTCATTCATGATCTGCTCCATCTTCTGATAGGCTTCGGCCTTTGATGATGAATATCCAAGCTTATTCGTTTCATTGCGATACTGGACATCAAGGAAGCTTTCGCGAATGCGCTGAATGGAATCCGCTTTGACCCCTGTACCAACCTGGCCAGGTATATTTGGCCTGTTCATTGAAGCAGATGGATAAGGCTCCGTCTGGGCGAAGTTAACCCGCTGTCTTGAGTAACCAGGTGTGTTCGCATTTGCAATATTATGTCCGATCGTATGTAAAGCGGATTGCTGCGTGAACATCCCGCGCCTTGCTGTTTCTAATCCCATAAAGGTCGAACTCATAATAAGACTTCCTCCAGTGTTAAATTTACGCTTTTGAATTGAACAGGCTCTTGCCAGTAGGGGCCAGTTCATTCTTCCCGTAATTGAACTCTTCTTGAGAAGGAGTAATTAGGCTCATTGAAAAAGAAATGAACTTCAATGACTGCGTAATCAGCCCCTGATTTAATTCATTCTGCACCTGTATTCGTGTGATGACTTCCTTTAGTTCTTGACTGATTTCCGCTAAAGTCGCTCTCTCAGGATCAGGCATTTTTTCAAGAAGCTCATTCAACATCCTCTTCCCTGCATTCCGACTACGTTCAGCCTCTATTTTTTCAATCGCAAGAATGTGCGCCTGTTCTTCCTTCAATAGTTCAGAAAGGGCCGCGACATCTTCAGCTTCCAGAATCCCAGTCTTCCTAAGCGCCAGTTCAAGCAGGCTTTTATGCAGCTTCAAAAGCTTGGCCATGCTCTCAATAAGTTGATTGATGCTCATATGCTTCACCCGGCCTTATTTTTTGAAGTAGAAGTCCGCGATGCTTCTCGCAATATCTTTGGGGTTTGGCTTATAAGTGCCGTTTTCAACCTGGATTTTCAGCTCTTCAACCTTCTCCGCTCGCTGCTGTTCCACTTCTGAAACCTGCTGCATCGCTTTTGCGGTTGAAGAAATCTCCACCTTATCCACTGGTTTTTCTGCTTTTTTCAGTTCGTCTAATTTATTCATCTGTCGGTTGTATGGATTGATTCTGTGTGTTCCAAAATTATTAATTTTCATGAATACCCCTCGCTTTCAAACAGTTCAGGATTGTATGTCCATATTATCGGATATATCCCTAATAACTTTAGTATTAATGTAAAATAACGACTTTTGTCATATTTAATTCCTTGTAAAATAAGTGGCTTTATGGCTACTCATCTTTTGCTTAAATTCTTCTTCGCGTTCATGATTCTTTAAATCATTGAGGATTTCACTAGCACAGCCTTCACAAAGCTTTCCCGTGCGAATAATCTTCCCACACTTATCGCATGGATATCCCAGATTGGGGAATTGTGTGATTTGCAGCTTTCCGCTTTTAATGAATTTGAGGATTTGTGCCTCTGTAACTCCAGTTGCTTCAACCACTTGAAGCATTGTCGCAGCGCGGTTTTCCCGCTTCCTCATATATTTATAGACGGTGTCATACGCCGCCTCTTCCTCACGCCAACATTTTTCACACACATCTCGGAATTTGCTTTTTATATATATTTCGCCGCATTCAGGGCAATTCGAAAGGTCCACAGTCCTTCCTCCTTCAATTTTATCTCAATCGAGCTTATCGCGCCAAAGTTAACGAAAACACTTTGGCAGCTCCGTTTTCTTTTAAAAGCTTTGCTGCATGTCGCAGCGTTGAGCCTGTAGTATATATATCGTCAACAAGCAGAATAGTTTTACCTCGTAAATCAAGATCTGTTTCGACCTTGAATACTTGCTCTAGATGAATCCGTTCGTGGCGTGATTTCTTTGACTGCTTTTCAGTGTGAATCCTAGTTAATAACTGAATTGGTTCGAAGCCTGCAGTACGAATAATCGCTTCCGCTTGGTTGAAGCCACGTTCGTAAAGTCGTTCCTCGCTTAACGGAATCGAAACTATATAATCATATTGGAAAGCTTGCAATGCTTTTCGAAACCCTGATGAGAAAACCCCGGCAAGCACATAGTCACCGCGGAATTTAAATCTTGCTATCACTTCTTTTGTAAAATTGTCATAGCTAAACAAGGATATGTTCTTATCAAGGCTCCCGATCCACTTTTTATCATCCTCCCATCGCTTACAATCGAGGCAAATGCTGCCGAGACGGTACTCAAGTTCCAACACAGCAAATGGACGGCCGCAAATCGAACAGGTCTCTCCATGGATTGTCACTAGTTTTAAGGAGCATTCACCACAAATCTTAGGCGTTTCCTCTTTCCCAAAAATACTTCCCCACGAAACTTCCGGTTGTATTTCCTCATGGCATAGCAGACAGTGATCACCTTCCCAAATACTCACAGGTCAATCAGTCCTTTCCTGATTCCTTCCTTGTTCATCATGATGATTTGCTTCCTGGCACTGACCATCGCTTCTGTTTTACCATAATGAAAAAACGTCACATCTCCGGTTGGGTAATCAGAGCTTCTGCCAGCACGCCCGGCAATTTGCACAAGTGCGCTTTCGGTGAAGATCCGATCCTCGGAACCAATGACGGTGACATCGATATTCGGAAAAGTAACACCTCGCTCGAGTATCGTAGTTGTTAACAGCAGCAGAATTTCCTTATTGCGCATTTTCATGACCTTTTCCTTTCGGCTGGGGTCTTCTGCGTGGACGGATTCTATTAGTGGGTTGAGCTTTTGAAGGATTGGAAGTATTTTTTCCATTGAAGCGATTTTCGGGGCAAAAATGAGAGCTTGTTTGCCGTTGGCTAGCCGGGTTTCAATCCATTTCATGATGTTGGGTGGAAGTTTTCCTTTGGTAAGCTTTTTCTCCCAGTTTCCTGACCATTCAAATCTCGGAACCGGCAGAGGATGTCGGTGAAATCGGGCGGGAATCGTGACAAATTCTCTTTTACCAAGACGGCATTCGCGCTGCCATTTCTGGCTTGGTGTCGCTGTCAGGTAGATGAGCGATGATTGGGGTTTTCTTGATTGCTGGACGGCATACTGAAGGGTTTCATCGATTGAGTAAGGAAAAGCATCAACCTCATCGACAATGATGACATCAAAGGCTTTGTAAAATCTAAGCAGTTGGTGAGTGGTGGAGATTGTAAGTTGTGCATACTCATGACGGTCCTCACTTCCGCCGTATAAGGAGGCGATTTGAGTGTGTGGAAATACCTTTTTCAATCGAGGAGTCAACTCCAGCACAACATCAGTACGCGGCGTAGCAAGACAAACCCGCTTCCCTGTGGATAATGCCTGAGCAATTCCCGCAAATAAAACTTCAGTTTTTCCCGCACCGCAAACTGCCCAAACTAAAAGCTCCGAAGATAAATTGACAGCTTCCACCACACGCTGGGAAGCAGTGGCTTGTCCCTCGGATAACTGACCTTCCCAGTGAAGCGGATTGTTATCCACAGGAAATTCAGGACCATCTCCCACCAAGCTGACAAGCGGGGTGCACCCGCTCACCCTCCCCATCATCAAGCATTTGCGGCAATAAACATCCTGCTCCCCGCAGCGGGCACAAGGAAATTTCGCAAACCAGGCGGAATCCGTGGTACCGCACCTCAAACATTTCAAATGTTTATTTTGCACCTCAATGCCTTTACGATAGGTTACATACCCGTTTCCATAATGCTCCTGAATTTCCTCTTTTAAAAATGGAAGATCATCAACCAACAGCTGTTTACCAGCTAGCATGTTTTGTAATTGTGGATTAACCTTGAATGAAGGGTTCTGTGGTACCAGATGAATTTTAGGAATCTTAATGATTGGGTAGGTTTCTTCTTTTTCAAAATGATTCGTTCTGGGGATTAACTGGCCGTTTTTCAGCGAAAATTTCAACTTAATCACATCTCCTGTGGATTTTAATGTGGATAACACTATTTTTCTGTGGATTATGTGGGTTAATTTGTTTATAACTTTATAAAATTCGGAGAAAAAGAGAATGTTAGCGGTTACTGCTGGGGATAAGTTTATTTCAGACTCGAAACATCTGTTAGTAAGTGGGTGATTTTGTTGATAACTAGGATTATTCTGTGGATTAGTATATCAGAAGGTTAAATTTCGGATGAGTGTGGGATGAAAAAAAAACGCCATTCCAAATAAACGTTCTGGAAATGGCGCAAAATCTAATGTTGTAAGCTCTGTTCCTGCATTATTTTTTATACCAGCCCATGCCCATTGAACCTTCCCCTAAATGGGTGCCAATCACGGGGCCAAAGTAGCTTATCATGAACTCAACGTTTGGAAACCGCGTTTCAAGCTCGATTCTCCACTCGATTGCTTCAACTTCACGATTAGCGTGAATGACTACCGCTCTGTAAGATTCACCGCTTGCAGCATCTTCCGCAAGTAGTTCAACAACCCGGTTCAATGCTTTCTTGCGTGTACGCACTTTTTCAAATGGTACAATCATCTTGTCGTCAAAGTGCAGTAACGGCTTTACCTGCAGCAAGCTTCCGATAAATGCCTGCGCGCTTGATAAGCGGCCGCCTCGCTGAAGGTGGCTTAAGTCGTCCACCATGAAGTACGCCTTAGAAGATTGCTTTATTTCTTCCAGCCTGCCGATAATTTCTTCACCGCTTTTCCCTTGCTTAGCCATCTCAGCGGCTTCTAAAGCATAGAAACCTTGAACCATCGCACTGACTTCTGAATCAAAGGCATATACTTTTATTCCATCGACCATCGTGCCCGCGGAGATCGCTCCCTGATAGGTGCCGCTAATCCCGCTCGACAGATGGATGCTGACAACTTCATCATAGTCCTTTGATAATTTTTCAAAAAGCTCGACGAACTCGCCAATCGGTGGCTGTGACGTTGTCGGCAAATCTCGATTCTTTACTTCCTCATAAAACGCTTCTGCGCTGATATCTATTTCTTCTCGATACGTTTCATTACTAAAAATCACGCTTAACGGAATCATGTGGATATTCCATTTCTCTCGCAATTCCTTCGGGATGTACGCCGTACTATCCGTGACAACTGCAGTCTTCATAAAAAAATACCATCCTTAAGTTTTTCTCAACGTATGTACAATCCCCATTTTATATGAACATCTGATAAAATGCATTCTTTCGGATGGTTCTTTTCGTAAGTTCATCGAAATTTAATATAAGAGTCTTGCCGTCACTTCTCAAACCCTAGGTCATTATGCATTTAGTTCTTATCAATTACAATTAACTTTCTTCATTCTTTAATTATTCGTATGATCCTTCTTATAACCATTCGCCTGACTCTCTTACTCTTGAATTGTTCTAATGAGCCATTTTATAACGATTAGCCCCCCCAAATAAAAAAAAACGCTGGCAACCGATTGCGCAGCGTAGCAATACTAAGAAACGTAAAAGCTCGTCGTATGTTCCAGTCCCCTGCTGTCAATTTCCTCAATAAGCATTTCAATAAAGGTATCATCAAGCTTCAATAAAGCAGCTTTCTGGTATGCTTCTAGCAATTTTTCATCTGTCAGTTCCCATAGAGAAGATATAATGATCACCCCTTCGTTCGTTATGTTTCCCTAATTATAGCGGATTATGTTAGATGTCTGACAAGTTTTCTGTCGTTTTTTTCCAACAATAATATCGCAATTTCGACAAAAAACCACAATTGTCATTACGACAATTGTGGTTTTTTGGGTTGGTATTCTTTTAAAACGGCGTTAATTTCTAATTTCTGAGAGAAACTTTCATCTATCGTACTTCAACCCAGCCGTTTTTAATAGCAACGACTACTGCTTGAGTACGGTCGTTGACATTCATTTTTTGCAGGATGTTGCTGACGTGGTTTTTAACCGTTTTTTCACTGATGAATAATGCTTCACCGATGCCACGGTTGCTTTTTCCATCAGCAAGGAGCTGAAGGACTTCGCATTCACGGCGTGTCAGTAAGTGTAACGGACGGCGGATTTCCACCTTGGATATGTACTTGTCTGATCCGTTCTCATCGGCTGAGAGACGGCGATATTCTTTTACAAGGTTATGCGTGACGCGCGGGTGAAGGTACGATCCGCCATCTGCCACTACCTTTACTGCCTCGATTAGTGCATCGGCATCCATTTCTTTTAAGAGATAGCCGGTTGCGCCTGTTCTTAGAGCATGTGTAACATAGTTTTCATCATCGTGAATTGATAGGATGATGACCTTCGCATCTGGGTTTTTTTGAATCAGCTGCCCAGTGGCCTCTACACCATTTGTAGTCGGCATATTGATATCCATAATGATAACATCAGGCTGATACTGGTCAACAAGCTCAATCGCTTCGCTTCCATCATCACCTTCTGCTACAACCTCAAATGATGATTCAAAATCAAGAATTCTTTTAACCCCTTCTCTGAAAAGTTGATGATCGTCAATAATAACAATCTTCGTTGTCATACTTTCGCCTCCCCAATGGCATCTATCTCTATTTTTTGATCTTGGCTGGCAGCAATGCTGCAATCGATGTAAAACCTTTTTATAGATTCAGCGGAACCTGGATAATGACTAAAGTTCCTGTTCCAATTTTGGAATGGATGTTCAGCTCTCCTTCTAGGAGTTCGACCCTTTCCCTGATACCCAATATTCCGAATGACTCCGGTTTCTTATCATTGGTATCAAAGCCTTGGCCATCGTCCTTTATGACTACCATCACATGATCCGTCTTCAATTCCAGCTTCACCTGAATCAAAGCTCCATTTGCGTGCTTTAACGCATTTTGTACAGATTCCTGGATCATCCGGAAAAGCGCAACTTCATACTTTGCAGGAAGTCTTCTATCATCACCCATATTAGTGAATTGGATTCTAGTTGTCTTATGATACTCTTCGATTGTCTGTAAATATTTTTTGAGGGTAGGAACTAGGCCTAAATCGTCAAGAGCCATTGGCCTTAAATCATAAATGATTCTTCGGACCTCATATAGCGCGGATCGCACCATTTTTTTCATGTTTCTTATTTCACTGATCGCCTCGCTGGCGCTTCGCTCTTTATAGATTTTTTCGATCAGGTCAGAGCGCATCATGACATTCGCCAGCATCTGTGCCGGTCCATCATGGATTTCTCGAGATAGTCTTTTTCGCTCATCCTCTTGGGCTTCAATGATTTTCAGGCCAAAATCCTGTTTCTGTTTTGCCGTTTCAAGTGCTTCACCCATTTGCCTTATATCGCTCATCAAATAATTCATGACGACACTGATTTGAGAAACGAGATGCTCCGCCCGTTCAATCGTTTCATTTAAGCCAAGAAGCCTACGTTCGAGATCATCCCGTTTTTCCCTGAGCTGTTTCTCTGTCTGCCTGTTTAAGGTCAAGTCCATCTGCAGCTTATGGGCGACTTCATATGACTCACGTACCTGAACTTCTGTGTAATCTTTAAAATGCTTACTCACTTCGGAAAGATGCTTTCTAGCTGCTCTAACCTGGGAATCTAAATGATCGCCTTCATTGATAATTTGGGCAACCTTCCTCTTAATTTCTCTTAATTCATTTGTAATAGATTCATAATCCGAGCGGCATTCTTCAGCGATTCGGAAAATTTCGTCTTTACTTTCTCCAACTGTTTCAATCATTTTTTCTAGAATAAGATCGAGTGCTTTTGTATCAAACATTTTAATCGCCATTAAAAAACTCCCCCAAGGGTGGCACTAAAGATATTTTAGCGTGAAACACGATTCGTTACTATTTTCAACAAGAAAATCATGCCAATCTCTTCAAAAATCGTCAGAAAGACATAGGATTGATTTTTCATTCTAAGTCTTATATCCTATTATTTTAAGAGTTAAACTCCATTTTTAAAATAAAAACATTTTTCCAAAAACGTTTAAAGAACTCTATTTACCCTGGTATGACCACTCACTATTATAACATTCAAACACATTTACAGTATTAAAGTTATATTACAATCATAAGACATCGATTGTCCCATGATTCTGGTAAACTTATAATGATTGTAGCACTAATTGCCATTAACGAATATAAGCACTGCGCCCAAAAGCACATAAAGTCTATTGGGAAATTTTTAATAAAGAGGAGCGGGCCAATTGCTGCCAAGCTATTTTACTGTAAAAGGTTATGGTGAAAATGAAATCGAGATTCAGAAGTCCCGGTTCATTGCATATATAGATAGGGTGGAAACTGAGGAGGAAGCCCAGGAATTCATCCAGTCAATCAAGAAAAAGCATTGGAATGCGACGCACAATTGCTCCGCATACCTAATCGGCGAGAATGACCTGATCCAAAAGGCAAATGATGATGGAGAGCCGAGCGGCACGGCCGGCGTTCCGATTCTTGAGGTGTTAAAGAAGAAACACTTAAAGGATACAGTTGTTGTCATCACGCGTTACTTTGGCGGGATCAAATTGGGTGCAGGCGGACTGATCCGCGCTTACGGAAAAGCCACATCAGAAGGACTTGCAGCCACGGGGATGGTCGAACGGAAGCTGATGCGCATCATGCATACTACGATTGACTACACCTGGCTCGGAAAAATCGAGAATGAACTGAGATCTTCTGTTTTTCAGCTAAAAGAAATACATTACCTTGATAAGGTCGAAATAGAAACATTTGTCGAAGAAGCACAGACTGAGGCATTTAAGGAATGGATGGTCGAGATGACAAGCGGCCAATGTGACCTGCGCGAAGGCGAAATGCGGTATTTAGAGGAGCAGGTTACCAGGTGAATTAATGATTGAAATACTTAGTAATAAAAAATTCATTTTACGAAACACAGTAAAAATTGTAGAATTAAATTTGGCTTTCAAAAATATTCGTCTTATTTTTACAAAAAAGGAGCTCATATATGTCTGTTGAAAGACGTTCACTTCAGAAAAAGCGAAAAAAGCGAAGAAAAATTGCTGCTGTACTCATGTTCGTTGTATTCTTTACTGTCCTTACTGCTGGTGGCTATGGAGCATTTTTATATAATAAAGCACAATCCGTCATTGACGATTCTTATAAACCGCTGGACCGTCAGTCCGATAAGCGTGATAAACAAGTGAATCCTGATATTGATAATATTTCGATCCTGTTTGTCGGCATCGATGACAGCGAGGCACGTGATTTTAAATCAGCATCGAGAACCGATGCCCTGATGCTGGCAACATTGAATGAAAAAGAAAAATCCATCAAGCTGCTTAGCATCCCACGTGATTCACTCGTGTATATCCCGAGCAAAGACTATGAAGATAAAATCAACCACGCCTACGGCAAGGGCGGAATCACATCTACAATTGAAACAGTGGAAAACTTCCTGGATGTCCCTGTAGATTATTATGTTCAAATGAACTTTGAAGCATTCATCGATGTCGTTGATGCGTTGGATGGCATCGAAGTCGATGTTCCTTACGAGCTGCATGAAAAAGACTCAAGGGATAAAAGCGGTGCGATTTACTTAAAGCCAGGCGTTCAAACGCTTGACGGTGAAGAAGCGCTCGCATTGGCAAGAACGCGTAAGCAAGACAGCGATATCTATCGAGGCAAAAGACAGCAAGAAATTTTAAAAGCAATCATGACAAAGGCTGCCTCAGCCAAATCAATCACGAAGTACTCAGATGTAATGGAAGCTGTCGGCGATAATATGCAGACAGACTTATCATTCAGTGAAATGAAAGCTTTGGTTGATTATGCTACAGCCGGTTCTAAGTTGAATGTCGAAACCATGTCACTTGAAGGCTCAGATGCCATGATCGATGGCGTGTATTATTACCAGCTTGATGAAGAAGCACTGCAGCAAACGATCCTCAATCTTAAGACTCACTTAAAGGTTTCCAGCGCAAGCGATGTGAACAAGATCGCTGAGAAGGATGCAGATCAGGACCTTTCGGATGTTGAGGAAGAAGATTCGGAGTATATTTATACGGATGAAGAATAATTATTTATGAAACGGGACAGCTTAATGGCTGTCCTTTTTTATTTTGCTTATTGAGCGGGATTCGTTTTTTTACATAATCAACAAAAGAGAAAATGAGTTATTTGCAAGATCTGGAGCATTTTTGGTTACATGATGCAGTTTTGATGAGCGGCATTTTTTACAGCAAATCTAATTATGCATGATTGTTTTCTAAAAGATATTCCAAAGCAAAACAAGTTGATTAGAACGGAAGGCGCCAGACTCCTCGGAAAACGCTAACGCATTTCCATCTTCCATCGTGAGTGGGCAGATTCGTTGAAGCTATTCAGTGTCCTCTGTGAGCAGCGGGACAGGTTAGACCCAGGTAGAAATGTTCCACAAGGAGGATCATTTTCCCCCAGAGGCGCTAAAACGCCGAGGAGGCTCACCGCCCGCCGCTAGAAGAATTTGTTTATGAGGGCTTTTTCATAATTCTTCCTGGAAAAGCGACCATCCTGGAGTGGAAATCAACTTATTAAAACAACACAGCAAACAACCTTAGCGTAAGTCGTGTATTACATACCTTTTGGGCTCTTCTTCACAAATTTGGAAACATTGACACCCTTCTACGTTCCCTTTTGAGGTCCTTCAACACCATTTCGGACACCTAACAGGAAGTGTTAACGATGTGTCCCAAAACAAAAAAGCTGCCCCAGATTCCCCTGGAGCAGCTTTGAAACATTTATCGATTTTTAACTGTAGAGTAACGTCTGACGAATTTCAGTAATGGACGGTGGTCCTTGCCCATTAACCCTACGCTTTCTGCAAATATCTCGATGAGGATCAGCAGGATACCTACTACTACGAAGGATCCCCATACTTTTGCCTGTGAGAAGATGATCGCTGTCAGGCCAAACATTGCCGCCATCGCATAAATCATCAGGACGGTCTGGCGATGTGAATAGCCAAGTCTTAACAAGCAATGGTGCAAGTGTGATTTATCTGGTGCGGATAACGGTTTTTTATTAACGAACCTGCGAATAATCGCAAAAAATGTATCAGAAATCGGTACACCGAGGATAATAACAGGAACGATTAAAGAAATGACCGTTACGTTTTTAAATCCTAGCAGTGAAAGTACCGCGATGATGAAGCCGAGGAATAAGGCTCCAGTGTCACCCATAAAGATTTTTGCCGGATGAAAATTGTAGAACAGGAATCCTAATGTACTTGCAAGCAATACTGATGCGATTGCAACTACGTAGAAGTTACCCATAATCAATGCCATGAAGGCGATTGTGATTAATGCAATTGATGAAACCCCTGCTGCCAATCCGTCTAAACCGTCAATCAAGTTGATGGCGTTCGTAATACCTACGATCCACAGAATTGTCAGTGGAATGCTGAAGTAACCGAATTCGATCATTCCGCCAAATGGAAGGTTAATGAAGGAAACGAGTACGTCTCCCCAGACAACAACGACGGTTGCAGCTGCTAATTGGCCGCCAAGTTTTATTTTAGCGGAAAGCTCGAATAGATCATCAAAGATTCCGGTTAAAATAATAATGAAACTGCCGAGTACAAGCGGCCAGTGATTTTGACTGCTTGGCTGAAGAACCAGCAAACCGACGATGAAGCTAATGTATATTGCTAAACCTCCGAGACGAGGCATAATCTTTTGATGGACTTTTCGTTGATTAGGTTTATCAGTTGCCCCAATTTTAATGGCGAACTTTTTTACAAGCGGTGTGATCAATATGGAGGTAATAAAACAAATGAACATTGTCACATAAATCATGTTGGTCCTCCTTAATTAATAGCATAACCAATGCGGCTCTATTTTGAACATCTAATTGATGACTTTTTCGTTATTAATTAACAGTCGGCTAAGGCTGCCGATTATTTACAAAGCTTGGTTTCCTGAGCAACTGCTCAGATTACCACAAAATGCATTATAGCATAAGTAATGAAACTCTGAAACACCTAATATATGATTATATCGACAAATATCTCCAATGTCCTAGATTTATTTCCCGTTTCAGCCCAAAAAGAAACGCTGCTCCAGAACTATTTTTGCCTCCTATACTTTTCGAATATAACAGCATGATTTAGTGGGTATCTTGCTCAATCTTTTATTTAGACGATGCATATTACAAAAAGGTTACCTAGATTAATAGAAAATTTTGACACACTGGCAAAACCTACTATTATAAGGAAATAAATGATATACTAGTAAACGAATTTGGATAAGGGAGCGTTAATGGATGCTGTCGATTTTAAAGAAGAAATTTGGCGATTCGAATGAGAAACGCCTAAAAAAATATAGGGATTTAGTCGAGCAGATCAATCAATTAGAATCAGCGATTGAAAAACTCTCTGATGATGAGCTTAAAAATAAAACGCTTTACTTTAAGGAACAGCTGGCGAATGGAAAAACGGTAGATGACATCAAGGTCGAAGCATTTGCTGTTGTCCGTGAAGCTTCGAAACGCGTTCTAGGCATGCGCCATTATGATGTGCAGCTGATTGGCGGACTTGTTTTAAGTGATAGAAATATCGCGGAAATGCCTACCGGTGAAGGAAAAACGCTAGTCGCCTCCCTGCCGAGTTACTTGAGGGCTCTTGAAGGCAAAGGTGTTCATGTCATTACTGTCAATGATTACCTGGCAGCACGTGACCGCAATCAGATTGGCAGAATCCATGAATTTCTTGGCCTGACAGTCGGATTGAATATCCCGATGATGCAGGCGGATGAAAAACAGGCTGCTTACCAGGCGGATATTACATATGGAATCGGAACCGAATTCGGCTTTGATTACCTGCGTGACAATATGGTTGCGAGCGTGGCCCAGCGTGTTCAGCGTCCATACCACTTTGCAATTATCGATGAAATTGACAGTGTACTGATCGATGAAGCGAAAACGCCATTGATCATCGCCGGTAAAATGGAATCAAGCGCAGACCTGCATTTAATTGCAGCAAGGCTGGCAAAGCGTTTTGAAAAAGACGTTGATTATTCATTTGATGAAGAAACAAAAGCAACGAGTTTGACCGATACTGGCATCAATAAGGTAGAAAAAGCTTTTGGCGTCGATAACTTGTATGACCTTGACCACCAGACGCTTTATCATTATGTGATCCAGGCTGTCCGGGCTCATGTCATGTTCGAACGTGATGTTGACTATATCGTCAAGGACGGCAAAATCATGCTTGTCGATATGTTCACAGGCCGGATCATGGAGGGCCGCACAATGTCTGACGGCCTGCACCAGGCTTTGGAGGCAAAGGAAGGCGTTGAGATTACCGACGAGAATAAAACCCAGGCATCGATCACAGTTCAAAACTATTTCCGTATGTACCCCATGATGTCCGGTATGACTGGTACTGCAAAAACCGAAGAAAGTGAATTCCGCCAGGTGTACGGGATGGATGTCATTCAAATCCCAACAAATAAGCCTGTCATTCGCGAGGATTTAGCTGATTTGGTTTTTGAAACTAAGGAACAGAAGTATACAGCGGTGACAAAAGAGGTCAAGGAACGCCATGCTAAGGGGCAGCCAGTCCTGATTGGGACCACTTCCATTCTGCAATCTGAAAAGGTTGCCGAGTACCTTGACAAGGAAAACCTTTCGTATCAGCTATTGAATGCAAAGACAGTGGAGCAAGAGGTCCAGCTCATCTCCCAGGCAGGTCAGCACGGCAGGATCACCATTGCCACCAATATGGCTGGACGCGGTACGGACATCCTTCTCGGTGAAGGCGTTGCCGAATTAGGCGGCCTCCATGTCATCGGTACGGAAAGGCACGAAAGCAGACGCGTTGACAATCAGCTGAAAGGGCGTTCAGGACGCCAGGGCGATCGCGGGTCTTCCCAATTTCTCATTTCGATTGAGGACGACATGTTCAGGCGCTTTGCCCAGGAAGATCTGGAGAAGCTGAAACCGACACTTGAAACAGATGTAGCAGGTGTGATCCAAAACAAGAAGATTACCGAAATCGTTAACCGGACTCAGCGAATTGTTGAAGGAGCGAACTTCTCGATGCGCGAGTACAATCTGAAGCTCGATGACGTCATCAATGAGCAGCGGAATGTGATCTATACACTTCGTAATCGAGTATTGGAAGAGCAGGATCAGATATCGATTATCTTACCACTTGTTGATAAAACAGTTGATAATTTAATAGATAACTATTGTCTTGAGGATGAAATTCCAGAGAATTGGCCACTAAAGGAACTTAAGGCTGAATTGGATCAATTCCTCCCTGGTGCGACAATGGAGTTTCCGGACGAGAATTTTGACCGCAGGCATGTTGCACAAATTGCTTCTGAACGCGTAGCAGAATTTAAAGCAAAAGTGGATGGTTTCCGCAGCAATGTTCAACTTCAGGACACTCTAAAAGGATCGAACACCTTTGTGATCGATCGCAACTGGATCAGGCATTTAGAGAATATGAGCAGGCTTAAGGAAGGTATCGGAATGCGTCATTATCAGCAGGAAGATCCAATGCGACTCTATCAAAAAGAAGGCCTCGAACTATTTGAAATGGCCTATTATAAAATCTCCAAAGAGATTTGCATCCAGACTGCACAGCTCATGATTGTATCTGAATCTCAGGAATAGGAGGGAAATGCATATGTTTTCTTTTTTCAAAAAAAATAAAAAAGATAAAGTTGAAAAACAAGGCGAAGATACTGTTTTTCCTTCAAAAGAACTATTGGATGATGAAGGTGTTGCTGAAGAGCAGGAAGTCTTTACAGAGCTATCCATTCACCCTTCGATGAATGTGCCATTGGAAACTCAATATGTACTGCGTTTCCTCAATAATGAACTTCCTCCTTTGAAGCCAAACCAGGTGTCGCTTTCGGGGATTGAGCTGCGAGCTGAAGAGGATCAATTAATTGTTTCGGCCTTTGTCCGCAATAGCGTATCCAAGGGAATCCGTCTCGCTGAATCTTCCATTCTGCTGATTGGACCAAACGGAGAACACCTGGCACGCAAGAGATTCGATTTAGCTGAGCTCGGAGAAATTCCGGCAAAAAGCAGCAGGCCGTGGCATTTCAACTTCCATCTGAGCGATGTTCTTTCCGCCGAAATCCCTTCCGAGGGCTGGAAGCTTGCATTCGAAATTAAAGCACCGCACCGTCTTGACCTGGATGCTTCATGGGAGAACGCTCTTCCTGTGGAGGAAAAAGAAAAGCTGATTCAGATGGTCGAATCCCTTGGCTCCCCAAAAGCGGGTGAAGTGAATTTCCTCGGCTTGCAGGCGAGGAAAAATGAAAATGGCGGCTTAAGTGTCACCATCCTGATCCGAAATGGAAACGATAAGAATATCCAGCTCAATCAGCTGCCACTGCAGGTTGAGGATGCTGCTGGACAAATAGTGGCAAAAGGCGGATTCGCTTTAGACCAGTTTGAAGTAAAAGCCAACACAAGCAAGCCTTGGACCTTTATTTTCCCGAAAGAATTAGTGCTTGCGGAAAATCCGGACCTTTCGAGATGGAAGGTACAGGTTGTTGAGCAGAAGGAACCGGTGTAACTGTGTTGTTTCGGTAAACTAGCTGGACTGATCAATCAAATATAAAGAGTGAAAAATCCGGGGTTCTCATTATTTTGAGACCCGGATTTTTTGTCTTTTTATTACTAAGTATTAATTTCTGGGATATCTATTTTTTTGTTTAGGAATCGATACTTGGGTCAATGAGATTGGATTTTTTACTTTTTGGCTGTGTTAAAGGTCAATCTTGATTTATTAGCCCTGTTGATTGGAGCGGAGGGCACTCGACTGGAGCGGAAATCAACAGTCCCAGTTTAAAAGAGCGATTATTGTAACGGAACAGCATAAAAAAAAACGAAGAGTACCTGCTTTTGACAGGTACTCTCCATCGGCCATAACCAACCCTTGCACATTTAAAAAAAATTCAAAACAGGAATTGTGCTACACTCCTATTTTACCACGTTGGCATCTTTATACAAGGATAAAATAAGAAAAGTTGTCATATTTAAGCAGTTATTTTAAATCTTCCCTTTCAAGGATATCTTTTCAAAATTGGGGGAATCTTTTGTATTTTTTGGATATTTATTGAGTCTTCCTGATTATGTTTTTTCCAATCAGAAAAAACAGGAGAGTACCAAGGACTCTCCCATTTTACAGTATCTTACTTCATGTATACTTTCAACTTGTAAGGTTTGATTGAAGAGCTTCGGTGGAAGTCTGTAATCTTGACTTGGTAGGTTCCTTTTTTCAGGGAAGCTGATAGGACTTCTGCATCACCTTCTGGATAGAAGTCAGCTGATGAAATCAGTTTTCCATTCTGATAGAGCTCTATCGTGCCATCGGTTTCAATGGAGCCTTCCAGCTTGATAACGCCGGATGCGTTGCGATCAAGTGTGAATGTGTACCAATCCTCATCGCCGAATGACAATCCTGAATTGAAATTGCCTGTTGATTCCCATGTGCTCGCAGTGAGCTTCTTCATTTTTACAGGATTGGAAGCTTTGTTGTTCGCCACCTTGTTGCCTGCATCCTCATCCTTCGCATTGGCTGCAGCGACAGTCAACTTATAAGGCATTAAAGTAAGCGGCGTGCTGCTTTCCGGCCAGCCAGCAGCTACGATGATGTAATTGCTGCCTTTCTTAGCCTTGAAGGAACCAAAAGTATAGCCTCCGTATACACCCTTTTCAATAAACTGTGCCAGATTGTATTCAGATTCGTCCAGCTTGCGGTTCTTATTCTTGTCTTCAATGATCTGGGCAAAAGCATAGAATGGGCTGACGATTTCCTTCGGAAGCCTGCTCAGTTCCTTCGTCAGTGCTCCGCGCTCAATCGTTACACCGTATACCTGGCTTGCTTTAGCCTGGAAGTAGAATACGTCCTGATCATTTGGCATGCCGAAGTTGCCCTGGACGACTGAACCTGGAAGGTCTTTCACCTTCTCGAGTTTGTCATTGTCTTCGTATTTATCCATTACATTTTTCGTGACAAGCTTTGAGGTAAAGGAATATGGATTGAAACTGATCTGGTTTTGCATATAATCGTTGTTGAGTTTGATGAAGTACTTCTCACCTTTTTTAAGGCCAGTGTATACTTTTGTCCCCAAGCCGTTGCTGTACATATCCCAAGTGACATTTGTGCCAATGTAGTTGAACCAGGTGAATTCTTCACCTTCATCATTCTTCTCGGTTTCAAGCTTATAAATTTCAAACCACGGCAAATTCCCAGTCTTGCTGATCGTAAATTCGTAAACCCCTGTTTCCTGCGGGCTGAGTGCGAACCAGTCTTCATCTTCGAAAGTAGCTAAGTAGCCGTCAGCACGCTTGCCGATGGAGTAAGGACGTGCGTTTTCCTGAACCATCGTCATGTATTCCAGCTCAGGATTCTCTTCATGGGCTGCTTTATAGGAAGAAGCAATTTTAATCCTCTGCTGTTCAAGCTTCCCTTCTGCGTATTCCTCCATACCTTCTTCCGGCATTGGCTCTTCTTCCATGTAAGGCAGATTGTCTTCGTCTGCCGGCATTACTTTTCCAGTAATGCTGAACATGTATGGAACCAGCGAGCTTTCTGGCTTACTTGTATCCATGAACATATCAAAGCCATAGAAGAACTCATACATTCCATAGTAATTGCTTGGTTTATTCGTTACTTTTACTGCGTAAGTCATTCCTGGCTCCGCTGTAAAGGTCAGTGTTTCGCCTTCACTTGTTCCGCCGTTATTGGAATAATACATCGGCTCGATTTCTTCGCTATGGTCACCCTCATGGGCAGCTTGATATTCTCCTTTTGCCGGGTCTTCACCTTCTGGCATTCCTTCACCTTCTGGCATTTCCCCTCCAACCGGCATTAGCATTTCCGCAGGGTAAACGCTGACTGCCGAGTTCGCACCCGGAACCGCACTGACTTCAAGCTTTACGAGCTGGCTTTCTTCTACAGAGAAGGTGAAGTAATCATCATCACTGCCGTCTCTGCCTGTAAAAGTCAGCGGATGTTCGTCCGTGCTAAAAGGAAGTGCTTCGATTGCGACCGGATTTTCCAGGTCGGAATCATCAGTTAAGTAACCAGTCATTTTATTGACCTGAAGCGTATATTTCGATAGCTTTTTTGCAGAGTCGTCATAGTTGGCATTTACATCTTTAACGCCAATTGCCAGCACACCGTCGGCAGGTGCGGTGAATAGCTTGCCTTCTGCCTTGCCTTCACGGACTTTATTGATTTCGTGAATTCGTTTTGTGCTCGCAGAAGTGAAGCGCATCATCATTTTGTAATCGTATTTAGAGGATCCGGATAAAACAGCCTGGATATTGTCTCCCTTTTTAACGCTGAACTTGATCCATTTTTCCTCAGAAGGCTTGGTAATGGCATCTGTAAATAAAGCCTGCTTATCCACTTTCACAGATTTGGCGCTTGCAAATATCTCTTTTTCCGTCAGCTTCTTTTTGACCAGCGCCGGCAATTTCTTCAGGTCAAATTGAAGTGCTTTGACAGGATTCACTAGACCGTTGCCAAATTTAACGTCAAAGCCTTTATCGCCGAGGTCGTCCGCACTGTGCTCGAGTATGTACTCAACCTGTGCAGGTGTAAGACTTGGATATTTCGATAGCAGCAATGCAGCTGCTCCGGCAACGACCGGCGAGGCCATGGACGTGCCGCTCATTTTACGGAAGCTTGATAGCTTCTCAGGTTCATAGATCGTGCTGTATACATCTTCTCCTGGAGCAACGATATCAACCGATGGTCCATAGGAAGAGTAGCTTGATAATTTCTTATATTTATTGGTAGAGCCGACGCTGATGACGCCCTCATAGCCTGCCGGATAGTTTGTCCAGTCGCTGGCATCGTTTCCAGCTGCCGCTACGATCACAACGTTTTTGGCAACCGCCTGCTTGACAGCTTCCTCAATGACTGGTGATGGCATTGGTCCGCCCAGACTCATATTGATGACCTTTGCACCGCTTCTCACTGCTTCAAGGATACCCTCGGCGATTGCGTAGTCGCTCGCTCCCCAGCCTCGGTCAAATACATCGATGGAAAGGATATCGGCATCAGTTGAAACCCCATAGCCTCCGATTCCATTATCTTTTTTAGCCGCGATGATTCCAGCTACGTGTGTGCCATGCGAATCCGCGATTCCTGGACTGATCGGATTGACAATGTTTTTGCTAGATAGAATCTTGCCTTTTAAATCAGGGTGATTGCGGTCAATGCCTGTGTCAATTACGGCAACCTTCACTTTATTTTTGCCAGCAAGCTGTTGAGCCTTGGCGATTTGCAGCTGTGTCAGATGGTACTGCTCTCCCGCCTTCGGATCGCTGAAGCCTAGCTGCTGATATAAGACAGATGGAGTGACGGAAACAACTTTATCAAGCTGCTGGTACTTTGAAATGACGTTATGCAGGTTCTGCTTGTCCTTCACTTTTACCACAGCGTAATTCAATCCTGAGACCTGACGAACCAGAGTTCCTCCCAATCTCTTATGCTCTGAAGCTGTCAGAGGCTTCTGGTACTTGATGACCAAAGTATCTTCACTTAGCGGTGACTTTTTCTGATCCATCTTTTGCTGAAGCAATGGTGAATTGACTGAAACCGCGGATATCCCCACATGCTTTCCAGCTGTCGTTTTTGCAAATACTGCCCCTCCTGGCACGAACGCCGTGCCTGCAACCAGGCTAGCACTTACACCAATCGAAACGAGGTTCTTCTTCCATTTCCCCACGTTCTCTCCCCCTGTCTTTCTCCCATTGGAATACATATCCAATTTATATACTACTTTTTTTAGAAGATTTTTACAACTAATAACATGACCGTAATTCTAGCAACAGACGACAATGATAATGTAGAAATTTCAGGGTTTTTGGTGGGTGGGGGGCGTTCGAGGAATGAATCAGCAACTCAATCGTAAGCCCATTCTAGCTTTAGATTATATTTGTAGTAACTGCTAACCTCCCAAATATGTCCATCTGGATCTTTAAAATATTTGGTGTAGATTCCGTCATATTCTTCCTTTTGAATATGTTGTATGTATTCACCGCCATGTTCCACGGCACTTTCGATGATTGCGTCCACGTCTTCGTTTTGATCAACGATGATATTTAGTGTGATTCCGGAAGATTTAAGTAGAGTATTCTCAAGCTGGGGAATCTGTTGGAGCACGATGTCCAGGTTATTTTGGAGCTCAATTACAATATGGTCTTTTGGATGAAGGCCTAGCGGAATTGGCAGTCCTATGACTTCGTAAAAAGCGATCGATTTTGCCAGGTTCGCAACAGGAAGAGTTATGGAAGAGATTCGAATTTCTGGTTTCATTGGAGTTGCTCCTATTTTTTTATCAAAAATGGCCGCCAGTTTCTGGCAGCCATTTTACTAGTTTTTGCTCGCGGTCAGCGGTTTTTCTTTTAACTGATCGTACGAGAAATTCTTGAGCTGAGCTGAGAATCTCTCTACTTTTTCCTTATATTCTTTTTCCGACTGGATTGGCTTGGTTGTTGCCATTTCTTCCAGCAGCTGGTCGTTTATATAAGGGAAGTAATGGGAACGATCCATGTAATGACCAACGTTAAATGTAATCTCTGCATTATCTTGGAAATCATAGACTTCAGTGTTCTTGTGGTTCTTCAATTCTTTAAAAATCTCTAGTTTTGTCTGAAGGCGATCCTCGTTAATTTCAGGCTTTTTAAACTGGATGCTCATATGCCTTGCAATCGGATATGGGGTATAGAAGAAGGTAAACTCTGTATCCGGATTGTCCTCGACCATTTTAAGCATATTAGCCTTGAAACTATTCATATACACATCTAACTTGTGGGCTTCTGAAGGAGGAGGTTCTACTCCTTCTAATTCTTTTTTCAATTTCTCAACCGTTAAGGGTTGTCGCTTCTCACCAAACTTATAAAAAGTATAGGGATCGGCATTGGGGTTTACCAGATGCTGATTCTTCATCTGGTAATCAATCTTTTTAATCGCATCATAGCTAAGCAAATATGGAAGATCGTTGGCGATGTTTCGGTCGTAGAGAAATTCTGGAAAAGTCGCATCGACACGATCAGCTTCGCCCGCCAGTGAATCATAATTGATTTCCCAGAATACATGCTTTATATTATGCGATTTGATCGCAAGTTCAACAGCCTTTCTTTGCTCCCTTGCTGAGGAACCAGAAATGGTTGCATTATAAGATTTAGTATTGTAGCTTTCATCTATTTTTTCCTCTTTAAAATTATGGCCCATTGATGTGCCGACAAAAATCGTTTCGAATTCCAGATTCCTGATCATTCCTGGAATTTGGTAGCGCATATTAAAGTTTTTCGTGAATGTCCGCTTGTAGATGCCCCCCTTATGGTAGTAAACATAAGGATCGCTCATATACACGAACCCCGCAATGAGGACAAGCACTGCTGCGAAGACGATGAAAAACTTAAGAACAAATTTCTTATAAATAGGCTCCACTTGCAGAACTCCTTTTAAAATTAAAAGTTGAAATACAGGAACTCGGAGACTTTACCGAGCTGTAAAATGGATACGATTGAAATTAACACGATAAAAATCATGTTTAAGTTCGTTGGTTTGAAACGGTCAAGCATTTCGAATGAATTTTTCCGGGTTGTGGCTATGATTAAGCCTAAGACAATGATTAAAACGCTTGTTGATGTATATAACATCGGACCTTCCGGCAATAGGTTGACGTTGAAAATCGGCTCCAATACTCTAGCGACTCTCGTCGGCAGCTCGATATCCCCCAAACCGATCATAGATTTCAGGATCGCAATGGCTTGAGGGATTGTTTCAGCCCTGAACAATACCCATGCAGCGTTGACGAACTGGAAGGTTATGAACCAGGCAAGCCACTTAGGCATTGAGTAGCCGCGAAGGCTCCACCAGCGGTAAATCACAGATGCAAACCCATGCAGGAAGCCCCAAATAATGAAGGTCCAGCCTGCGCCATGCCAGAAGCCGCTGACCAAGAAAATAATCATGAGATTGATATATGTCCTTGATGGACCGATTCTGCTTCCACCTAATGGGATGTATAGATACTGTGTCAAAAAGCGGCCGAGCGTAATATGCCAGCGGCGCCAGAAATCCTGAATATTAAGTGCTTTATAAGGCGAATTAAAGTTCATTGGAAGCTTGATGTTGAACAATAGTGCTGCCCCAACAGCCATATCGCAATACCCGCTGAAATCGAAGTACAGCTGGAAAGTATACGACAAGGAGGCAATCCATGCTTCGACAATGTTTAAGTCGAAGGCGTTGTTGTAACCTTGATTTGCCCAAACCGAGAAGGTATCTGCAATCATCACTTTCTTAAACAATCCTATACCAAAGATGAACAGGCCAAGGGCAATATTTTTCATATTGATTCTATAATTGCCTTTATGCAATTCCTGCATAATTTCCTTATAATAGATAATCGGACCCGCAATAAGGTGAGGGAAAAAGGTAACAATCAAAACGTAATCATGAATCTTGTAACTTTCTATTTCCCGGCGGTAGATATCTACGAGATAGGAAATCTGCTGGAAGGTAAAAAAGCTGATCGCAAGCGGCAATGCCAACTGAAGGAGCGGCATGTTTTTTTCAAAAAGGGAATTAACGGTTGATAAAAAGAAATCTGTATATTTGTAATATCCCAACAAGCCCACATTAAATACAATACCCGCTGTTAACAGCCACTTCCGGCTCTTCGGATTTTCCACTTTCGTTAAATAAAATCCGAAGGTATAGTTAATGGCAATCGACATTAATATTAATGGAAGATAATTAAGATTCCACCAGCTGTAAAAAGCCAAAGAAGCCAAACCAAGAAACACCTTGGCAGCATTCGTTTTCCCAGCGTGATGCAGAGCAAAATATAAAATAAATGTTATAGGCAGATAAAAGAAAATAAATTCATACGAATTAAATAACACTTTACACGCACCCTCATTAAAATTATTTACTGCACAATTATACATAATTTAGCGAACAATGTCATTACAGCATAGAAAATGGAGAATCAAGGAAGTCGACAAGGTAACGCTGTGACGCGGTTAAGTATTGGGGGTCTGACCCCCG